>NZ_JAVWXA010000091.1:0-16244 GCF_036662295.1 Stenotrophomonas sp.
ATACCCCAGCCATGGCGTATGCCGGCCCCGCACCCCCGCCCGTACCCGCCCTTGGACAGTGGACCGGTGCGCACGGAAAAAGCCGGTAGTGCCGGCCGCTGGCCGGCTTCCCACAGGCACCCTTGTTCTCAACGACCACCGACCAACGGCCAGTGCTGCGGCCATTGATCTCTTGGCGGCCAGGCCGGCACTCGCAAGGACTCACGCGCTGCAACACCAGAACTCCACAGAAGGGCGAAGCGCCTTTTCCTTTGCATGCAGCAACCCTGGGCGAGCACCGCATCCGCCCCAACCCCATCCCGCCGGACGCAACCGGTTATGCTCTGCCCGGTACACCCCCACCGGATCCACCGATGAGCGACACCCCCCGTATCGCCTTCCTGGCCAGCAACACCGAGGCGGCGCAGCAGGCGCTGGCCGTGATGCTGGCGCGCCATGGGCACTGCACGCCCGAGGCGGCCGACGTGCTGTGTCCGCTGGGCGGCGACGGTTTCATGCTGCAGACCCTGCACCGGCACGCTGCGCTGGACAAGCCGGTGTTCGGCATGAAGCTGGGGACGGTCGGGTTCCTGATGAACCAGTTCCGTGACGACGACCTGCCGGCACGGCTGGCCGCCGCCGAGCCGGCGCACCTGCGGCCGCTGGAAATGCTGGCGCTCACCGAATCGGGCACCACCACCGGTTCGCTGGCCTACAACGACGTCTCGCTGCTGCGGCAGACCCGCCAGGCCGCGCACATCGGCGTGGACCTCAATGGCCAGGAGCGCGTGGCCGAGCTGATCGGCGACGGCGTGCTGGTCTCCACCCCGGCCGGCAGCACCGCCTACAACTATTCCGCGCATGGCCCGATCCTGCCGCTGGGCTCGCACACCATCGCCCTGACCCCGCTGGCCCCGTACCGGCCGCGCCGGTGGCGCGGGGCCATCCTCAAGGCCGACACCGAAGTCCGCTTCCGCGTGCTGGACCCTTACAAGCGCCCGGTCAGCGTGACCGCCGATTCCCACGAGACCCGCGACGTGGTCGAGGTGACGATCCGCGAGTCGCGCGAGCGCCGGGTGACCCTGCTGTTCGATCCTGAACACAATCTGGAAGACCGGATCCTCAGCGAACAGTTCATGTTTTGACCGACAATAGCGGGCCGGCCACGTGGGCCGCATTGGATCTGTGACTGCCATGGGCGACAACACCCCCCGATTGCTGACCGTCGCGGTGACCTCGCGCGCGCTGTTCGACCTGGAAGAGGGCCATGCCCTGTTCGAGGCCGAGGGCGTGGACGCCTACGCCGAATACCAGCGCAAGCACGAGGACGACGTGCTGCGCCCGGGCGTGGCCTTCCCGGTGGTGCGCAAGCTGCTGGCGCTCAACCAGGGACAGTCGCCGGAGTCGCCGCGGGTGGAGGTGATCCTGTTGTCGCGCAACTCGGCCGATACCGGCCTGCGCATCTTCAACTCCATCCAGCATTACGGCCTGGGCATCATCCGCGCCACCTTCACCGCCGGCGAGCCGACCTGGCCCTACGTCAAGCCGTTCGGCACCGACCTGTTCCTGTCGGCCAATCCCGAATCGGTGCGTCGCGCGCTGCTGCACGGCATCGCCGCCGCCACCATCCTGCCCAAGCCGCCGGGCGAGACCATCGCCGCGGCCGAGCAGGTGGACATGAGCCAGCCCCTGGGCCAGCTGCGCATCGCCTTCGATGGCGATGCGGTGATCTTCGGCGATGAGAGCGAGCGGATCTCGCGCGAGCAGGGGGTGGAAGCCTTCGGCCGGCATGAGCGCGAGAACGCGCGTGAACCGCTCAGTGGCGGCCCGTTCCGCAACTTCCTCTCGGCCCTGCACACGCTGCAGGCCGTGTTCCCGTCGGGCGAAGATGCGCCGATCCGCACCGCGCTGGTGACCGCGCGCTCGGCGCCGGCGCACGAGCGGGTGATCCGCACGCTGCGCGAGTGGGGCGTGCGCCTGGACGAGGCGTTGTTCCTGGGCGGGCGGCACAAGGGGCCGTTCCTGGAGGCATTCGGCGCGGACATCTTCTTCGACGACTCGCAGCACAACATCGACAGCGCCCGCCAGCACCAGAGCGTGGCGGCCGGGCACGTGCCGCATGGCGTGGCCAACGACGGGTAGGCCATGACCGTTGGTCGTGCGTACCGACCAACCGTATGCCCGGCGTGACGCGCGGGCACCCATCGGGCCGTCGCCAGCGAGGTCAGGAACCGCATGCGCGGTTGCTTGCGATCCCTACCGGATGGGGAGGCCGCTCGGCGGTTGGGGCGCGTCGTCGCCCAGCGGCAACCGGATGTCCACCAGTTTCCAGCGCAACCCGGTGCGTTGCAGGACGAACACGATGGGCGTGCCATCCGGGGCGTGGGTGGTGGCGGTGAAGCGTGAGAGCGACTCGAAGTGGTGCTCGGCACCCTGCAGCGGGCGCGCCTTGCGCGGCGCGGCGTAGGGATCGCGGCTTTCCAGGTCGTTGCTGGCCCGCTTCCACAGCATGCGCCCTTCCAGCAGTGCACCGATCCCGGTCGGGGTGACCATCGCATCCACGGCGGTGCCGGTGAGCTTCTCGCTGGCCCCCAGCAGCAGCGCGCCCAACAGGTTGGACTGCACCTCCGGCCCGGCGCGGCGCACCACGTAGTCGTTCACCTGTGCGCGCAGGTTGGCGCGCAGCATCGGGAAATCGACATAGCGATCGAGCCGGGCGGTATCGCGCGTTTCGATGGCCTGGGCCAGGCCGCGCACGGTCAGGTAGGGGCCGCTGACAAACACCCCGGCCAGCAACAGCAGCAGGGCCAGCAGCAACCAGGGCAGTTTCTTCATCGCTCTCGCCTCAGTGCGGCACTGCGTCGAGCTTGCCGCAGCGGGTGTGGAAACATGTGAAGGCTAGGGCGCATGCGCCGCACCGGTCGGGGCGAACGCGGCGACCAGGCGCGCGCGTTCGTCCGGCTGCAGCGCCGCCACGTGGGTCTGCAGGATCTGCTCGAGGTTGGCCACGCGGGTCGTGCCCAGCACGCCGCTGGCGATCGCCGGGTTCTGCAGCACGTAGGCAAACGCGGTCTGGGCCGGCGTCTGCGAATGCACCGTGGCGACGGCGCGCTGCATCGCACGTGCGCTGCGCATCAACGCCCGGCTGGAGGGCTTCAACCATGCGCGCGCCAGGTACCACGCATCGGCCAGGCGCGGCAGGCGCGGCCGGGCGGGCAGCAGGTGCCCCTGGGCCAGGACGGTCCCCGCCAGGACGCCGATCCCGGCCGCGTGCATGGCCTGGATCAGCGGCTCGCGGTCCTGCTGCAGGGCGTTGTAGTCGATCAGGGCGACCTGGAACGCGCCGGGCCGGTCGGCCATGAAGCGCATGGTCTCGGCGGTGTGGGTGTTGATGCCCAGCAGCCGGAACATGCCGTTGCGCCGCATGCGGTCCAGCGCGGTGAGCAGCTCGTCGGTGATCTGCGGCACGCCGATGCCGTGCAGCTGGAAGATGTCCAGGTGGTCGCACTGCAGGTTGCGCAGCGAGGCCGCGCAGCTGCGTTCGATGTTGTCGGGCGAGAAGTCGCGTTGCTCGGCGCCGCTGACCCCGGCCTGCCCGGTGAGGGTGCCGGCCTTGCTGGAGATCACCAGCCCGTCGCGCGGATGGGCGGCGAACGCGCGTTGCAGGATCCGCCCCAGCCGGGGCTCGGCGTTGAACCCGGAATAGTTGTGGCCGGTATCGAACAGGTTGACGCCGCGTTCCAGCGCATGGCGCACGATGCGCTCGGCCTCGGCCTCGGCGAACCGGCGGTGGCCCCAGAACCCCGAGCAGCCCAATGCGATCTGCGACACCCACAGGCCGCTGTCGCCCAGCGGGCGGCGTGGCACGGCGGTGGCGGTCATCGTGCTCAGAACTCCAGGTCCAGGGCCGCGCACAGGTAGTCCACGAACGGCCCCAGCGCGGCCAGGTCGGCGGCCAGGGTCTGGCGCAGGCGCGGCCCGGTCATCGCCGCATCGTCCAGCGAGCGCCAGAACACCCAGTTGCGGTGCTTGAGGTCGTCGATGAACTCGAAATCCGGCTCGAAACCGCGCGGCGCCCGCACCAGTTTCTCGCTCTGTTCGAAGTCGAACCGCTTGCGCAGCGCCGGCGCATGCGCGGCCGCCTTCCAGCTGCCGGGGTTGTCGACGATGAAGGTGCGCACCTTGCGCTGGGTGGCCGGCTCGGGATGCCACAGGCCGGCGCCGACGAAGCTGCCGCCCGGCTGCAGGTGGATGTAGAACGAAGGCGCGGGCACCTGCTTGCGCCGCTCGTGGAACAGGCGCGCGCCCTGCCATTCCTTGTAGGGCGACTTGTCGTTGGAGAAGCGCGCGTCGCGGTAGATGCGGAACAGCGAGCCGCCGACGCTGCGCGGATCGGCGCGGAACTTGTCGCTGACCGCGGCCAGGTCCGGCTGCAGGTCGGTGATCAGGCGCAGGAAGGGCTGGCGCACGTGCTCTTCGTACTGCGGCTTGTGCTCGTTGAACCAGGTCTTGTCGTTGTGGCGGGCCAGCCCGCGCAGGAACGTGAAGCTCTTGGGACTGAAATAGCTGCTCACAGGCTCTGCTCCAGGTGGTTGCCCCAGTCGCGCAGCTGCTGCAGCAGCGCCAGCGTGCCGGGATCGGTGGCGTGTTCGGCGGCCAGCGCGTCCAGCTGCTGGCGGTAGTGCGGCAGGGTCTGCTCGCCCAGCCCGGTCTCGCCCAGCAGGCGCTGGCGGCGGTAGTCGTTCCAGCGCTCGCGCTCGGCCGCATCCAGGGTCTGCGGGTAGTTGCGCGCGCGATAGCGGAACAGCAGCTCGGGCATGCGCGGATCGCGCAGGCGCTCGGCAAAGCCGGCCAGTTCGGCCGGCGGACTGGTGCGGATGCGGGTCATCAGCGCCTTGTCGCCGTCGGCAAGGAAGCCATCGTACAGCGCGCCATCCACGTCGCTGGGCGGCAACGTGCGCTCGCCGCCGAAGACCTGGCGCACCTTCTCGGCCAGCGCCGGGCCCAGCGCGCGCAGGCGCGCGGCCTTGGCCTCGACCATGCCCGGATCGATGCCGAGGCGGGCGTGGTCGGCCGCGCGCAGGTGGTTCCAGGCCACCAGGGCGGGCACCTTGTTGAGGTGCACTTCCTTGAGCGGCACGCGCTGCTCGCCCTCGGCCAGGTCGGCCGCGCGGGTGTACAGGCGCGCGGCGATGGCCTCGGCCGGCAGCGCCATCAGCGCGTCGACATCGCCGTCCAGGTCGAACACGATCACGCGGTTGTTGATGTAGGGGTGGCGCGCCAGCGGCAGCACCGGGGCGGCACACATGCGCTGGGCCGGATAGCGCATGGAGATGTGCAGCACCGGCTGCATGGCATCCACGTCCAGCAGGTTGCCCACGAAACGCTTGTCGCGCAGCTTCAGCGCGTAATCCCACAGGCGCGGCTGGGCCTGCTGGAACAGGCGTGCCAGGCCGATGGTGGCGTGCACGTCCGACAGTGCCTCGTGGGCGTCGCCCTGGCGCACGTCATTGGCGGTGGCCAGGTGCTCGAGCTTGAACGAGGTGGCGCCATCCTCGCGCTGCGGCCACGCCACGCCGTCGGGCCGCAGCGCGTGCAGCAGGCGCATCATGTCCAGCAGGTCCCAGCGCGAGTTGCCGTTGCGCCACTCGCGTTCGTAGGGATCGTAGAAATTGCGGAACAGCCCGTGCCGCACGAATTCGTCATCGAAGCGCAGCGTGTTGTAGCCCAGCGCGCAGGTGCCCGGCCGCGCCATCAGGTCGTGGATGCGCGAGAAGGCCTCGGCCTCGCTCACCCCGGCCTGCAGCGCGTGCTGCGGGGTGATGCCGGTGATCAGCGTGGCCACCGGCGAGGGCAGCAGGTCGTCGGCCGGCTTGACGTAGAAGCTGACCGGGGTGTCGATGATGTTCAGCGCGGCATCGGTGCGGATCGCGGCGAACTGGGCGATGCGGGTGCGGCGCGGGTCCTGGCCGAAGGTTTCCAGGTCGTAGAACAGGAAGCTGTCAGTCATCAGTGCGCGCCCTCCAGCACGGGCAGCTGCGCGTGCACGATGCGCTCCAGCGCCGCCCAGTCGATGTGCGCCAGGCTGTCGTGCCCGGCGGTGGCGTCTTCGAGGATGCGCCGCTGCAGCAGGGTGCGTTCCAGCGCCACCGCGTAGGGCGTGTGCAGGAAGGTCACCATGGTGTAGTGCGGCACGAAACGCGTGGGCCAGCGCGCCTGCAGCGCCTGTTCCAGCTCGCGCTGCAACAGGAAGGCCGGGTCGGCGACGCGGTCGCGCATCTCCAGGTAGTTCTCCAACGCCATCTGCTGGATCGCTTCGGCATTGGGCTTGCGATCGGCTTCGAACGCGGCGAAGGCCGCGGCCAGCGAGTCCTGCTCGAGCAGGTGGCCGGCCAGCGCCACGCAGTCTTCGAAGGCGCAGTTCATGCCCTGGCCGTGGAAGGGCACCATCGCGTGCGCGGCATCGCCGAGCAGGGCCGCACGCCCCTGTAGGTGCCAGTGCTTGAGGTGCAGCGTGCCCAGCAGCCCGGGCGGGTGCTCCTCCCAATCACGCCGCAGGTTGGGGATCAGCGCCAGCGCATCGGGGAAGTCGCGCGCGAACAGCGCCTCGGCCTGGACACCGTCGGTGGTGGTGGCGAAGCTGGGCTCGCCCTGGTTGGGCAGGAACAGGGTGACGGTGAAGGTGCCTTCGTGGTTGGGCAGGGCGATGCACATGTAGTGGCCACGCGGCCAGATGTGCAGCGCGTTGGCCTCGATGCGGAAGCCGCCGTCGGCGGTGGGCGGGATCTCCAGCTCCTTGTAGGAGTGGTCCAGGAAATCGATGCGCTCGTCCAGCGATTGCTTGCGGTTCATCGCCGCGCGCAGGGCCGAGCCGGCCCCGTCGGCCCCGATCAGCGTCTCGAAACGGATGTCGTGCGGCTGGTCGTCGCGGTCGTCGATGAAGCGCGCGTAGCCGGCATCGAAGTCCACGGTGTGCAGGCGGCGATGGAAATGCACCTGCGCGCCGGCATCCTCGGCCAGCTGCAGCAGGGTGGTGTTGAGGTCCTTGCGGTGGATGGACCAGATCACCTCGCTGTCGTCACGCCCGTAACGCTGCAGCTGCGGCTCGCCCTGGCGCGGGTGGATCATGCGCCCGCGCATCATCACCGCCTTGGCCATGACCGCTTCTTCCACGCCGGCCTGGCGCAGCGCATTGCGGCCGCGCTCGGCCAGGGCCAGGTTGATCGACCGGCCGGACTCGTAGTCGCTGATGCGCGGATCGCCGCGGCGCTCGTACAGGGTGATGCGCCAGCCCTGGCGCGAGAGCAGGATGGCGAGCAGGGAGCCGGCCAGGCCGGCGCCGATGATGCTCAGCGAGCGGGAAGTGGAAGCGATCAAGGCAATGTCCGCAAAGGGAAGGGCAGCGGTTACAGGCCGGCCCAGGCGCCCACTTCGTCGACGAAGTGGTGCAGGTCCTGGTAACGGTTGTACAGCGGGGTGGGCGAGATGCGGATGACGTCCGGTTCACGCCAGTCGCCGAGCACGCCCACGGTCTGCAGGTACTCGAACAGGCTGCGGCCGCGCTCGCGGCCACCGGCCACGCGCAGGGACAACTGGCAGCCGCGGCGTTCCGGTTCGCTGGGGGTGAGCACCTCCAGGACGCCGGGCAGGCGGGCGCGCACGAGGGCGTCGAGCAGGCCGGTCAGGCGCAGCGATTTTTCGCGCAGGGCGGTGATGCCGCCGGCCTTGTCGACCACGTCCAGCGCGGCGCGCAGCGGGGCCAGGCCCAGCACGGGCGGGTTGCTCAACTGCCAGCCTTCGGCGCCCACGGCGGGCACGAACTGCGGGGCCATCTTGAAACGGGTGGCTTCTTCGTGGCCCCACCAGCCGGCGAAGCGGGGCAGGCTGGTATCGCGGTGGTGGCGTTCGTGGACGAAGCAGCCGGCGACCGCGCCGGGACCGGCGTTGAGATACTTGTAGTGGCACCAGATGGCGAAGTCGGGCGCGACGTCGTGCAGTTGCAGGGGCACATTGCCGACCGAGTGGGCCAGGTCGAAGCCCACGCGCGCGCCCTGCAGGCGGGCCATGCGGGTGATGGCATCCAGGTCGAAGACCTGGCCGCTGCGGTACTGCACGCCCGGCCAGAGCACCAGCGCCAGGCGCGGGCCATGCTGGGTGATGGCCCGTTCGATGGCCTGCAGGGAAATCGTGCCGTTGGGTTCGTCGGGCTGTACCTCGATGAGGTCGGTGGCCGGATCGAAGCCGTGGAATCGGATCTGGGATTCGACGGCATGGCGGTCGGTGGGGAAGGCGCCGGCTTCGATGAGGATGGCCGGGCGCTGGGCGGTGGGCCGGTAGAAGCTGACCATCATGAGATGGAGGTTGACGCTGAGGGTGTTCATGGCGACCACTTCGCTGGGCAGCGCGCCGACGACGCGGGCAAGCTGATCGCTGACGAGGCGGTGGTAGCGCAGCCACTGGGTGTCGCCGGTGAAGTGGCCTTCGACGGCAAGGCTGGCCCATTTGTCCATGACCTCCTGGACGGCGGCACGCGCCCCGCGCGGCTGGAGGCCGAGCGAGTTGCCGACGAAGTAGGTCTGGTCGCGGTGGTTGTGCTGGGGGAAGACGAACTCGCTGCGGAGGGCGCGCAGGGGGTCGGCGGCGTCCAGGGCAACGGCGTGGGTGCGGCTGAGAATGTCGGACATGGTGCGACCAGCAATGACAGTGGCTGACAGTTTATCCGGGTGCCGGGGGGAAGGGGGGTGGTGTTGGTAAAGGCAACAGCCAAGGCAACGGCAACGGCTACGGGCGCTCTGCCTGGCCTTCAGTGGGCTGGCGCGGTGCGGGTGGGTTGGCGGGACACGCCGTGCATCCCGCTCCGCGGCCCGGCCCAGCCGCTGGCGGCTGTGCGTTCAGTCGCATGCGAGGCAGTGCCTCGCAAGCCATGCGCCTTCACCTCTGGAGCAGCTGTGTTGCTGGAGAGGCTAGGCCCCTCCCGCAGACGGTCACGGTAGTGCCGGCCGCTGGCCGGCAGCCCTGGATGTACGACCGGAGCGGCTTCAAGACTCGCACACGCCAGCCGTGACGTGTGACGGTCCTATTGCTGCGTGCTACTCCTTCCGTTGAGAATCTGGGTCGCGATTTCCTTTCCGCGACGCAGCTGCGCGCTGTCCAGGCCGGACATTGCACCATTCAAGAATGAAGCGCCGTAGCGACTTGTACTGGTTTGAATGTAGGCCTCTGCATACGCATATGCCATCACCGGATCTTGCGGCGCCAATGACCCATTCTTGTAGATGTCACTGAGCCGCACATACGCCTGTGATTGACCGGACGCACCTGCTGATTCCAGGAACCTGATGGTGTTGTCCTTGTATTCCCTGATGAGATCAGGATCAAGAGCGTTCTTGTCGTCCTCAAAGATTCTTGAGGCGTACAACGAATAGTCGAGCTGCGCACGAACCTCCCCGTTCTCAGCGGCGAAGGTTATGGCCTTGAAGACTTCTTCGCGACTCATCGGGTCCAGCAGCAGGTCCTTGCAAAGCCCGTCCGTCGTACTCGGGGCATGCTCTCCAGCGCTCGAGGCCTCGCGATCCATCTGGCAACGCAGATTGGTCTCAACGAGCTCGTAAGCGGTTGCAGCATCGGCCTAGGATGAATCCGTCTCCCTGCCTGACGCAGGAAGCGTCGCAGGCGGGATCTGCGGCCGACGGCGGACATCTCGTTTCTCAGGACCAGCAGCAGCGTTGGAAGCTGGTTCATTGATGGATGCGGATTGGCTCGAAAGTGAGGGCATTGCCTCATCCCGCCAGACACAGAGCAATGCAGCACCGCTCAGCATGGCGACAGCAGCGACTGTTGCCAGTAAAACTCTCTTGGCCATCATGCAAAATCCCTTTGCCCTGGAGATAGAGTCCACGTCGCTGCCTTTCATTCATGCTCCATCGAAGGCCAAGGCCATCCGCAACGCGCGGGAGCGAGAGCAGGTTGAGCGTTGGGGGAGCGGCGAGGCCACCTTCGGGCCAGCGGCCGGGCCGCGGCGCAGAGCGGGATTCACGGCGTGTCCTGCCAGCCCACCCGTACCAGGTCAGCGCGGTAGCACGCGCCGATCGAGGATTGTGCTTTTCAGCTGTTGAAGGTCTTCAGCCCTCAACAGCCGGCACAGCGCCAGGCACCGGATCGACCTGTCCGCACGCCTTGCACGTGCGCAGGTCCACAGAGGACTGGTAGCGCGCGAAGACCTTTGGCAGGTCGGTTTCGATGTTTTCCAGCGCGAAGTATTCTTCGTACAGCTTGTGGTTGCAGCGCTCGCAGAACCACAGCAGCCCGTCGCGTTCGTGCGCCAGCCGCTTGCGTTCCACCACCAGGCCCACGCCGCCGGCCGGGCGGCGCGGTGAGTGCGGCACCTTGCCCGGCAGCAGGAAGATCTCGCCGGCACGGATCGGGATGTCGCGGACCGCGCCCGCTTCCTGCACCTTCAGCACCATCTCGCCTTCGAGCTGGTAAAACCACTCCGGGCCTTCGTCGTAATGGAAGTCGGTGCGGCTGTTTGGCCCCCCCACCACCATCACGATGAAGTCACCATTTTCGATCATCTTGTTGCCCACCGGCGGCTTCAGCAGATGCCGGTTTTCTTCGATCCAGCCCAGCAGATTGATCGGCATGGGAAGCATGGTGCGAGTCCGTCAGGGGAGGGGGGTCAGTCGCGCTTGCCGCGGCGCGGCACGTGCGCCAGCGCGCGTTCGTAGGCCGGCTGCAGCTCTTCCGTGGCGCCCACGTCGATGCCCATCTCGCGCACGCGGCCGTCCTTCAGGCTGTACACCCAGCCGTGCACCATCAGCTTCTGCCCGCGCGCCCACGCGTCCTGCACGATCGTCGAGCGGCACAGGTTGGCCACCTGCTCGATCACGTTCAGTTCGCACAGGCGGGCGTGCTTGAGCTCGTCGGTCTCGATCGCATCGATGATCGCCGTGTGCTTCTGCATCACATCGCCCACATGCCGCAGCCAGTTGTCGGCCAGCCCCACCCGCGTGTTGTGCAGGCAGGCGTGCACGCCGCCGCAGCCGTAGTGGCCCACGATGAGGATGTGCTTCACCTTCAACTGGTCCACCGCGTACTGCACCACGCTCAGGCAGTTCAGGTCGGTGTGGGCGACCACGTTGGCCACGTTGCGGTGCACGAACACCTCACCCGGCGCCATGCCGATGATCTGGTTGGCCGGCACCCGCGAATCGGAGCAGCCGATCCACAGGTATTCGGGGTGCTGCTGCTTGGCCAGCTGGTGGAAGAACTCCGGGTCTTCCTTCTCGATCCGGTCGGCCCAGTCGCGGTTGTTCTGCAGCAGCTTGTGGATGTCTTTCATCGTGGGGTGTCCCTGACGTGGGGTGGGGGCAAGGCGCGGCCGCGGGGCCGCGTCGTCGCGGGAATGAGGGGCTTAGCGGTGCTCGCCGTGTTCGTCGCGGCGCCAGCGCATCCACTGCGCCAGTTCGCGCGAGGGCGCCGCCTCCAGCGCCGAGAGCGCGTCGATCACGCTGCGTTGGTTGGCCTCGGGATGGTTCTGGCTGAGCTTGAGCTTGATCTGCACCTGCGCCGGGCGGAAGCGGAAGCCCACGATGCCGGCCAGCATGCGCGCCTGGCGTGCCTCGATCGGCAACAGGGCCCAGTCGCCGCCCACCTGGGCCTCGTAGTGGGTGCTGAGGCGGTCCAGCATCCCGATCAGCGCCGCTGCCTCGGTCACCGGTTCCAGTGCGCCACGCAGCTCGGCAGCGGCGTAGTTCCAGGTCGGCACGCGGGCCTGCGCCTGTTTGTCCGGGTACCAGCCGGGCGAGATGTAGGCATGTGGCCCATCCACCAGCAGCGCCGCCGGACCGGCGTGGCCGGCCTGCGGGTTGGGCTTGGCCCAGTGGCCTTCGATCAGGATGCCGCCGGCGTCGCGGGTGTACACCACCGGCAGCCGGGTCGCCTGCGGGAAGCCGTCGGCCCCGTTGGTCACCAGCGTCACGAACGCATCGCGCGCCAGCAGCCGGTCCAGCCAGATCAGGTCGGTCTCGGCGAAGGCAGCGGGGATGAACATCGATGGTTACGCGCGGGCGCCCAGGTTCTGCACCATGCGCCCGTGCAGGTCGGCGTCGCTGCTGGCCTGCGGCGGCTGCACTTCATGCAGGGAGAAGCCGCGGACCAGCGCGTCTTCCTCGTCCAGGCCGTCATAGGCCACGAACTCGGCATCGAACAGCTGCGAGCGGGCGGTGTCTTCGCTGTCGTAGCTCAGCGTGTTGCCGTCGCTGTCGAGCACTTCGGCGGTGCCGGCCGGGCGGATCCGCAGGCGCGCCCAGATCAGCGTGTTGCCGAGGCTGGCCAGGAACCATTCGTCGCGGTGGGGGGCGGTGTCAGTCATGTCTATACCATCGAAAGCAGCCAGAGCAGGGCAGCCATGCCCAGTCCGGCCAACAAGGTGAGCAGGGACACCCATGCCGGTGTCGCCAGGCCGGACAGCGCCCGGTCGGGCGTCTGCCGGTAGTCGCGGACCAGCAGCCAGCGCAGCGCGTCCGGGCGCAGGAACGCGCCCTGGCCGAAGCGGTGCGCCAGGGGCGGGTGTCGGTCGCGGATGTGGATCAGGGTCAGCGGCCAGAAGATCACGAAGGCACTGAACCCGGCGATCGCCACGCCGACGAAACACAGCGCGAGGAACAGGGTCATGGGTGCACTGCCTCCTTGATCGATCAGAACTCGGCGCTGCCCGGGGCGCGCGGGTAGGGGATGGCGTCGCGGATGTTGCCCAGCCCGCACACGTACACCACCAGGCGCTCGAAGCCCAGCCCGAAGCCGGCGTGCGGCACCGAACCATAGCGGCGGAAATCGCGGTACCAGCCGTAATGCGCCGGGTCCAGGCCGAACTGCGCCATGCGCGCGTCCAGCACGTCCAGGCGCTCTTCGCGCTGGCTGCCGCCGATGATCTCGCCGATGCCCGGGGCCAGCACGTCCATCGCCGCGACGGTCTTGCCGTCATCGTTCAGGCGCATGTAGAACGCCTTGATGTGCTCGGGGTAGTTGGTCACCACCACCGGGCGGCCGATGTGCTCCTCGGTCAGCCAGCGCTCGTGTTCGGTCTGCAGGTCCAGGCCCCATTCGACCGGGAAGTCGAACTTCCTGTCGGCCTTCTGCAGCAGCTTCACCGCCTCGGTGTAGTCGATCTGCTCGAAGGGGGCGTTGATGAAGTCTTCCAGCTTGGTGATCGCGTTCTTGTCCACGCGCTCGGCCAGGAAGGCCAGGTCGTCGCCACGCTCGTCCAGCACCGCGCGGAACAGGTACTTCAGGAACTGCTCGGCCAGCCGCGCGTCTTCGGCCAGGTCGGCGAAGGCGATTTCCGGCTCGATCATCCAGAACTCGGCCAGGTGGCGGGTGGTGTTGGAGTTCTCGGCGCGGAAGGTCGGGCCGAACGTGTAGACCTTGCTCAATGCCAGGCAGTAGGCCTCCACGTTGAGCTGGCCGGACACGGTCAGGAAGGTTTCCTTGCCGAAGAAATCGCGGCTGAAATCGACCTCGCCCTTCTCGTTGCGCGGCAGGTTGGCCATGTCCAGGGTGGAGACCCGGAACATCTGGCCGGCGCCTTCGGCATCGGAGGTGGTGACGATCGGGGTGCTGATCCAGTTGAACCCGTTCTGGTGGAAGAACCGGTGCACGGCCTGGGACAGGCAGTTGCGGATGCGGGTGACCGCGCCGAACAGGTTGGTGCGCGGGCGCAGGTGCGCCACTTCGCGCAGGAACTCGGCGCTCATCGGCTTGGGCTGGATCGGGTAGGTCAGCGGGTCCTCGACCAGGCCGACGATCTCGATGTGGCTGGCCTGGATTTCGAACGACTGGCCCTTGCCCTGCGACTTCACCAGGGTGCCGCGGGCGATCACCGAGCAGCCCGGGGTCAGGCTCTTGATCTCGTCGAAGTTGCCCAGGGTGTCATTGGCCACCACCTGGATGGGGGCGAAGCAGGAGCCATCGGTGACATTGACGAAAGCCAGCGCCGCAGAGCCGCGTACCGTACGAACCCACCCGCGCACTGTTGCCTCGCCGCCTTCCGGGATCTTCCCGGCAAGCGCATGTTCAACGCTGACCACCGTCATGACTTGAATCCTCTGTTGATCGACTCGATCTCTGAACGAGGGAGTTTACCGGGTGCAGTGTTCTGCTTGCGAGGCCTTTCTCGCCGCCCGGACGCCTATAATGACCACGATCCGCTGGAGTTGCCTGCCATGGCTGTAAGCCTTACCCCCGTTGCCTTTGCCCGCGTGCAGAAGTTCGTCGCCCAGACCCCTGGCGCGCTGGGCCTGCGTTTTGGCGTCACCCGCACCGGTTGCTCGGGCTGGGGCCATGTGACCGACCTGGCCCGCGATGACCGTCCCGGCGACACCGTGTTCGAGCAGGACGGGGTGCGCATCTACGTGGATGCCGACAGCCTGGCCCTGGTGGATGGCACCGAGATCGACTTCGGCAAGCATGGCCTGAGCGAGACGTTCACGTTCAGGAACCCGAACGCCACCGCCGAGTGCGGCTGCGGGGAGAGCTTCACCACCGAGGCCGACAAGGCCTGAGGCCCCGCCAGCGCGGCTGTTCAGCCCGCCCGGCTTGCCTGCAACCCCTTCTGCTGCCACAATGCGCGGCTTCCTGCCTGATTCCGGGCAGGACCCTTGCCCCACCGCGTTCACCTGCGGGGGGCTGTCCGGCCCGTGAAGGGCCACATCCGAAAGGTATACACACATGAGTCGTCATTACGAAGTCGTGTTCCTGGTCCACCCGGACCAGAGCGAACAGGTCCCGGCCATGATCGAGCGCTACAAGGCGCTGGTCGAGAACGGCAACGGCACCATCCACCGTCTGGAAGACTGGGGCCGTCGTCAGCTGGCCTACCCGATCCAGAACCTGGTCAAGGCCCACTACGTCATGCTCAACATCGAGTGCGACCAGGCGGTGCTGAGCGAGCTGGTGGAAAGCTTCCGCTTCAACGATGCCGTGCTGCGCAACCTCGTCATCAAGCGTGACGAAGCGGACACCGAGCAGTCGCTGATCATGAAGAGCAAGGACGAGAAGGGTGACAAGCCCGAGCGTGGCGAGCGTCGTCGTCGTGATGACGAAGAAGGTGAAACCACCCCCGCCGCTGACACCGATGCCGGCGAAGACGCCGCTTCGGCCGCTTAAGGAGCACTGACATGTCCAAGTTCTTCCGTCGCCGCAAGTTCTGCAAGTTCACGGCCGAAGGTGTCAAGGAGATCGACTACAAGGATCTCAACACCCTGCGCCAGTACCTGACCGAGAACGGCAAGATCGTGCCGAGCCGCGTCACCGGTACCAAGTCGAAGTACCAGCGCCAGCTGGCAACGGCCGTCAAGCGCGCCCGTTTCCTGGCCCTGATCCCGTACACCGACAACCACGACGTCTGATGAAAGCCGGCGGCTTCGGTCGCCGCTTTCGTGGACCGGGCCGCCCGCGCTGCAAAGCGTCGGGCGGTTTCACGGTCTACCGTTCGGATATTCGGACAGCCATCGCTGCGGGGCCACGCCTCGCTAACGAATACATATTTGGAGCTACACCATGAAGCTGATTCTTCTCCAGAAGGTCACCAACCTCGGCGGTCTGGGCGACCTGGTCGACGTGAAGCCGGGCTACGGCCGCAACTTCCTCGTCCCGACCGGCAAGGCCGTTCCGGCCACCACCACCAACGTTGCCGAGTTCGAAGCCAAGCGCGCCGACTACGAAGCCAAGGCCCAGTCGATCCACGCTGACGCCGAAGCCCGCAAGGCCGCGCTGGAAGGCAAGAGCGTCACCATCGCCGCCAACGCGTCGACGGAAGGCAAGCTGTACGGTTCGGTTGGCCCGCGCGACATCGCCGAAGCCTTCACCAAGGCCGGCCTGCCGCTGGAAAAGAGCGAAGTGATCCTGGGCGAAGGCGCCTTCCGCAACGTGGGCGAGTACGAGGTGACTGTTCACCTGCACGCCGACGTGGAAACCACCGTCAAGGTGGTGGTGGAAGCCGAAGCCTGATCCCTGCCGCAAGGCTGGAATCGCTGAAACGGGTACCCGCAAGGGTGCCCGTTTTTGTTTTTGGGGTTTCGTTTTCTGGAAGCGACAACGGCGGGAAATGCAGAGCAGCCACGCATGGCGTGGCGCCCCCCCTTTTTCGCCTTTGCCTGCCCATGAGCACCATGACGGCCTCGGCGGGCTGGGGTGGGCGGTGGCGCGGGACCGTCGGGCGCCATGGATGGCGCCCGTCGAGGCCCCAGGGATGGGTTCACGCCGTG
>NZ_JAVWXA010000092.1:0-16219 GCF_036662295.1 Stenotrophomonas sp.
CCGGCCAGGCCATTGCCATCGACAAGGTCGTGGACGCCAAGGCCAACGCCCTGGGTGGCGCGCAGTTCGTCACCGCCGCCGTTGCAGCCCCCACCGTCACCGCCGGCGCCGCCACCGTGGATGCGTTCAGCCTCACCAGCGCGTCGGGCACCGTGTCCTTCGCCGAGCTGGACCTGAAGGACACCACCACGGCCAAGGCCGGCCAGGCACTGGCGACGCACATCAACGCCAAGATCGGTGAAACCGGCATCTTTGCCGAAGCCGATGCCACCACCGGCGCGCTGACCCTGACCTCGGTCAAGGACAGCGTGGACAAGGATGGCGCAGTGGTGCAGCTGAGCGGTACCGACATCACCCTGACCGCCAACGCGGCCGTGCCGACCAAGCAGTTCGCCGACTCGATCGACGTGTCCACCGTCAAGGGTGCACAGCAGGCGCTGGAAATCGTCGACAAGGCGCTGAGCTCGATCAACAACACCCGCGCCGACCTCGGTGCGATCCAGAACCGCTTCACCTCGGTGGTGGCCAACCTGCAGACCTCCTCGGAGAACCTGTCGGCCTCGCGCAGCCGCATCAGCGATACCGACTTCGCCAAGGAAACCGCAGAGCTGACCCGCACCCAGATCCTGCAGCAGGCCGGTACGGCCATGCTGGCCCAGGCCAACCAGGTGCCGCAGAACGTGCTCAGCCTGCTGCGCTGAGCCACGCGTCCACGCCGCCGGCAACCCGCCGGCGGCATGGGCAAACCCCGACATATACAGCCAATGCTCGCGCAGGACCGGGCCATGGCCATGGGCCGGACTCTCTCCCGGTAGCCACATTCACCGTGGCCATGGCCCGCCCCTGCGGCAGAACTGTTATCAGCGCTGATTGTTTGACTGGACATCCCGGGTGGCTTCGTCTCCCCCCGCTTTTCAGTAGCCTGGGCCCCCCTCTACATTGGAGGGGGGCTTTTTTCGTTCCAGCGGCAGGGCCGACGCTTCAATCCCCGGCCCTGCCCCCATGCCCCTGCAACCGGCGTGCCAAAGCGCCGCGCCAGCCCATTGGCACAACTCCTGCATCGAGGAGGTTCTAAAGACCCGGCGGCTACGGCCGCTACATTCGTTGACGGCACGGCGGCGCGGCATGCGCGGCGGTGGCACACAGACAGGAGAAACAACGTGGCTGACTTTGGTTACGGCGGCATCGGCTCGGGGCTGGATATTTCCGGCATGGTGGCCAGCCTGGTGGCGGCCGATCGCAAGCCGGCGGACAACGCACTGAACCTGCAGCAGTCCAAGGCCAAGCTGCAGATGTCGGCGGTGGCCACGGTGAAGTCCGCGTTCGACGTGCTCAACACCTCGCTCAAGGCCTCCACCGCCTTCGACGCGCGCCTGGTGAGTGCCACCAAGAGCGGCACCGACGAGATCCTGACGGTGTCCAGCACCAACTCGGCGGCCACCGGCAGCCACGTGGTCAACGTCACCCAGCTGGCCACGGCCAACAAGTGGATCGCCGATACCGCCATTCCCAAGACGCAGACCTTTGGCGCCGGAACCCTGACGCTGGACGTCGGCGTGGGCGACAAGAAGAAAACGCTTGAAATCCAGGTCGAGGCCGACGACACCCTGAGCTCGATCCGCACCAAGATCGAGAAGGCCGGGCGCAGCCTGGGCGTGCAGTCGACACTGATCGCCTCGGGCGACAACCAGTACCTGTCCCTGTCCCAGGAAAAGGCCGGCACCGCCAACGCCATCAAGCTCAGCGCCGGGGCCGGCAACGCCAGCCTTACCGCGCTGGCGGCCAGCCTGTCCGAGCGCACGCCGGCGGCCGACGCCAAGCTCACCATCGACGGCGTGGCCGTGGTGGCCAGCGAGAACACGGTCACCGACGTGGTGCCCGGCTTGACCCTGAACCTGAAGAAGGTGGGCGAGAGCACGGTGACCGTCAGCACCGACGTAGCAGCTGCGCGCAAGGTGATGCAGGACTTCGTGACCGCCTACAACGGCGCGATCTCGGCCATCAACACGGCCACCAAGTACGACGTGGAGAACAAGGAGCCGTCCTCGCTGACCGGCGATGCGCAGATGCGCGGCGCCTCCAGCCAGCTGCGTTCGATGATGAGCGGCGTGCTCAAGGACCTGGCGGCGGTTGGCCTGGACCCGAAGACGCTGGGCCTGCAGACCCGCGCCTATCCCAACGCCGACGGCAGCCTGGTGCTGGATGCCACCAAGTTCGAGGCCGCGTTGACCAACCAGGCCGGCGCGGTCCGCCAGGCCCTCACCGGCGACGATGGCGCGGCGGCGAAGCTGTTCAACCTGGTGGAGGGCTACACCAGCACCGCGGTGGGCAAGGAAGGCGCGTTCGTGTCGCGCACCAAGAGCATCACCGCCACGCTGACCGACATCGACAAGCGCCGCAAGGCGCTGGACGTGCGCATGACCGGCGTTGAAGAGCGCTACAAGAAGCAGTTCCTGGCGCTGGACGCCTTGATGAGCAAGATGAGCCAGACCATGACCAGCCTGAGCAGCCAGCTGTCGCAGCTGAGCGGCTGATCCCTGCACCGGCGGCGCACGCGCACTCAAGTTGCGCGTGCCCGCGGCCGATATCGGTATCAACGCAGTACCCGCCGCAGCACTCCACCCGGTGCCGCAGACCTCGCGAGGCACGCGGCCCCGCACGAAGGAGACATGATTGATGTACGGCTCAAACCGTCAGTTCACCGAGCAGTACCGCAAAGTGGGCGTGCAGAGCTCGATCACCGACGCCGACCCGCATAAGCTGGTGGCGCTGCTGCTGGCCGGGGCGCTGGAACGCGTGCGGCTGGCCCAGGCCTGCCTTGAAGGCGGCGACCAGGCCCGCAAGGGCAAGGCGATCGGCGAAGTCTGCGCCATCGTGGGCCACCTCAACGGCTCGCTCGACCACGAAGCCGGCGGAGAAATCGCCAGCAACCTGTCGGCCCTGTACGACTACGTGATGCAGCGGCTGACCGAAGCCAACCTGCACAACGACCCGGAGGCCCTGCGCGAGTCGCTGGAGCTGCTGGGCGAGATCGACGCGGCGTGGAACGCGATTCCGCGCGACCAGCGCGTGCCGGCCCAGGCCACCGCCTGATGGCCGCCACCGCACTCTCGCTGGCCGACCTCAACGCCTCGCTGGATGGGCTGGAAGCGGCCCTGCTGGGCGAGGACCACGACCAGGCCCACACCTGGCTGGATGGTCTGCACGACCAGCAGGCGCGTTTCCTGGCCCAGCCCGGCGCGCTGGATGACGTGGCCGGGCTGTCGGCGCTGGAAGGCCGCCAGCAGCGGGTGATGGTGATGATGATGAGCCAGCGCGACGACGCCGCCCGCCACCTGCGCGAGGGCGCATCGGCCCGGCGCGTGGCCAGCGCGTATCTCACCGCGGAATCGCTGTCATGAGCGAGCCTCGCCCCAGCGCCATCCATCATCCGGCCGAAAGCGAGCTGTTCGATGAAACGCTGAGCTGCGAGGTGGCCCTGCCGGCCGAATTCCGCCTGGGCAGCGCAGTGGTGCGCCCGGGCAGTGCCGAGACCCTGCTGCGCAGCGTGGCGCTGGTGGAAGACAGCCGCGGCGATGACGGGCATGACGAGCGCGGTGAGTCCTCCGTGCAACTGCAGCGCCTGGAAGCCAAGCTGGACCTGACCATGGTCCTGCTGGGGCGGCTGGTGCGGCAGAGCGCACAAGACCTGGACCTGCGCCCGCTGCGCTGGTCGCGGCGCGGCATCCGGCTGGAACAGGGCGCCCGCGCCGGGGCCGCGCCGGGCAGCCTGGGCGTGATCCGGCTGCAGCCCTGCGACTGGCTGCCCGACCACATCGACCTGCCGGTCACGGTGCTGGCCGAGGCCGCCAACGGCGCCGGCGCCCACTTCCTGTGGCTGCGCTTCGAGCCGATGAGCGATGCGCTTGAAATGGCGCTGGAACGGCACCTGTTCCGCCTGCACCGCCGCCAGATCGCCGACGCGCGCCGGCTGCGCTGACCCGACCGGCCCGGCCACCCGCCGGGCCGACGATCAGGCAGCTTGGCGGTAGGCCGCCACTCCGTTAAGGTGGTCGTCTTCCTTCACATCTTCCCCACCCTGCCCGTGCGCGTTCTCATCGTCGACGATCACACCCTGGTCCGCGCCGGCCTCAGCCGCCTGCTCCAGGGCTTTGCCGAGGTGGAAGTGGCGGCCGAGGCAAGCAATGCCGAACAGGCCCTGCAGCTGGCCATCCAGCACAGCCCCGATGTGATCCTCATGGACCTGTCCCTGCCCGGCCGCACCGGGCTGGAAGCACTGAGCGACATCCTGCTGCGCGCGCCCGGCACCCGGGTGGTGATGATGACCATGCATGACGATGCGGTGCACGTGCGCGATGCCCTGGACCGCGGCGCGGTGGGCTTCGTGGTCAAGGATGCCGCCCCGCAGGAGCTGGAGCTGGCCCTGCGCGCCGCGCACGCCGGCCAGGTGTTCCTCAGCCCGCAGATCTCGGCCAAGATGCTGGCGCCGATGCTGGGCAAGGAAAAGCCGGTCGGGGTGGCGGCATTGTCGCCGCGCCAGCGCGAGATCCTGCGCCAGATCGGCCGCGGCGAGAGCAACAAGGAAATCGCCGCCGACCTCGGCATCAGCGTCAAGACGGTGGAAACCCACCGCGCGCGCATGATGGAGTCGCTGGGCTGCCGGCGCGCCAACGATCTGCTGCTGCTGGCCGCCCGCCACCAGCACGAGTTGGAGTGACCGCCGCGCCCGGGCGCGTCGGTTAGCCGGCACCCTGAAGCATTCAGCCCGGCGGCCGACGGTTTTTTGAACAGGCCCGGCCGCCCGGGGCACGGAAACACAAGGGTCTCCGCCACGGGCAGCGTCAAAAGTCCGAACCGATGTAGGGGCTTTCCTGACCAGGCGTCAGGAAACCAACGACAGCACTCAGGAACCCCCCGATTACGGCGTCGGGATATCACAAGCAAGATGCGTTCCATACCGCGCCGGGAAGTCGGCGCAACCGGGGAAAACGCATGAAGCCGACGATGTCGACCCAGCTGGGTCAGCAGCTCCACCTCACACCGCAACTGCTGCAGTCCATCCGGCTGCTGCAGCTGGACGGCATGCAGCTGGAGCTGGAGATCCGCCGCGCACTGGAGACCAATCCGCTGCTGGAGCTGGAGGAGGCCCCCGAGGCCGTCGCCGCCGATACCGCCGCGACCACCACCAGCGAGGAGGTGGCCGCCTTCGACGAGCTGCCCGAAAGCGCCATGTGGGACGTGCCCGGCGCCAGCTGGCAGGACGGTGACGATGACCGCATGCAGCGCATCGCCGCCGGCGAATCCAGCGACCCGCAGCTGCGCGCCCTGCAGCGCCTGTCGCTGGACCTGGATGCGCGCGAGATGGCCGTGGCCACCTTCTGGCTGGAGCACTGCGACGAGGCCGGCTACCTGGACGCGCCGCTGGCGCAGCTGCAGCTGCTGGCCAGCGCCCGCTGCGACGTGGACGCGGCCGGGGTGGAAGCGGTACGCCAGCAGATCCTGCACGGCGAACCGGCCGGCCTGGCCGCCCAGGACCTGCACGAATGCCTGGGCGTGCAGCTGCGCGCCCTGCCCGGCCGCGTGCCGGCCCGCCACCTGGCCCAGCGCGTGCTGGATGAAGGCCTGGCCAGCCTGGCCGCGCACGACTATGCGGCCCTGGCCGCGCAGCTGGATGCGGAGATCGGCGACATCCACGAGGCGGTGCGCCTGATCCTGTCGCTGCAGCCGCGCCCGGGCGACAGCCTGCGCCCGGACGACAACGGCGTGGTCATCCCCGACGTGATCGCCTGGCACGCCGACGGCCAGTGGCGCGTGGCGCTCAACCCGGCCACCAGCCGTCGCCTGAGCATCAACCCGTCTTACGAAAGCGCGCTGGCCGACGCCGGCGAGGGCGCCCAGCCGCTGCGCGACATGCTGCAGGAAGCGCGCTGGCTCACCCGTGGCCTGTCGATGCGCTATGACACCCTGCTGCGCACCACCCGGGTGATCATCGAGCGCCAGGCCGGGTTCCTGACCCGCGGCGAAGAGGCCATGGCCCCGCTCACGCTCAAAGAGGTGGCCGATGCGATCGGCATGCACGAGTCCACGGTCTCGCGCATCACCACCGGCAAGTACCTGCAGACCCCGCGCGGCACCCTGGAGCTGAAGCACTTCTTCGCGGTACGGCTGGAAGGCGCCAGCGTCTCCGGCCAGGCCGTCAAGGCCATGGTGCGGCGCCTGATCGATGCCGAACCGGCGGGCCGGCCGCTGGCCGATGAGGCCATCGCCGGGCTGCTGTCGCGCCAGGGCGTCAACATCGCACGCCGCACCGTTGCAAAATACCGAGAACAACTGGACATCGCCCCGGCACGCGAACGCCGCCGGATCAATGCCCGCGCCCCGCAATTGGCCCGGGTGGGCTGAAGGAAATGACTGTCATGAGCAAGCTCACCGTCCTGCTGGTCGACGACCATGAAGGCTTCATCAACGCCGCCATGCGCCACTTCCGCAAGGTCGACTGGCTGGAGGTGATCGGCAGCGCGGCCAATGGCCTGGAAGCGATCGAACGCTCGGAGGCGCTGCGCCCGCAGGTGGTGCTGATGGACCTGGCCATGCCGGAAATGGGCGGCCTGCAGGCCACCCGCCTGATCAAGTCGCAGGACGATGCGCCCTACATCGTCATCGCCAGCCACTTCGACGACGTGGAGCACCGCGAGCACGCCCTGCGCGCCGGCGCGGACAACTTCGTCAGCAAGCTGTCCTACATCCAGGAGGTGATGCCCATCCTGGAAGGCCTGAAGGGGAAGGATCATGAGTGAGTCGCGCATCCTGGTGCTGGACAACGATGCCGTCCGCGCCGAACGCACCGTCGCCCTGCTGGAGTTCATGGACTTCAACCCGCGCTGGGTGGCCGACGCGGCGGACATCGACACCGCCCGCCAGCGCCCCAACGACTGGGTGGCGGTGATCATCGGCAGCCTGGACCCGGGCCCGCGCAGCGATGCGCTGTTTGCCTGGGCCGGCAAGGGTGCGCTGCCGCCGCCGGTGATGCTGATCGATGGCGACGCCGGCCTGTTCGCCCAGCAGCATGGGCTGCACGAAGCCAACGTGTGGCCGCTGGAGGCACCGCTGCGCCATGCGCAGATGGAAGCCCTGCTGCGCCGTGCCAGCCTGAAGCGGCTGGATGCCGAGCACCAGGCCGGTGCCGTGCAGGACCAGGGCCCCACCGGCGAGGGTGCGGCCGTGAGCGCGCTGCGCCAGATGATCGAACAGGTGGCGGCCTTCGACACCACCGTGCTGGTGCTGGGCGAATCGGGCACCGGCAAGGAAGTGGTGTCGCGCTCGATCCACCAGCGCTCGCCGCGTCGCGACGGGCCATTCGTGGCCATCAACTGCGGCGCGATCCCGGCCGAGCTGCTGGAGAGCGAACTGTTCGGTCACGAAAAGGGCGCCTTTACCGGTGCACTGAGCGCGCGCAAGGGCCGTTTCGAAATGGCCGAGGGCGGCACCCTGCTGCTGGATGAAATCGGCGACATGAGCCTGCCGATGCAGGTCAAGCTGCTGCGCGTGCTGCAGGAGCGCAGCTTCGAGCGCGTCGGCGGCAACCAGACCATCCGCTGCAACGTGCGCGTGATCGCCGCGACCCATCGCGACCTGGAGTCGCGTATCGCCGACGGCAAGTTCCGCGAGGATCTGTTCTACCGCCTCAACGTCTTCCCCATCGACGTGCCGGCGCTGCGCGAGCGCAGCGAAGACCTGCCGGCGCTGGTCACCACCATCGCCGCGCAGCTGGCCCGCACCGGCCGTGGCGAAGTGCGCTTCAGTGCCGAAGCCCTGCAGGCGCTGGCCAGCTACGAGTGGCCGGGCAACGTGCGCGAGCTGACCAACCTGGTGGAGCGCCTGGCGGTGCTGCACCCCGGCGGCAACGTGCGCGTGCAGGACCTGCCGGCGCGGTATCGCGGTGATTTCAGCGCCAGCGCCCCGGTGGCCGTGGTGGCCCCGGCCGCACCGGCCGACGAGCGCCTGGACCTGCGCAGCTTCTCCTTCCACACGCCCTCGCCGGGCACCGGCGCGGCGCTGGACAATGGCATCGGCCAGGTCACCCGCGCCGCCGGCCTGCCCGACGCCGGCCTGGACCTGCGCAACCACATGGCCAACATCGAACTGACCCTGATCAACGAGGCCCTCGAGCGCACCCAGGGCGTGGTCGCCCACGCCGCCCAGCTGCTTGGCCTGCGCCGCACCACGCTGGTGGAAAAGCTGCGCAAGTACGGCATCGAGCGCGACCAGACCGAACTGGCCGGCTGAATCGGGCTGCCGTTGGTGTCGCCGCCAAGCCCGGGCCCTGCCCGGGCTTTGTCGTTGAGGCGATGGGCGGGCCGCCTCCGCAAGGTAGAGCCACCCCATGGGTGGCTGCCCGGAATCCCTCCCCGACAGGTTCCCCCAGGTAGAGCCACCCCATGGGTGGCTGCCCTCACCCCCGTCCCCCATCCCCCCCCGCAAGAACCCGTCATCCCCCGATGGCGCGCGCAACGCAGCCACCGCACCCTGACCCGATGGCCAGCCCACGCCTCCAACGCGGTCGATACTCGCACCCCGGCTTCTGCTACGCGCTAACCACCACCACGCACGCCCGGCGGCGGTGGTTCGAGGATGCGCCCAATGCCGAGCTTGTCATCGACACCCTGCGCCACCTCGATCGGTCCGGGCACAGCGGTACGCTGGCGTGGGTGGTCATGCCGGACCACGTGCATTGGCTGATGCAGCTGCGCCAGGGGACGCTGGCCGATTGCATGGCGGTATTCAAATCACGCAGTGCCCGCCTGTTGAATGCACGCCTGGGGCGGCAGGGGAAGCTCTGGCAACACGGTTATTTCGACCACGCCGTGCGGACCGACGCATCGCTGCGCAAACACGCGCTGTACCTCCTCGCCAATCCCATCCGCGCCGGATTGGCGACGGCGCTGGGCGAATACCCCTATGCCTGGTCGCGGTGGCCGGTGGACGGGTGAGGCCGCAGCCACCCATGGGGTGGCTCTACCCGCCATTTCGCCGATCCTGCGGGGGCTGCGGTCGATCCACCCGCCGTTTCGCCGATCCTGCGGGGCCGGCGATTGATCCATGCGTGGTCTGGTAGAGCCACCCCATGGGTGGCTGCGCGGGATATCTGGACGCCAGAAGCAGCCACCCATGGGGTGGCTCTACCCCCGCCCGCGCGCGGCGGTGCTGTCGGTTTTTCGACGCCGGGTATCCGGCGCCGTGGCCGCGACACCCGGACGCAGCGGCATTCTGTCGCGGCCGCTATCCGCCCAGGGCCGGCTCCGCCTTCACGCCTTGACGCGCGTGAACGCGCAAACCCTTGCCACGCCAACAAAACTGAACCGGTAAGCGGTTTCGGCACGGCACTTGCAACGTATTCACCCGAAACCCCATCCCAGCTTCGGAACGTTCCTGATGTCGCACTCCGTCACCTCCGTCCTTTCCCAGATCCGTTCCTTCCAGACCCAGATCGCGCCTGCCGTCAGTCCGCTGACGGAGACGCCGAAGAGCAACGCCATCCAGGGCCTGGTGTCCCCCCAGGAAGTGCAGGGGCCGAGCTTCACCGAGACCCTGCGCGGTGCCATTGCCGGGGTGAACGAGGCGCAGCAGAAATCCGGCGCATTGGCCAAGGCCTTCGAGCTGGGTGAACCCGGCGCGGACCTTGCCAAGGTGATGGTCGCCTCCCAGCAGTCCCAGATCGCCTTCCGCGCCACCGTGGAAGTCCGCAACCGTCTCGTCCAGGCTTACCAGGACGTGATGAACATGCCGCTGTAAGGATAGATACGCATGGCCCTGTCGCTCTCCAAGGAATCACTGAACACCGAGAAAGCCGGTCAGTGGTTCGATCGGCTGCAAAGCCTGCAGATCACCCGTCGGCTCGGACTGATGGCGATGATCGCCGTGGCCGTGGCGGCAGGCCTGTTCGTGTTCTTCTGGTCGCAGAAGCCGGGCATGGTGCCGCTGTACACCGGGCTGGACCAGAAGGCGACCGCCGAGGCCACCGACCTGCTGCGCACCGCGCAGATCCCGTTCGAACTGGACCCGGCCACCGGTGGCATCACCGTGCCGGAAAAGAACCTGCACGATGCACGCCTGAAGCTGGCCGGCTCGGGCCTGACCGACAGCGGGCGGCTGGGCTTTGAACTGATGGAGCGCGATCCGGGCTTCGGCGTGAGCCAGTTCATGGAGAACGCGCGCTACCAGCATTCGCTGGAAACCGAGCTCTCGCGCACCATCAACACGCTGCGCCCGGTCCGCGATTCGCGCGTGCACCTGGCCATTCCCAAGCCGAGCGCGTTCACCCGCCAGCGCGACGTGGCCAGCGCCTCGGTGGTGCTGGAACTGCGCGGTGGCCAGCAGCTGGAACGCGGCCAGATCGATGCGATCGTGCACATGGTGGCCGCCAGCATCCCCGACCTGGCCCCCGAGCGCGTGACCGTGGTGGACCAGAGCGGGCGCATGCTCAGCGTGTCCGACCCGAACAGCGAGGCGGCGATGAATGCCGCGCAGTTCGAACAGGTGCGCCGCCAGGAAACCTCGTTCAACCAGCGCATCCGCGAACTGCTCGAACCGATGACCGGCCCCGGCCGCGTCAACCCGGAAGTGAGCGTGGACATGGACTTCTCGGTGATCGAGGAAGCCCGCGAGCTCTACAACGGCGAGCCGCAGAAGCTGCGCAGCGAGCAGATGAGCGAGAACAGCAGCAGCACCCCCGGCCCGCAGGGCGTGCCCGGTGCGGCCAGCAACACCCCGCCCGGCCCGGCCGCGGCGCCGGCCGTGGCCGCCGCGCCCACCGAAACCTCCAAGAACGCCACCCGCAACTACGAGCTGGACCGCACCCTGCAGCACACCCGCCAGCCGGCCGGCCGCATCAAGCGCGTCTCGGTGGCGGTGCTGGTGGACAACGTGCCGCGCGCCGGTGCCAACGGCAAGACCACCGAGCAGCCGCTGTCGGCGGCCGAACTGACCCGGGTGGAAGCCCTGGTCAAGCAGGCGGTCGGGTTCGATGCCGAGCGCGGTGACACGGTGTCGGTGATGAACGCCCCCTTCGTGCGCGAGACCGTCCCGGTGGAAGGCCCCAAGTGGTGGGAGCTGCCGCAGGTGCAGGATGGGTTGCGGCTGCTGCTGGGCGCCATCGTGGTGCTGGCGCTGGTGTTCGGCGTGCTGCGCCCGGCGCTGCGCTCGATCACCGGGCAGACCAAAAAAGACACCCATGCCCCCCTGGAACCGCACAGTGCCGACGTGCAGCTGGTCGATGACGGCGAAGGCTTGCCTGCGCTGGGCAGCGAGCGGCTGGGCGCGGCCGGGCACGAAACCCTGGCATTGCCGGTGGACTCCTACGAGGAACGACTGCGCATGGCGCGTGAAGCCGTAAAGACCGATTCCAAGCGCGTGGCCCAGGTGGTCAAGGGCTGGGTGGCCAATGACTGACGCCGTCCCCAACGCGCCGCTGACCGGCGTGCAGCGTGCCGCCGTGCTGCTGCTGTCGCTCGGCGAGCTGGACGCGGCCGAAGTGCTGCGCCACATGGAACCCAAGGAGGTGCAGAAGATCGGCATCGCCATGGCCACCATGACCGACATCACCCGGGCCCAGGTCGAGGGCGTCATGGACCAGTTCAGCAACGAACTGGGCTCCAAGACCTCGCTCGGCGTCGGCTCGGACGACTACATCCGCAACATGCTGGTGCAGGCGCTGGGCAGTGAGAAGGCCGGCAACCTGATCGACCGCATCCTGCTGGGCCGCAACACCACCGGCCTGGACGCGCTGAAGTGGATGGACCCGCGCGCGGTGGCCGACCTGGTGCGCAACGAGCACCCGCAGATCATCGCCATCGTGATGGCCCACCTGGAGACCGACCAGGCCGCCGACGCGCTCAAGCTGCTGCCCGAACGCACCCGCGTGGACGTGCTGCTGCGCATCGCCACCCTGGACGGCATCCCGCCCAACGCGCTGAACGAGCTGAACGAAATCATGGAACGGCAGTTTGCCGGCAACCAGAACCTGAAGTCGTCCAACATCGGCGGCGTGCAGTGCGCGGCCAACATCCTGAACTTCATGGACAGCGGGCAGGACCAGGCGATCCTGGGCGAGATCGCGCGCATCGATGCGCCGCTCAGTGGCCGCATCCAGGACCTGATGTTCGTGTTCGACGACCTGGTGGACCTGGACGACCGCGAGCTGCAGCTGGTGCTGCGCGAAGTGAGCGGCGAACGCCTGGGCCTGGCCCTGCGCGGGGCCGACATCAAGGTGCGCGACAAGATCACCCGCAACATGTCCCAGCGCGCGGCCGAGATCCTGCTCGAAGACATGGAAGCGCGTGGCCCGGTGCGTCTGTCGGACGTGGAAGTGGCGCAGCGCGAGATCCTGGCCATCGTCAAGCGCATGGCCGATGAGGGCACCGTCACCATCGGCGGCAACGCGGAGGCGATGCTGTGAACAACGCCGTGCGATGGCTGGCCCCGGACCTGCTGGCCGAACCGGCGCCGCCGGAAGAAGAGAGTTTCGAACTCACCGAACCGGACCTGGCGCACGAACCGGAGCCGTTGCTGCAGCCGCCCACGCTGGAGGAAATCCAGCAGATCCAGGACGAGGCCGAGAAGGAAGGCTTCGAACGCGGCCACGCCGATGGCCAGGCCCAGGGCCAGGCCGAAGTGCGCCGCCTGATCGCGCAGATCGAAGGTATCCTGGACAACTTCGGCCGGCCGCTGGTGCGGCTGGAAAACGAAGTGGTGGCCGCGCTGGGCGAGCTGGCGGTGCGTATCGCCGGCACCCTGGTGGGCCGTGCCTACCAGGCCGACCCGGCACTGCTGGCCCAGCTGGTCGGCGAGGCGGTGGACGCGGTGGGCGGTGCCAACCGCGAGGTCGAAGTGCGCCTGCACCCCGATGACATCGCCGCGTTGACCCCGCTGCTGCAGCTCTCGCCCAGCCAACGCCTGACCGCCGACCTCAGCCTGAGCCGCGGCGACCTGCGCGTGCATGCCGAGGCCGTGCGCATCGACGGCACCCTGGAGGCGCGCCTGCGGGGCGCGCTGGACGCGGTGCTGCGCCGTTCCGGAGCCAGTGCATGAACACCGATCCCCTGCCCACCCCCACCCCGCCGGCCGACTGGGCCGCCGCGCGCAACCTGCGCCTGGCGGCCCGCCTGGACGGCATCCAGCCCGATGGCACCCACGGCCGTGGGCTGATCCGCGAGGGCGTGCTGCGCCGCGCGGTGGGCCTCACCCTGGAAGCGGTGGGCTGCGAATCGCCGATGGGCGCCAGCTGCAAGGTCGAAGTGGCCGATGGCGGCTGGGTCGATGCGGAGGTGGTCGGCTTTGCCGGCGAACGCACCTACCTCATGCCCAGTGCCGAACTGCATGGCCTGCTGCCCAACGCCCGGGTGGTGCCGGTGCTGGGCCGTGGCGGCGTGGAAGTGGGCGAAGGCCTGCTTGGCCGCGTCATCGACAGCGATGGCGTGCCGCTGGATGGCAAGGGCCCGATCCGCGCCGAAGGCACGGTGGGCATGGCCGGCGTCTCGATCAACCCGCTGGCGCGCGAGCCGATCACCCAGCCGCTGGACGTGGGCGTACGCGCGATCAACGCGCTGCTGCCGATCGGTCGCGGCCAGCGCGTGGGCCTGTTTGCCGGCTCCGGCGTGGGCAAGTCCACGTTGCTGGGCATGATGACCCGCTACACCGCCGCCGACGTGATCGTGGTCGGCCTGATCGGCGAACGCGGCCGCGAAGTCCGCGACTTCGTGGAAAGCACGCTGGGCGAGGAAGGCCTGCGCCGCGCGGTGGTGGTGGCCAGCCCGGCCGACCGCCCGCCGCTGGCGCGCCTGCACGGCGCCTACCGCGCCACCGCGATCGCCGAATGGTTCCGCGACCAGGGCCTGAACGTGCTGCTGCTGATGGATTCGCTCACCCGCTTTGCCCAGGCCCAGCGCGAGATCGGCCTGTCGGTGGGCGAGCCGCCCACCACCCGCGGTTACCCGCCCTCGGTGTTTGCCAAGCTGCCGGCCCTGGTGGAGCGCGCCGGCAACGGCGCCAAGGGCCGCGGCTCGATCACCGCCTTCTACACCGTGCTCACCGAAGGCGACGATCCGCAGGACCCCATCGCCGACGCCGCGCGCGCGATCCTGGACGGCCACATCCTGCTTTCGCGCCGGGTCGCCGACAGCGGCCTGTACCCGGCCATCGACGTGGAATCCTCGGTCAGCCGAGTGGTCACCGAGATCGCCGACGAACCGTGGCGCCTGCGCATCCGCAAACTCAAACGGCTGGTTTCGGCCTATTCGTCCAACCGCGACCTGATCGCCATCGGCGCCTACCAGCGCGGCAACGATCCGGCCACCGACGAAGCGCTGGAGCGCTGGTCGGAGATCGTTGAATTCCTCGGACAGGACGTCGGCAAGGCGGCTGACCTGCCGCACAGCCAGGCCGCGCTCAAGCGCCTGGTGGAACCAGAGGCATAACCCATGATCCAGTCCAAGCGTTTCGACCCCCTGCTCAAGCGGGCCCAGGACCACGAAGACGAGGTGGCGCGCGACCTGGCCGAACGCCAGCGCACGCTCGACACCCACCTGTCGCGGCTGGACGAACTGCGCCGCTATGCCGAAGAGTATGCAAACGCCCAGATGGCCGCGACCAGCCCGGCGCAGCTGCTCAACCGGCGTGCCTTCCTGGACCGCCTGGACAGCGCGGTGGCCCAGCAGAGCCAGACCGTGAACAGCAACCGGGAAAAGGTGGAAGCCGAGCGCGCCCGCCTGATCCTGGCCAGCCGCGACAAGGCGGTGCTGGAGCAGTTGGCCGCCAGCTACCGCGCGCAGGAAAAGGTGGTGCTGGACCGCCGCGACCAGCGCGAGATGGATGACCTGGGCGCGCGCCGCAGCCGCCAGGCCCAGCGCAGCGACAGCGACGCCGGGGGCGAATCGTGATGCCCGCCGCCCTGCTGGGCAGCACCGCCACCGGTGGCGCCCGCACGCCCGGCGCCAGCGCGCGCGCGGACAGCCCGGGCGGCAGCGACCGCCAGGACTTTGACACCCTGCTCAAGCCCGATGCCGGGCGCGCGGAGAAATCCGGGCCCACGCCCAAGGCCAGCGCCAACAAAAGCGCGGGCAACCCAGCACCCGCCGCCGATGCCGACGCCGCCCCCCCGGGGGATGCGGGCAGGCGACCCGCCAGCGATGACAGCGCCACGCCGGCCAGCGACGCCGCCGCGACCACCCCGACCAGCGCTGAGAAGCCGCTGGCCGAGGCGGGCGAGGATGCCGACGCGGATGCCGCGCCGTGGCCGCCGCTCGGCCTGGCCGGGCTGGCCCTGATGGGGCTGGCGCCGGCCGCGCCGACGCCAACGGCAGTGGCCGCGGCCAGTGCCACCGACCCGACGCTGGCCGGCGCGCCGGCGCCGGTGGTGGCGACGCCCGTGCAGGCGGCCCCGGCGCCCGGGCTGGCACTCGCTGCCCCGGCGGCGGCCGCCAGCGAGGCCCCCGCCGCGTTGGTGTTGCCGGACGACATGGCGGTCAGCGACGACGCCCAGTTGCTCAAGGCGGTCACCGACGCCCTGGCCGGCGACAGCGCCGATGCCCCGGCGCCGCCGTTGCTGCACGCCCTGCAGGCCGCTGCCGAGGTTAAGGGCACGGCGGTCGGGAGCGTGTTCACCGGCAGCCCCACCGCCACCCCGGAGGTGGGCGCGGACGATTTCGGCGATGCGATCAGCGCCCGCATCGGCTGGCTGGCCGACCAGAAGATCGGCCATGCGGTGATCCGGGTGACCCCGCACGACCTGGGCCAGGTGGAAGTGCGCCTGCAGATCGATGGCGACAAGATCCACGCCAGCTTCGCCAGCGCCCATGCCGAAGTGCGCCACGCGCTGGAAGCCAGCCTGCCGCGCCTGCGCGAAATGCTCGGCGAACACGGCTTCCAGCTGGGCAACGCCGACGTGGGCCAGCAGCACACCGCGCAGGATGGCAAGGGCGGCGGCGGGCAGGCCGGCACGACCGGCGGCGACGGCGAACCGGCGCTGGCCGAGATCACCGTTTCGCCCGCGCAGTTGATGCGCCAGCGCGGGCTGGTTGACGCGTACGCGTAGGCGCGGCGGCCCCGCGCCCGGTAGTGCCGACCGCTGGCCGGCTCCTGGCATTAATGAGATCCCAAGGTAGTGCCGGCCGCTGGCGGGCTCCTCGCATCGCCATGGTTTCCGGGGGAGCCGGCCAGCGGCCGG
>NZ_JAVWXA010000093.1:0-15499 GCF_036662295.1 Stenotrophomonas sp.
ACCGCGCCACGGGCGCCGGCGGCAGGGGAGGTGCTGGCGCAGGCGCCCAGCAGCAGGGTGGTGGCAATGGCAGCCACCAGGGACGTGGAACGGGACATGGACGCGCGTATCTCACATGTGAAACGGGCGTTCATTATGCAGAATGGCGCAAGGCACGCCGATGACACGCTGATTTTCCGTGTGCGCCTCGTGCCGCGGGGCCGCTTGGGCTAAGGTGCCCAGCTGTCGAATTCTTTTCTGGAAAGCTCATGAAGCTGGTGTCTGCGTGGTTGCGGATCCCGTTCTGGCAACGCGTGCTGGGCGGCTTCGTGCTCGGCGCCCTGGCCGGCTGGCTGCTGGGCCCGGCCGCCGAGGTCTGGTTCGGGCCGCTGGGCGAGCTGTACGTGACGCTGATCAAGATGATCGCGGTGCCGCTGGTGTTCTTCGCGGTGATCAACGCGATCTCCTCGCTGCATGGCCAGAAGTCGGTGGCCGCGCTGGGCGGGCGCACCTTCCTGTGGTTCATCATCACCGCCGCGCTGGCGGTATGCGTGGGCCTGGCGGTGGGCACCGTGATGCAGCCGGGCACGGGCAACCTCAGCCTGACCATGGACCACGGCTACACGCCGCGCGAAGCGCCCAGCGTGGTGAAGGTGCTCATGGACGTGGTGCCGTCCAACGTGTTCTACGCGCTGACCGGCATCGGGACGCGGGTCAACGCCGCCGGCGAGACCGTGCTGGCGGCCGGGCGAGGCTCGATCCTGCCGGTGATCTTCTTCGCCGGCTTGCTCGGCTTTGCGATGGTCAAGCTGGGCGACAAGGTCGCCGAGGCGCGCAAGCTGACCGGGCAGATGAGCGAGATCATGATCCAGGTGACCCGCTTCGTGCTGGAGATCACCCCGCTCGGCACCTTCGGGCTGATCGCCGGGCTGGTGGGCAGCTACGGCTTCGAGAAGCTGCTGCCGCTGGGTAATTTCGTGCTGGCGCTGTACGTGGCCTGCGCGCTGCACATCGTGGTGGTGTACGGCAGCCTGCTGCTGGCGCACGGCTTGAACCCGCTGAAGTTCTTCCGCGGCGCCGCGCCGGGCATGCAGGTGGCGTTCGTGAGCTCGTCCAGTTTCGCGGCGATGCCGGCGGCGATGCGGTCGATCACCCACAACCTGGGCGTCAACAAGGACTACGCGTCCTTCGCGGTGCCACTGGGAGCCAGCATCAAGATGGACGGGTGCGGGGCGATCTACCCGGCGCTGTGCGCGGTGTTCATCGCGCAGTACACCGGCGTGCCGCTGACCCCGGAGCAGTACATCGTGGTGCTGATCGCCTCGGTGCTGGGCAGCTTCGGCACCGCCGGCGTGCCGGGCACGGCGGTGGTGATGGCCACGGTGGTGCTGAGTGCGGCCAACCTGCCGCTGGAAACCATCGGCTACCTCTACGCCATCGACCGCATCCTGGACATGATGCGCACGATGACCAACGTGACCGGGCAGATGCTGGTGCCGGTGCTGGTGGCCAAGGAAACCGGGCTGCTGGAGCAGGCGGTGTACGACAACCCGTCCACCAACCTGGGCGTGGACGACCTGGAAAAACACGCCTCCTGAGTGGGGCGGGCCAAGCTGACCAGGCACTGTAACGGCTGTATCAGCAGGTGTAACAGCGCTGATACAGCCCGCCCCGGCCCAATGCCGGCGGCCTGGGCGCGATGTAAGCGCCGTGTTCAGGCGATGTAAATTCCAACGAATCTGTAACACCGTTGATCCGGCGTGCGTACCGCCGATGGCCTGCAAACCCCGTATTTGCTGGGTTTGAAAGTTGGCACGAATGCTGCGTTACCCCTCCGCATGTTTCGAGGAGGGCGCCATGGACAGCGTAGCCGTACGACGCATTACCCCCGCAGGCGGTTGGCTGTTGTTCGCCGCCCTGGCACTGCCGGTTGCCGCGCACGCCTCGGGCGCGCGCCAGGGCGTGAAGGCGCAGCCCGGTGAAATGGTGCTGCTGCGCGATGTCTCCACCCGGCCTGCCTACCGCCCCGCGCCACCGGGAATGGCGCTGATCGCCGAGCCCTCGCCCAAGCGCGAAGTGGGGCAGGCCCTGGGCACCTCGACCGGGATGGATGAACTGAGCGACGACGACTATGCCTCGCTCGGCTCCAACACCGGCAGCGGCGTGCACCACGGCCAGACCACCATCGAGCGGGTCACCGGCAACACGGTCAACGCCACCCTGGGCAAGGTCACCGACAGCGGCATGCTGTCCGGCGGCCAGTTCAGCAATGCCATCGGCGGGCCGATGGGCGCGGTGACCGGCGCCACCCGCGGCATCGGCGACCAGGTCCGCGGCGCGCTGGCGCAGTTCCCGCTGGGCCAGCCGGCAGGGCCGGGCAAATGAGCCGCCCGACCCTGGCCGCGCTGATCGCCGTGGCGCTGGTGCTGGCATCGCCGCTGCCGGCGCATGCGCAGCAGGCCGATGACTACGCGGCGATGCTCGGCTACCTCAACACCAGCCGCATCGACGGCCGCGCGCTGGCCGGGGCCAACGGCGCGATCACGGTCAACATGACCGCCGGCGACCTCAACCAGCAGGCCAACCTGCTGGGCATCGCCAACGGCCAGAACGCCCATATCGCGGTCAACGCGCGCCAGCGCCAGGCCGACAACCAGGTGCTGGACGAGGGCGCGATGCAGGCCAGCGCCACCCTCGGTGGGCAGGCACTGAACGGCGCCAGCGGCGTCGCCATGATCAACCAGGCCAGCGGGACCGGCAACGCGACGCTCAACGTCGTCACCGCCACGCTGGCGCAACAGGGCATACGCGAGTCGAACGACGAGGCCTTGGCCGCGTCGGGGGCGCTCGCGTCAGCAGGGGGGCAGGGGGCCGTCACTCGCGGTCGGCCGGCCGGAACCCGCAGCGTGGCGGTGGAAGGCACCGCGCTGCAGGGCTTCGACGGCGTCCTGCAACTCAATCAGATCGCGGGATCCGGCAACGCCACCGCAAACCAACTGAGCATCTCGGTGCAGTCCACCCCGTGAGTAGTCACATCCACCCGATTGTCTGTGATGAGAGAGAGGGCACCATGAACACCAACATGCACCGTACCGTATTGGCCATCGCGATCGCCGCCGCGTCCGCGTCGGTCGCCGCGCAGGACAACCAGAACCAGAGCGCGTTCATCAACCACCTGCACAACGTGGTGGAGACGCGCACCAACCTCAACACCAACGTCAACACCAATGTCGATACCAACGTTGACACCAACGTCAACACCGACATCGACACCAGCATCGAGACCAATACGCGCAACGACAACGATTCGCGTACCTGGAACCGCACCTGGAACAACACCCGCAACAACAACACCACCGACAACAGCAGCGTGACCCGCACCCGTGACGTCACCGTCAACGAGAACGTCAACAAGACCAGCAACATCCAGGCCGACGAGCGCCAGGAGAAGAACAACCACGGCGTAGCGGTGAACCTTGAGAAGGACATGCGCCTGAGCTCGGACGTGAACTTCTCTGGCGACCCGGAAATCACCGGCTCGATCGACCTGGATTCGGCGGCCATCGCGGTCATCGACAACCGCCAGTCGATCACCGAGAACGCCGCCTCCAACAGCCTGGTGACCAACAGCGCCTCGATCGCCGATGACGTCGGCTCCGATGCCTCGGGCAACCTCGGCTTCAACGTTGCCGCCGGCGACAACAACGCCCAGGACAACGCGGCTTCGCTGTCCGCGGCCGATGCGTCCTTCAGCTTCGGCATGGCCGACGCCGAAGTGTTCGTCAACCAGTACGGTGCCGGCAACACCACCCTCAACTCCGGCGTGACCAACGCCGCTGGCCTGGGTGGCAATGCCTTCAGCAACGCCTCGGGCAACATCGGTGCCAACGTGGCCTCGGGCAACAACAACGAGCAGAAGAACGCGCTCGCCGCCTCGGTAGCCACCAGTGCCTATGCCACCTCCAGCATCAGCTCCAACCAGGTCTCCACCGGCAACGCGGTCAGCAACGCCGGCTACCTGCGCTCCATGACCGACACGGTGGACGTGAGCCTGCGCGGTCGCGTTTCCGGCGGCACCCTGGCCTTCGGTGCCGGCACCTACAGCGGCAGCGGCAATGCCTACCAGAAGGACAACTACTACCTGGATACCTGGAATGGTGAACTCGACCATCCGAGTGGCAATGCAACCGGCCACATCGACATGGACAACGAGATCCAGAACGCAACACCCAACCCGAACCGGGATGGCGTGGGTGGCATCGCCTTCGATACGGATGAAGAAGGCACCAGCCGGTTCGTCGAACTGGGCGTGGCCGACCTGTACGCGAGCCTGAGCGGCACCGTCTCCACCACCCGCTGGGTGAACGTGGATGCGACCAACACCGCGGCGTTGTCCGGCAGTGCGTTCTCCGGCGCCTCCGGCAACATCGGGGTGAACGTGGCCGCCGGCACCGGCAACCTGCAGGCCAACAGCCTGGCCCTGGCGGTTGCCCAGCCCTCCACCGGGGGCGGTGGCGGCACCGGCGAGTAACACGTTGTCCGTTTTCGCAAGCAGTACGCGTTGAGCGCAACAAGCCCGGCCATCCGCCAATGGCCGGGTTCCCGGGGGCCCCTGTCCCATTCTCCCCCTTTGGGGCAGGGGCTCCTTCCTTATCCGGAGCCAGGCCATGTGGAAGCAGGCGGTGTGCGGGGCGTGGATGCTGTTGATGCTGCCCCTGGGCGCGGCGCGTGCCGGCGAGGTGGGCTTCAGTGGCGTGCTGCCCAATGGCGCGGTGCTCACCCAGCGCGTGGAGAGCATGCAGGAGCGGCGCTTCCGCAACGTGGTGCGGCAACACACCGACTACAGCTGTGGCGCGGCGGCCCTGGCCACCATCCTGCGATACGCCTACCACCTGGAGGCGGACGAAGGCACGGTGATCGAGGGAATGATGGGGGTCTCGGACCCGCAACTGGTCCATCAGCGCGGTTTCTCGCTGCTGGACATCAAGCGTTACGTGGAATCGATGGGCATGCGCGGGCGCGGTTACCGCGTCAACGAGGAGCGCCTGCGCTCACTGCGCGTGCCCGGATTGGTGTTGATGGATGTGCGCGGCTTCCGCCATTTCGTGGTCCTCAAACAGGTCCGCGACGATGTGGTGGACGTGGCCGACCCGATCCTGGGCAACCGCAGCATTCCCGTCAGCGAATTTCTCCAGGCGTGGCCGTCGCGGGCCGTGTTTGTCGTGATCGGCAGTGATTTCGATCGCAACACGGTGCTGCTGCAGCCTGGCGAACGGCCCAGTGCGCGTTCGCTGTATGCCCGGCAGGGGCCGATCACCGACGCGGAGTTGGTGGACTTCGGCTTCACCCATGCCGACTTGTTCTAGGAGGCTCCATGAACATCGCTAAATGGACGCGCGGCGTGCTGCTGCTCACCCTGTTGGGCGCCGCGCCCCTGCACGCGCAGGAGGGACGGCCCGGCAAGGGCCTCAACGAGATTCCCGATCCGGAACTGAACCTGATGCGCGGCCGTTACACCGTCAACGGCAGCAGCGTGGCCTGGTTCGGGGTCACCATGATCACCCAGTGGAACGGCGGCGGACAGGCCGCCCGCAGCGCGCTCACCCTGGGCATGGATTTCAGCAAGGGCGGGGCGCCCAAGGTGAGCTTCACGCCCTCGGTGACGGTCACCGCCGCCGACGCACCGCTGCCGGCCACGCCGGGGCGCAGCGTGGATGCCAGCGGGCTGCAGAACGTGGCCGGCCTGACCCAGAGCATCCAGGTGGCCGGCGACGGCAACGTGGCCAGCAACACCACCCAGCTCACCGTCCGCGACGGCCAGGCGCCGGAGGCCGGCAGCCAGGGCCAGACCCTGGCCAGTGTGCAGCACGGCGGGGTCAACGCGGTGGCGCAGCTGGACGGCAACAACGCCAAGGTGCAGCTGCAGATCGAAGGCGTCGGCGCGGTGCAGCAGTGGATCCGCAACGGCAGCGTCGGCCAGAGCATCGCCCTCGGCAGCGACGGCCAGGCGGTGAGCAACCGCATGCAGATCGATCTTGTCAGGCAGTCCCTGGCCAGCAACGTCCCGCTCAGCCAGAACGTGGCCCAGGCGATGACGCTGGTGCGGGGCGTGGGCATGGGGCCCGGCCAGTGATCCAGCGGCCGGGCAGGGGGAGTGACAACACAACCGTGGGCCAAGGCAATGCACACCTCGATTCGAGCAACACCGCTGGCGCTGGCGGCGCTGGCACTGATCGGCGCGGCCAGCGCACAGGCGCAGACCCCGCCGGCCGATCAGGCCGATCAGGCCGACGTCAAGGCATTGATGACGCAGCTTGAGACGCTCAAGGCCAACTACGCCCAGGAAGTGCGACGGCTGCGCGAACTGGACATGCAGGTGCAGGCCATGCAGGCGCGCCTGACCGGCAAGACCGCGCCGGTAGCCGGCGCCGGCAGCCCGCCGCCGCCGATGCCGGCCGGCACCCCGGCCGCCCCGCCCAGTGGCGAGGGCTATGCCAGCAGCGCTGCAGAGGCGCAGGAAGCCAAGCAGGCCTCGCGACGCAGCGTGGATGACGTCAAACAGCAGCAGGCCGCGTTGTTCAGCCGGCGCTTCACCGTCGAAAACAGCCTCACCTACGCACGCTATGACCGCAAGCAGGTCACCCTCAACGGCTTCCTGGCGCTGGATGCGATCTTCCTCGGCAACATCGCCATCGAGAATGTCGAGTCGGACACGCTCACCTACAACCTGGCCGCGCGCTGGGGCGTGAGCCCGCGCCTGACCCTCAACCTGGACGTGCCCTACCTGGCGCGCAAGACGGTGTTCCAGAAGGGCGGTGCCGGCGGTTCGGCCGCGGCGATCGCCCAGGAGGAGACCACCGGCACCGGCATCGGCGATGTCGGTGTGAGCGCCAATTACCGGTTGTTCGCCGAGCATGGCCGCTGGCCGGAAACGGTGCTGACCGTCGGCGCCACCGCCCCGACCGGGCGCGCGCCCTACGGGGTGGACTGGAAGGTGCTCGAGCGCGACGACGACGACTTCATCCGCTTTGCCGTGCCCGAACAACAGCCCACCGGCAACGGCGTCTGGCAGGCCAACGTGGGCCTGTCGGCGGTCAAGACCGCCGACCCGGCGATCCTGTTCGCCAACCTGGGCTACATCCATTCCTTCGCGCGCAGCTTCGATGACCTGGACGCCAACCCGGACACGGTCAACCCGGGCGAGGTGAAACTGGGCGGGTCGTACTACTTCGGCGCCGGCGTGGCCTTCGCCTTCAACGAGCGCACCAGCCTGAGCATTTCCTTCAGCGACAAGCTGAGCAGCCGCGCCTCCACCCGCTACCGCAACGGCCAGTGGCTCAAGGTGATCGGCAGCGACGCCAATGCCGGCACGCTCAACCTGGGCATCACCTATGCGCTCAACCGCAACACCACGCTGGTGAGCATGCTCGGCATCGGCCTGACCCCGGATGCGCCGGACTTTACGTTGGCGTTCAAAGTGCCGTACATGTTGTGAGCGCTTGCGCTCACAGCATGCCTCGCATTCCTCCTAAACCCCGCGCCTTCGGCGCGCGACCTCCCGTACCGGGAGGTCTATTGCATTCCACCTAAACCCCGCGCCTTCGGCGCGCCCCCTTTAACAAAAAGGGGGCTCCTCGTCTGACGGGGATGCGGAGCGGTGCTGATGGAAGGGGCCCAGCAGGACGCGGTAGTGCCACGCCATGCGTGGCAACCGCCAGCCCGCACGATCCAACCCCGGGTAATGCCACGCCATGCGTGGCAACCCACACCCCGCGCGCCAACCCACCCCCCGCGCGATGCCGCAACGCGGGCGAGGCCTCAGCGCAATTCCGGCAGGGCGAGCTGGTGCTTGCGGCAGAGGCGGTAGACGGTTACCCGGGAGACCTGCATCTGGCGGGCGCAGGCGGTGATGTTGAAGTCGCTCTGGCGCAGGGCGCGGAGCAGGGTCTCGCGCTCGGCGAGCTGGCGGGCGTCGTGCAGCATCTTCTGCGGGAGGTCGCGCTGGGCGGCGGCCAGCTCGAGGTCGGTGGCACCGATCAACTCGCCTTCGCAGACGATCGCCGCGCGCTGCACACGGTTGAGCAGCTCGCGCACGTTGCCGGGCCAGTTGAAACGCTCCATGGCGCGGGTAGCCTCGCTGCTGAAGCCGCGCGCGCGGGTCACGTGGCGGTCGCGGAAGCTGGCCAGGAAGTGGTGGGCCAGCCGCATGATGTCGCCGCCGCGGTCGCGCAGCGCCGGCATCGGCAGGCGCAGCACGTTGAGGCGATAGAACAGGTCGCGGCGGAACTGGCCGCGTTCCACCGCCTGCTCCAGGTCCACGTGGGTGGCGGCCAGCACGCGCACATCCACCGCCAGCGGGCGGTTGCTGCCCACCCGCTCGACCGTGCCTTCCTGCAGCACGCGCAGCAGGCTGGTCTGCGCGTCCAGCGGCAGGTCGCCGATCTCATCCAGGAACACGGTGCCGCCGTTGGCCGTCTCGAACAGGCCCAGGCGGCGGCTGGCCGCGCCGGTGAAGGCGCCACGCTCATGGCCGAACAGTTCGGACTGCACCAGCGCCGCGGGAATGGCGCCGCAGTTCACCGCCAGGAACGGATGCGCCTGGCGCGGCGACAGGGCGTGCAGGGCCTGCGCGGCCAGTTCCTTGCCGGTGCCGGTTTCGCCGGTGATCAGCACCGGCAGGTCGACCGGGGCGAACTTGCGGATCGCCCCGCGCGCCACCTGCAGCACCGCGCTGTCGCCGATGAGCTGCTGCGGGCCCGCCGCGGCGGGCGGCGACGGATCGCCGGCCAGCTCCTGCAGGCGCTGCACGATGCGGCCCAGCTCGACCGGCGCGGTCCAGGTCTCCACGCAGGCGGCCAGCAGCGGCTGCAGCGCCAGCGGCACGGCGGCAGGGCCGGCGGGCAGGATCGCCAGGAGGGTCATGTGCCGGTGTTCGTCCAGCAGCACCTGCAGCCGGCCCAGGTTGGACGGCGCACGGTTGCGCAGGTCGAGCAGGCCGACCACCTGGTCGTTGCCGCGCATGCCGATGGCCACGCACTCGTCACTGGCCACGCCCCGCACCTGCCAGCCGGCGGCCGCCAGGGCCGTGCGCTCGGCCGCCTGTGGTTGCCCAAACCAGATCACACACCGGGCCGGAAAATCAGGGACTGCCGCCATGCGTCACCTTGCCGAGGAAGTGCACGGGCGGAATCTGGTGCGGGTCCGGCGCCTGGACGTGCCGCCCCACGTCCGGGTCCGCAGCCTGGCCGGACCGGCCGGCAGGCCGTTGGGAAAGCTGGCAATGTTCAAACAACATGAGGGACAACGCAGGCTGGGGCCGGCAGCGGCCATTAAAAAAGCCGCTGCAGGGGGCAGCGGCTTTTCGGGGGTGCGGTGACGCGGGTCGGCTTACAGGTCGACGCGGCGGGCCTGCATGAACTTGCCGCTCCAGTAGCCGGTCATCAGGCTGTCCACGCGGACGTCCTTGCCGGTGCTGGGGGCGTGCAGGAAGCGGCCTTCACCCACGTAGATGCCGACGTGGTCGACCCGGCCCTTGCGGCCGAAGAACACCAGGTCGCCGGCGGCCAGCGCGGTGCGGTCATTGATCAGTTCGGCTTCGCCGTCGTGGGCCATTTCGCGCGAGACGCGCGGCAGTTCGATGCCCAGCGCGGTCTTGAACACGTAGCCGACCAGGCCGCTGCAGTCGAAACCGCTGTCCGGCGAGGTGCCGCCCCAGCGGTACGGGGTGCCCAGCAGGGTCATGGCACGGCGCAGCAGCGACTGCACCTTGCCGTTGTCGGCGGCGCCGCCGACCACCGTGCCGGTGGCACCGGTGCTGGCATCGTAGTTGGCGAGCAGGCGGCTCAGGTCGCCGGCGAACATCGCCGAGCGGTCCATGAGGGGGATGGTGTCGTTGGCGGCCAGGTGCGGGAGCAGGGCGGCGAGGGTGGCGCTGGCAGCGGCATCGGCCTTGCTGCGGGCGGGGGCGTCAGCCTTGGGCTTGGCCACCACCGGGGATTCGGTGCTGCTGGCGCCGGCCGAAGCGGCATCGACAGCGGCGGCCGGTGCGGTCTGGGCCCAGGCCGGGAGGCTGGCCAGGCAGAGCGCGAGGGCGAGGAAAACGGGTCGGGTGTTACGCCTGGGGGTGGCGGTCTGGCCTTGGCAAATCCGGTCGGCTGTCGTCACGCGGCGGTCACTGAATAAAAACGATGGGTGATGATGCCGTGTAAGAACGGTGATTAGGTACAAATTTCGTTAAAATTCCGTTTACAAACACGTGATCCGCGTCACAAATTTAGCCCTTACCCCTGTTCAGCTTAGTGCAGGACGCGTTTCGCCCCCGTGTAGTGGTCCTTCCAGTAGGGGCCGCCGAGGGAGTCCAGGCGGACCGTGCCGCCGGTGCTGGGTGCGTGCACGAAGCGGCCTTCACCCACATAGATGCCCACGTGGGAGACGTTGCCGCGGCTGCCGAAAAACACCAGGTCGCCCGGGGCCAGCCGGGTCGGCTCGATCTTCGGGCCCTGCACCGCGGCCAGGTCGCGCGAGGTGCGCGGCAGCTTGAGGTCCAGCATCTCCCGGTACACATAGGCCACCAGGCCGCTGCAGTCGAAGCCGGACTCGGGCGTGTTGCCGCCATAGCGGTAGGGCGTGCCGACCAGGCCGATGGCGCGCATCAGCACCGCGTTGGCGGCCTGCGGATCGTTCGGGGCCACCGTCGGCCAGACCTGGGTGGTGGCCGGCGGGGCGGCCGGGCGGGTGGTCTTGCCGCCGCCGCAGGCGCTCAACAGGAGCACGGCGGCCAGCGAGGCAAGGCGCAATGCGGGCGAAACTGGCGTCAGCTGCATGATGTCCGGATAATGCGCCACCTCAGGAGGCCGTCATGATGGCGGCGTATCCGGCGGGGGACAACCCGCCCCACCCGTCTGCCATCGGCAGCGACCAGCCAGAGTTGCGCATGAAGATCGAAAAAGACAGCGTCGTCCGTTTCCACTACACCGTTTCCGAGCAGGGCCAGGAGCCGATCGAGAGCTCGAAGGACCGTGATCCGCTGGCGATCCTGATCGGCCACGGCAACATCATCCCGGGCCTGGAAAACGCCATGATGGACAAGGAAGCCGGCGCCAGCTTCGAGGTCGACGTCAAGGCGGCCGATGCCTATGGCGAGCGCCGCGAGGGCCTGACCCAGCGCGTGCCCAAGAAGCACTTCGGCACCACCAGGCTGGTTCCGGGCCAGCAGGTCGTGCTGCAGACCAACTTCGGCCCGCGTGCGGTCACCGTGGAAAAGGTCGGCATGAGCGTGGTCGACGTCGACCTGAACCACCCGATGGCCGGCAAGGACCTGCATTTCGCCGTCGAGATCGTCGATGTGCGTGCCGCGGCCGCCGAAGAGCTGGAGCACGGCCACGTGCACGGCGACGGTGGCCACCAGCACTGAGTGCACCACGTGCGGCGCCGCTGATCGGCGCTGACCGTTTCCTGCAACGGCCCGCTTCGGCGGGCCGTTGCGTATGCGTCGTCCTGCCGCACCGGGGCACGTGCCCCGGTGCGACGGCATAATGGCCGCCCCGGCCCACGGACTGCCTGTGAACACCGCTTCCCTTTCCCTGCAGCCGGTCGCCGTCGGCGACCGCATCGCGGTGCTGGACATCCTGCGCGGATTCGCCCTGCTGGGCATCCTGCTGATGAACATGGAGGCCTTCAGCGGGCCGCTGGACCTGGCCTTCACCGGCGTGGACCCGCACTGGCAGGGCCTGGACTACTGGGCGGACGCGGCCATCTACGTGCTGGTGCAGGGCAAGTTCTTCACCCTGTTTTCGCTGTTGTTCGGCGCCGGCTTTGCGATCATGGCCCAGCGCGCCGAGGCCGCGCGCCGCGCGTTCGTGCCGTTCTACCTGCGCCGCAGCGCGGCGCTGCTGCTGATCGGGGCGTGCCACGCCCTGCTGGTCTGGTCCGGCGACATCCTGGTGGTCTACGCCCTGGTATCGCTGCCGCTGCTGGCCTGCCGCGAGGCACCCACGCGCTGGCTGCCGGCCATGGGCGTGCTCACCTATCTGTGCGCGGCGGCACTGATGCTGCTGCTGGGGGCGTTGATGGGGCTGGAGGCGCGGCTGGAGCCGGGCAATGCGCAGGTGCAGGCGGCGATCGACAGTGCCCGGCACACCATCGACCTGCAGCGCCAGGCGTACGCGCACGGCAGCTATGGCCAGGCGGTGGCGCAGCGCCTGCGCGACACGCTGGCCCAGCTGGAGGGGGTGGTGGTGATCGGGCCGGAAGTGCTGGGCATGTTCCTGATCGGCAGCTGGTTCGCGCGCAGCGGTGCGCTGGCCGACCCGGCGCGGTTTGCCCGCCTGTACCGCCGGCTGCGCTGGGGCGCGCTGCCGCTGGGGCTGGTGCTGATGCTGGCCAGCGCCGTCTGGCATCCCTACCTGGCCCCCGGGACGTTCACCCCCGCCAGTGGCGCGGCGTTTGCGCTGACCTCGGTGGCCTCGCTGCTGATGTGCCTGGGCTACCTGGCCTGGATCGTGCACCTGCGCGCGCGCCTGCAGTGGCTGGCCCCGATGGGGCGCATGGCGCTGACCCAGTACATCGTCCAGTCGCTGGTGTGCACCGGGGTGTTCTATGGCTATGGGCTGGGCGCCTTCGAGCAGATGCCGCGGGCCTGGCAGGTGCCGTTCGCGGTGGCCCTGTTCGCCGTGCAGGTGCTGCTGAGCCACCTGTGGCTGCGGGCGTTCCGCTTCGGCCCGCTGGAGTGGGCGTGGCGGGCGATGACGTACCTGCAGTGGCCGCCGTTGCGCTGCCGCGCCTGAACGCGCACGGCGGCGCGCACCGCTGAAACGCCCCCTTTCCCGGGCACGCCCTCACGTCTGGCTCGCGGCCGGGCATGGCATGCTCGTGGCCTGCAGGCGCCCGGCGTCCTGCCCCTTATTCCGTTGAGCGATTCCTGATGAGCAAGCATTACGACTATGACCTGATCGTGCTGGGCGGTGGCTCCGGCGGATTGGCCGCCGCGTTCCGCGCCGCACAGCACGGCCAGCGCGTGGCCCTGCTGGAACCGGGCGAGTTGGGCGGCACCTGCGTCAACGTCGGCTGCGTGCCGAAGAAGGCGATGTGGCTGGCCGCCGACCTGGCCGGCAGGATCGGCATGGCCGCGGCGATGGGGTTCGACGTGCCGGTGCGGCCCACGCTGGACTGGAAGGAACTGGTGGTGCACCGCCAGGCCTATATCGCCAACATCCACGCCAGCTACCTCAAGCGGCTGGACGAGAACAAGGTGGTGCGCGTGCCGCGGCGCGGGCGCCTGCTGGATGCGCACACGGTGGCCTGCAGCGACGGCGTGCAGATCAGCGCCGCGCACATCCTCATCGCCACCGGCGCGCATCCGCAGCGCCCGGACATCCCCGGTGCCGAGCGCGGCGCGGTGTCCGATGACTTCTTCAACCTGTGCGACGCGCCGGCGCGCGTGGCCATCGTCGGCGGCGGCTACATCGCCGTGGAGCTGGCCGGGCTGCTGCAGGCGCTGGGCAGCCGGGTGACGCTGCTGGTGCGCGGCACGCGGTTGCTGGAGCGCTTCGATGCGGAGCTGACCGCGCAACTGGCCGAGAACCTGCGCCACCAGGGCGTGCAGGTGCATTTCGACTACCGCCTGCGCGAACTGCGCGGCGGCGAGGGCGGCACGGTGGTGGCCTACGGCCATGACGGCCCGCACGAGGCCGCGTTCGACCAGCTGTTCTTCGCCACCGGCCGCCGCGGCAACAGCGCCGGGCTGGGCCTGGAGGCGCTGGGCATCCAGGTGGGCGACAAGGGCGAGGTGGAGGTGGACGCGTGGCAGACCACGGCCGTGCCCAGCGTGCATGCGGTGGGCGATATCGCCGGCAAGGTGGGGCTGACCCCGGTGGCGATCGCGGCCGCGCGCAAGCTGATGGATCGCCTGTTTGGCGGTGATCCGCAGGCGAAGATGGACTACTGCAACGTGGCCAGCGTGGTGTTCTCGCACCCGGCGCTGGGCGCGGTGGGCCTGAGCGAGGAGGAGGCGCGCGCGCAGCACGACGATGTGCGGGTGTACCGCAGCAACTTCCGCCCGATGCTGCAGGCCTTGTCCGACGGCACCCAGCGCAGCCTGTTCAAGCTGGTGTGCGTGGGCGAGGACGAGCGCGTGGTAGGCGTGCATCTGCTGGGCGAGGCCGCCGATGAAATCCTGCAGGGCTTCGCGCTGGCGGTCAAAATGGGCGTGACCAAGGCGCAGTTCGACGACACCGTGGCCATCCACCCCACCTCGGCCGAAGAAGTGGTGCTGATGCGCTGACCGCGCATCACCCCAAGCCCGGTGGTGCCACGCCAGGCGTGGCAACCCCGCCGCGCCCGCATGCGACAATCCACTCCCCCTGCTGATCCGGCCGCCGCGCGCGGCCGTCTGCCGTCCTGATGCCGCCCTCCGTTTCCTCGCTGCCCACGTCCTCGCCACGCATCGCCGCCGGCGGCATCGCGCTGGCCGCGGTCGGTGCCATCGCCGCCTCCGGCAAGGCGGTGATCGTCAAGCTGGCCTACCGGCACGGCGTGGATGCCACCACGCTGCTGGCGTTGCGCATGCTGATGGCGTTCCCGCTGTTCGCGCTGCTGGCGGTGTGGTCCTCGCGCCGCGCCGACGCGCTGTCGTGGGGCGATCGCGGCCGCGTGGTGTGGCTGGGTTTCACCGGCTATTACCTGTCCAGCCTGCTCGATTTCGAAGGCCTGCAGTACATCAGCGTGACCCTCGAACGGCTGATCCTCTATCTCAATCCCACCCTGGTGCTGCTGATCAGCCTGGTGCTGCTGAAGAAGCGGCCCGGGCGCTGGCAGCTGGCGGCGCTGGCGCTGAGTTACCTGGGCGTGCTGCTGGCCTTCGGCCACGACCTGCAGCGCGAAGGCGGGCGCATCCTGCTGGGCAGCGCGCTGGTGCTGGGCAGTGCGCTCAGCTATGCGCTGTACCTGTTCGGCAGCGGCCAGGTGGTGGCGCGGGTCGGCGCAATCCGCCTGACCGCCTACGCCAGTTGCGTGGCCTGCGTGCTGTGCGTGCTGCATTTCGCGGTGCTGCACCCGCTGGCCGCGCTGGGCCAGGCGCCGGCGCCGGTGTATGCGCTGTCGCTGGTCAACGCCACGCTGTGCACGGTGCTGCCGGTGCTGGCGATCATGCTGGCGGTGAAGCGGATCGGCTCGTCGCTGGCCGCCCAGGTGGGTATGCTCGGGCCGGTATCCACCATCGTGATGAGTCTATGGCTGCTCGACGAACCCATGGGCCCCTGGCAGATCCTGGGGACGGCACTGGTGCTGGTCGGCGTGCTGCTGGTCAGCCGCGTGCGCGCATGACCCCGGCCGCCGAGGCGGGCGAGGACCCCGCCGCGCAGGCACGCGAACGCATCCTCGCGGTGATCCGCGCCATCCCGCGCGGGCAGGTGATGGGCTACGGTCAGGTGGCGGCCAAGGCCGGCCTGCCGGGCCGGGCGCGGCTGACCGCCCGCGTGCTGGGCATGAACGAGGATCCGCAGTTGCCGTGGCACCGGGTGCT
>NZ_JAVWXA010000094.1:0-14970 GCF_036662295.1 Stenotrophomonas sp.
GCGGGGCCGGCCTCCAGCCGCGGGGCGATCCCCGCCCCGGATGTGGCGGGGGCGGGTGCCCAACCGGGCGTGGGGCGCGATTTGCGCCCCGCGCGCAACGGCAGGTCGCCCGGCTGGCGGGCGATGGCATCTTCAGGCAGGAGCTGCAGGGGCAGCGACAGCGCCGCGGCCGCGGCGTGCAGGGTGTCCGGGTCGGCGAAGGCCAGCAGCCGGCAATCGGTGCGCGGCTGCTGGACCAGGCGAATGCAGAGTTCAGGGCCGATCCCGGCGGGCTCGCCGGGTACCAGCGCGAGCGGCGGGATCATCGGCCAGGCCTCAGGACTGCGGCGGGGTCGCGGCCGGCGCCGCAGCGCCGTTGTCCGTGCCGGTGCGCAGGTCGACGTAGGCTTCGCCACGCAGTTCCTGCAGGAAGCGGTTGTACTCTTCTTCCAGCTTGCGGCGACCGATGGTCTCGCGGATCTGGGCGCGCTGGTTGTCGGTGGTGGCATCGGTCTGGCGCGTGGCCACGCGCTGCACGATGTGCCAGCCGGCGTCGGTGCGGAACGGCGGGCTCACGCCGCCATCGGCCACGCCACTCACCTGCTTGCCGAAGTCCGGACCGAACGCATCGGCCGGGAACCAGCCCAGGTCGCCGCCCTGGCCCTTGCTGTTGGTGTCCTCGGAGGACTCCTTGGCCACGGCCTGGAAGTCCGCGCCACCGGCGATGCGGGCCCGCAAGGTGTCGATCTTGGCCTTGGCCGCCGCGTTGTCCTGCTGGTCGGTCACGCGCACCAGGATGTGGCGGGCGTGGTACTCAGTGATGCTCTGGCCACCGGCGGTGGCGCCGGCATCGCGCACTTCCACCAGCTTGAGCAGCTGGAAGCCGCTCGGGCCGCGCAGCGGGCCGACCACGTCGCCGGCCTTCATCTGGGTCATCATCTGCGCGAACGCATTGGGGATTTCATCCAGCGAACGCCAGCCCAGGTCGCCGCCTTCCAGCGCGTTGGGGCTGTCCGAATAACGGACGGCGGCCGCGTTGAAATCCAGCTCGTTCTTGTCCAGCAGCGCCTTGACGCCATCAGCCTTCTTCTGGCCGGTGGCGATCTGGTCGGCGGTGGCGCCTTCGGGCAGGGCGATCAGGATGTGGGCCAAGTGGTACTGGGTGCCCACGGTGGCCTGCTGCTTCAGCGCGGCATCCACTTCGCCCTCGCTGACGCTGATGCGGCTCTGCGCGAAGCTCTGGCGCAGGCGCTGCACGGTGATTTCGTCCCGCACCGAGGCGCGGAAGTCATTGAAATCGATGCCGTCACGGGCCAGCCGCTGGCGCAGGGCGTCCAGGGTGGAGCCGTTCTGCTGGGCGATCGCGTTCAGGGCCTGGTTGAGCTCCTGGTCGCCGACCTTGATCCCGCTGCCGTCGGCGCGGGCCACCTGCAGCTTGACCAGCACCAGGCGCTCGAGCACCTGGCGGCTGAGCACGTCGTCCGGCGGCAGCTGGTTCTCGCGGCCGGCGTACTGCGCCTTGATGTTCTGGATCGCGCGGTCCAGTTCGCTCTGCAGCACGACGTCTTCGTCGACGATGGCGGCGATGCGATCCAGCGGCTGGCTCTGCTGGGCCAGCACCTGCAGCGGTGCGGAGACGGTGGATACCGCCAGCAGGGAAGCGAGTAGAACGGGAAGGGTCTTGGTCATGGGATCAGGTTCGGATCGTAGTCGTCGCGGTCGGCCCCGGTGTTGCTGGGCGGCACGAGATAGAGGTCGTCTCGGTAGTACCCGAGAATAGCACGGCGCAAGGTACGGTCCGTGTCCTGGCCGATGGAGCTCAGGCCCTTGAGCACGAACTCGATCTGGAAGGAGTTGTTCAGCTCGCCTTCGCGGTTGCGCACGTAGCGGCGGGCGATGGCGCGGACGGCCAGGCAGCAGCTGTCCCACTGCACGCCGCCGATGATTTCCAGCGGCTTGCGGTCTTCGATGGAGTAGTAGTAGCGCCCCACCAGGCTCCAGCGCGGGCTGAGCGGGTACAGGAAGGACAGGTCGGCCTGCTTGAGCAGGTTGCTGCCATCGGGGTTGAGGCGGTGGCGGTAGGAGATGTTGACGATGCCGTCGTTGGACATCAGGTAGCGCGCGCGCACGCTGGCCAGGTCCTCACGCTTGTACTTGGGGTCCCACTGGTAGGTGGCGCCCAGGTTCCAGCGGTCGTTGATGGCGTAGTTGGCATCGGCGATCCAGGCCGACTTGCCCTGTTCCACTGGCGACTGGGCGTTGTTGATGGTCACCCGCGAATCGTCGAAGTACAGGATCTGGCCGATGCTGCCGGAGAAGCGCTCCTTGCCGGTGGTCTGGTCGATGAAGCGGGTGCTCAGCGCCATGGTCAGCTGGTTGGCGTCGTTCTGGCGGTCGGCGCCGGTGTAGCGCGAATCGCGGAACAGCTGGCCCCAGCTGAAGGTGAAGTCGCGGGTGTCGAAGATCGGCAGGTCGCTCTGGTCGCGGTAGGGCGCGCGCAGGTAGAACAGGCGCGGCTCCAGCGTGTGCAGGAACGACTTGCCGCCGATGGTGGTCTCGCGGTCGAAGAACATGCCCGCGTCCAGGCTGGCGATCGGCATGCTGCGGCTGGGCGAGGTATTGCCGCGCAGCTGCTCCGGGGTCGGGTTGGCGATGCCGGCCGCGTCAAGGTTCTGCAGGCGGATCTGGTCGGCCAGGCCCCGGTCAAGCTGATAACCGGTGTAGCGGTAGGCCAGGGTCGGGGTGACGTACCAGGCCGCGCCGCTGAAGGGCAGGGACACGTAGGGTTTGATGTCCAGGCGCGAGCCGCCGAACATCTCGGTCTCGGTCCCGTCGCGCACGAACTCGCCGTCGGCATCGACGATCTTGCCGTGGATGTCCTTGTGGGTGAAGCGCACGGCCTCGGCGTACACGCCGGTCTCCAGCCACGGCAGCACCGGCTTGTCCCAGGTGAAGAAGGCGCGCGGCTGGCGCGCGTAAGGCAGCGCGGCCTCGGTCAGGGTGTAGTCGGTGAGCTGCCAGTAGTCGGCCATCACCCCGCCGGTCCAGTTCTCGCCGGTCCCGTACAGGCCGATCTGGCTCTGCAGGTTGGAGGCGGTCACCCCGAGCAGGCGGTTGGAGAAGTCTTCGGTGTAGCGCTCATCGCTCACCCAGGCCAGGTTGGCGCGGGCCTGCCAGGTGCTGTTGAGGTTGTGGTAACCGCCGAACTGGAACTGGCCACGGTCACGGTCGCGCAGCTTGTCGTTGGGCAGGTAGCTGGTTTCCAGCTCGCCGCGGCCGCCGTCGTACAGGTAGCGGAACTCGTTGGTCAGCATCAGGCCGCGCTTGCTCATGTAGCGCGGGGTCAGCGTGTCGTCGTAGTTCGGCGCCAGGTTGAAGTAGATCGGCTGGGCGTAGTCGAAGCCGTTGCGCCCGGACAGGCCCAGCTGCGGGTACAGCAGGCCGGTCTGGCGACGGTCGTCGATCGGGAACTTGAAATACGGCGCCCACAGCACCGGCACCTTGCCGATCCGCAGGACCGCGTTGCGCGCGGTGCCGAAGCCTTCGTCGTTGTCCACCTCGATCTGCGGCGCCGACAGCTTCCACACCGGCTGGGACGGGTCGCAGGTGGTGTAGGTGGAGCGGTGCATCTGCCCCACCGCGCCCTGCAGGTCCACCGACTCGGCGTCGCCGTTGCCGCGCCGGGACACCAGCTGGTACTTGATGTCGCTGATCTTGTGGGTGTCCGCTTCCTGGTTGCCTTCGGCCCGCTTGGCCACCATCCGGATCGAGGAGTCCTGGTAGCGGACGTTGCCCTCTGCGATGTAGTTGCCGCTTTCGGTGTCGAAGCTCAGGTGGTCGGTGCCCAGGAACTGGTCGCCGCGCTTGAGCGCCACGTTGCCCTGGTACTGCGGCACCGTGGTGGTGCCCAGCAGCTGGTCCCCCTCGATGTCGGTGTCCTGCTGGTCGCGGGTGGCCGCGGCAGCCTTGTCGGCTTTGGGGGCATCGTCGAACACGGGCAGGACATCGGTGGCCGGGCACAGGCCCCAGTTCACCGGTTTGTCGTCGGCCATGGCCGGCAGGCAGATGGCGATGCTCAGGGGGAGGGGCAGCAGGCGGAGGGCTCGGCGCACGCGGGAGTCGGATTCAGGCGAAAACGGATCGTAGCTTGCCCCATCCACTGCATAGGGGCAATGAAGGCCTTGCCGGGGCAGGGGTTCAGGTTCATGCGCGGCCCCCCGCCGCGCGGCCGCTCAGCGCAGCTGGCCGACGTGGGCCACGCTGCATTCGGCCAGCGCCTGCAGGTCGTAACCGCCCTCCAGCATCGACACCACCCGGCCGCCGCCATGCCGGCGGGCCAGCGCCCGCAGCTCGGCGGTGATCCAGGCGAAGTCCTCGGTCTCCAGCATCAGGTCGGCCTGGGGATCGCGCAGGTGCGCGTCGAAGCCGGCCGAGATCAGCAGCAGCTGCGGGCGGAAGTCGTCGATGGCCGGCAGCATCTCGTCGGCCCAGGTGTTGCGGAAGCGGAAGCTGCCGCTGCCCGGCGGCAGCAGGATGTTCATCAGGTTGCCCGCGCCCCGGTCGCGGCGCAGGCCCGAGTTGGGGAACAGCCCGGCCTGGTGGGTGCTGTAGTAGGCCACGCCGGGATCGGCGATGAAGATGTCCTGGGTGCCGTTGCCGTGGTGCACGTCGAAATCGACGATGGCGATGCGCTCCAGGCCGTAGCGGTCGCGCGCGTAGGCGGCGGCCACGGCGATGTTGTTGAACAGGCAGAAGCCCATGGCGGTGCTGGCGGTGGCGTGGTGGCCGGGCGGGCGCACTGCGCAGAAGGCCACCGGGTCCTCGCCGAGCATCACCGCATCCACCGCGGCCACGCCGGCGCCGGCCGCGTGCAGGGCGGCGCTGGACGAGCCGGGCGAGGTGGCCGTGTCCATGTCGATCAGGCGCACCGCCTCGGCCTGCGGCTTGAGCACCAGGTCGATCAGCTCGCTGTCGTGCACCCGGGCCAGTTCACCGCGCTTGGCCGCCGGCGCCTGGCGCCAGTCCAGCTGCCCGGGGAAGGCGGCATCCAGGGCATCCAGCACCACCTGCAGGCGCTGCGGGGATTCGGGGTGGCCACGGCCGGGATCGTGTTGCAGACAGGCAGGGTGGGTGAAAACCAGCATGCGGGCGAGGGTTCCGATGGGGTGGCAGGGCCGCTCAGGCGTGGCGGCGTTCGTGCCGCCACAGCACTTCGCCGTGGCCGTCGGCGCGGGCCAGCACCCGGGCCAGCACGAACAGCAGGTCCGAGAGCCGGTTGAGGTAGCCGATCGCCTCGGCGCGCACCGGCTCCAGCCGGGCCAGGGTCACCGTCTCGCGCTCGGCGCGGCGCACGATGGTGCGGGCCAGGTGGCAGCGGGCCGCCGCCTCGCCGCCGGCGGGCAGGATGAATTCCTTGAGCACCGGCAGGCCGGCGTTGTAGTGGTCAAGCTGCTGTTCCAGCGCGGTCACGTCGGCGGCGTGGATGGCCGCGTGGCCGGGGATGCACAGCTCCCCGCCCAGGTCGAACAACTGGTGCTGCACGGTGGTCAGCAGCGCGCGCACGTCCTCGGGCAGGGCCACGGCCAGCAGCACGCCCAGCGCCGAGTTGGCCTCATCCACCGTGCCGTAGGCGTTGACCCGGGCCGCATCCTTGGGCACCCGACTGCCATCGCCGAGCCCGGTACTGCCGTCATCGCCGGTGCGGGTATAGATGCGCGAAAGCCGGTTGCCCATCGTGGCCGCCGCTCAGTGCAGCACGTCGTGGCGGGCCTGCAGCAGCTTGCGCACCTGTTCGGTGGTCAGCTGCAGCGCGGCGGCCAGGCCGACGTAGATCGCCGCGGTGCGCAGGTAGGGCAGGAACCAGTCGCTGTAGTTCTTCAGCCAGCCGGCCACCGTGGGCGCGGCGACGCTGTCGCTGCTCCAGTAGAAACCGCCCTGCGCGAACAGGTGGCAGAGCGCCACCGCCGCCACCAGCAGCGCCACGCCCTTGCCCAGCGTGGCCCAGCGCGCGCCCTGGTAGCCGTGGCCCAGCAGCATGCCGCCGGCCCACAGCGAGAAATAGGCCGGCAGCAGCATCCAGGTGCCCGGCGACACGCAGTAGTGCTGCAGGTAGGCCTGGCCGGTGCGGCTGATCACCACCACGTCGATCACGATCGCCAGCCCCATCAGCAGCGGGAAGGCCCAGCGGGTCCACTGGCGCAGGTAGAAGCCGCCAATGAAGAACACCGCCCAGGACGCATCGGGGATGGCCATGAAGTGGTTGACCCGGGTGGCGATCATCAACAGCACGAGCACGGACAGGACGAAGGCGCGTTGGGCAGGGGTGGTCATGGCAGCCAAGGCAAGGGATTCAGCGTTCATTCTAGCGCCTGCTGCGGCAGGCCGCCGCACCCGCCCGGAACGGTCCAACGCTTATCATGGGCGGCATGAGTGAACGACATGATGTAGTGATCGTGGGCGGCGGGCTGGTCGGTGCCAGCCTGGCCATCGCCCTGGACCGTGCCGGCCGCGAGGTGGCCCTGGTCGAGGCGACGCCGGCCGGCGCCCTGCCGGCGGTGTTCGACCAGCGCAACCTCAGCTTCGCCGCCGCCACGGTCAACGCGCTCACCGCGCTGGGCGTGATGCCGCTGCTGGGCACCGCGCCCGGTGCGATCCGCCGCATCCATGTCAGCCGCGCCGGCGACTTCGGCCGCGTGCAGATGGACGCGGCGCAGTACCAGCGGCCGTGGTTCGGCCAGGTGGTGGTGGCGCGCGACTTCGGCAACGCGCTGGAGACGCGCCTGCAGGCGCTCACCCGGCTGACCCGCTACCGCCCGGCCCGGTTCGTCCGGCTCGGCGCGACCATCGACGGCCATCGGCAGGTGTTCATCGCCGATGACAGCGGCGAGCGCTGCCTGCTGGCGCGCCTGGTGGTGGGCGCCGACGGCACCCGCAGCGGCGTCCGCGAGGCACTGGGCATCGGCGCGGACGAACACGACTTCCAGCAGACCCTGTTCGTGTCGCGGGTGCGCAGCGCGCGCGCACCCGACGGCACGGCCTACGAGCGCTTCACCGACACCGGCCCGACCGCGCTGCTGCCGCGTGGCGACCGTCACTATGGCGCGGTGCATGGCGTGGCACGCGAGGCCGCCGAGGCCGTGCTGGCGCTGGACGATGCCGCGTGGCTGCAGCGCCTGCAGGCGGCGATCGGCTGGCGTGCCGGGCGGCTGCTGGACAGCGGCCCGCGCAGTGCCTATCCGCTGGTGCAGGTGCTGGCCCAGGCGCTGGTCGGCGAGCGCGCGGTGCTGCTCGGCAATGCCGCCCAGACCATCCACCCGCTGGGCGCGCAGGGCTTCAACCTGGGCCTGCGCGATGCGTTGACCCTGGCCGAACTGATCGCCGAGGCCGCCGATCCCGGCAGCGATGCACTGCTGCAGGCGCACGTGGCCCGCCGCGAGGAAGATCGCACGCAGACCATCGCCTTCTCCGGCGGCCTGGCCCGGCTGACCAGCAACCCGGCGCCGCTGATGCGGCCGTTGCGCAGCCTGGGGTTGCTGGCCGCGCAGGCCACCCCGATGCAGTCGATGCTGGTGGGCGGGGCGATGGGCTTCCGCGGCCAGGTGCCGGCGCTGTGCCGCGGAGCGGGCGCATGAGCCGGCGCGCGTGTGACGTGATCGTGGTCGGTGGCGGCGTGGTGGGCGCGGCGTGTGCGCTGGCCCTGGCCGATGCCGGCCAGTCGGTGACGCTGGTGGAAGGCCGCGAGCCGGCGCCCTGGCAGCCGCAGCAGCCGGACCTGCGCGTGTACGCCTTCGCCCCGGACAACGCGCAGCTGTTGGAAGCGCTGGGTGTGTGGCCGGCGGTCAGCGCAGCGCGGGCGTGCGCGTATCGACGCATGCGCGTGTGGGATGCCGCCGGCGGCGAGGAGCTGCGCTTCGACGCGGACCGCCTGGGCCGCGAGCAGCTGGGCTGGATCGTGGAGAACGACTTGCTGGTGGACCGGCTGTGGGCCGCGTTGCCGGCGGCCGGCGTGCAGGTATGCAGCCCGGCACGGGTGGAGGCGCTGGAGCAGGACGCCGATGGCGTGCGCCTGCGCCTGGCCGATGGCCGCCGCCTGGAGGCATCGCTGGCGATTGCCGCCGACGGTGCCGAATCCACCCTGCGTGCGCTGGCCGGCCTCGAGGTGGCGCGCCAGGATTATGGCCAGCGCGGCGTCGTGGCGTATGTGGACACCGAGCAGGGCAACGAAGCCACTGCATGGCAGCGCTTCCTGGTGACCGGGCCGCTGGCGGTCCTGCCCATCGATGCGCATCGCAGTTCCATCGTGTGGACCCTGCCCGAGGCCGAGGCCGAGCGTGTTCTGGCCCTGGACGAGGCCGCTTTCGGCCGCGCGCTGACCCAGGCCTTTGCCGGTCGGCTGGGCGCGATGACGCTGGCCTCCCGGCGAGCGGCGTTTCCCCTGCGCCGGCAGTTGGCCACCGGCTACGTGGCCGGCCGCGTGCTGGCACTGGGCGATGCGGCGCACGTGGTGCATCCGCTGGCCGGGCAGGGCGTCAACCTGGGCCTGCGCGACGTGGCCGCGCTGCGTGCGCTGGTGTTGGCCGCCCAGCAGCGCCGCCAGGACTGGATGTCGCCGCACCGCCTGCAGCGCTGGGCGCGCGAACGACGCAGCGAGAACACGGTCGCCGCCTACAGCTTCGATGCGATCAACACGGTGTTCTCCAACGACGAGATGCACCTGACCCTCGCGCGCGGCCGCGTGCTGGGCTGTGCGGGCAAGCTGCCACCGCTGGTGTCGATGTTGTGGCGGCGCGCGGCCGGGGTGTGACGGCGCCAACGTGATGTTGTTCGCGGTAGTGCGCCGGGTGAGCGAAACCTGAAAGCGCGGGCAAGCCGGTGCGGTTACCGTCCGGGTTTTTGCGCCTCCGGGAATCCCCATGCCTGTCATCTCCGTTGCTCCTGTATCGGCCCCCGCCGTCCCGCGCGCGTCCCTGGAGGACGCGCAGACCCGTGCGAAGCAGGCGGTGGCCGAGTTCAAGCAGCAGGCCAGGCAGGAGCGCCAAGGCGTAAAAGCGGCCTTGACGGAGGTGCGCACGGCCTTCGCCGAGATGGGGAAGTACGTCAACAGCGCCCGCAATCGGGCCGGTCATTCGAACGCCCGTGAGGCCTTGGCCCGTGATCTGAGGGGCATCCGCAACCTGGATGCGAATGCGCCGCTGCGGCTGAAAGACGAGGGGCTGAAAAGCGAGCGGATCAAGTCGCGGGAAAGCAGCAGTGTCTGGAAAAGATGCGTGGGATACGGCAAGGCCACGCGCAGCGGGCAGGTGCAGGCGCTGGCAACACGGCATGGCATCGATCTGGCGGCGCACGGCGGAAAGGTGACCCGCAATGGGCTGTGGATCGCCCAGCTGCAGGCGGCCGACAATGACGTCATCATCGCGCAGAGCGCATTCGACCGAAAATCCGCAACGCTGGGGTCAGCGCTTGGGAAGGCGGTGTCACTATTGAAGGCGCCGGACGCGTCGATCACTGCGCCCGGTGGCGAAGGGGCCCGCACCGCCGACATACCCAGCACCGATTCACTTCTGACCCGTCTGCGCACAGGTGTGGCGGCCGACGTTCGCGCCTCGGCAGGCGAGGTGCCGTTGGCCGATGCAAGGTCGCTGTTCAAGACGCCGCTGATGGACGCGTTCAATAAACGCATCGACGATGCCCGCGCGAGTCTGGATGACAACGTGGCGCGCGCGAACGAAGCGCTGCGCAGGTTTGATCGCCAGACGCGGATCGATGAGCGGGCACCGGCCTTGGTGGGCCTGGTCAAGGCCGATCCCATCGAACGCGAACGCCACACCGTCCTTCTCGCCGCCGAGTTGAACAAGCTCCAGGACGAATGGGCATTCGGGACAGTGTTTGGTACCAACATGGGCTGCCGCGCGGTGCAGAACATGTGTCGCGATACTGAATACGAATTGGACGGCGCATCCATCAAGAATGAGATCGAGGAACGGAAGGGGCCCGAGACATTCCTGCGCGGCGAAAAATCGGCGGCCTACCAGCTGACTAGCTATGCCAACAGCCTGGACAGCAGCACGGTCAACGCCATCGCCAGGGTCCAACGTCAGATTGGATTGAACCATTTTGCCGACGGCGACTTCCCGCAGACCAGCTACCGGCAAGCCACTCACACCCCGGCGATGTTGAACACACTTCACGAGATGGTCCGGACCGGGCAACTGCTGCGCCCCGAGCAGTTCCTGTCCACGGCGACACGGGTGGAGGACACCCGCGCTTACCCGCTGATCCCGACAGTGGGGTCGTCGGCACTCATCGAATTCAGGATCAAGGGATTTTCAGGGATGCCGTTGGCCAGTCGCTACCCGTTCGCTGGCGAGCGGTGGGAGCGGGTCTATACCCATTTGTCCACCTTCAAGGTGGTCTCGGTGGAGGAACAACACCACGCCCACGTCGTCACGCTGCTCGAGGTCCCGGCCAGCGCGGCGCAGTTGAAGGCGGCGACGTTGCTTACCCGCTGACAGTCCCCTGGCGTGGTGCGGATGAGGGAAACACGGAAGCGGCCTATGCCGTCTCGGCGCAAGCTGGCCGCTTCCTTCCAGTATGAGCCTGCACATGAGCATTTCGTCCTGCCTGCACCACCTGGCCACAAGCTGCCTTCCCATTGCGCGCAGACCCATTGAACCGGTGTGCGCCGATCTGGCCAAAGCGAGCATTGGGCAGGTGCTGCAGACGCTGTCCAATACCGCCGCCGGATCGCCCACCGGCATGTCGGCGGGGACCGGGGTGGCCTACCTGGCGTTGAGCCGCCTCGCGCGTGCGCCCGCGCTGACCGGGCGCGATCTGCATCGCGCGCTGAAGACGATCGTCAATCTTGCCGATCAGCACCAGGGGATGGTGGATCGCTTCAATGGCCGGCTCACAGGCATCAGCGCGCCGACGCTTCCTGCGCCGTCTGTCAGTGACCGCGAAGCGCGCAACCATGCGGCGGCGGTACTGCTGGCGTCGAGCAACGCAGCACGCAACCTGGCCGCGCTCGAGGCTGACCTGCTGCACCGCAGGTAAGCGCGTAGCGGCGCTCCCAGGCACCGCAGAGCGGGGCAGTGCCCCGCTCGCCAACCTCAACGCAGCGGCGAGGCCAGCACCGTGATTTCCTCACGGTCGTGGTACAGCTGCTTGGCGCGCACGTGCAGCGGCTTGCCGGCCTGGTCCTGGAACAGCTCCAGGCACAGGCGGGTTTCATCCCAGCGCTTTTTCATCGGCAGCTTGAGATTGAAGATCGCATGCCGGCACCAACCCTCGCGGAACCAGGTGGCCATGCGTTCGGCCACGCGGCGCGGCTGCTCGACCATGTCGCACACCATCCAGTCCAGCGGCGCATCCGGCTGCCAATGGAAGCCATCGGCGCGCAGGTGCTCCACCAGTCCGGTCTCCAGCACGTGTTCGCGCAGCGGGCCGTTGTCCACGCTGATCACCCGCACGTGCTGGCGGGTGAGCACCCAGGTCCAGCCGCCCGGGGCGGCGCCGAGGTCGGCCGCGCGCATGCCGGGTTTGACCAGCTGCTCGCGCTCCTCGGGCGTGAGCAGGGTCAGCAGCGCTTCGTCCAGCTTCAGCGCCGAGCGCGAGGGCGCGTCGGGCAGCAGCTTCAGGCGCGGGATGCCCAGCGCCCATGGCGCGCTGTCGCGGGTATCGGCGGTGCACACGAACGCGTGGCGGCCGCCGACGAACACGATGTGCAGGCGCGGCAGCGCGGTATTGGGCTTGTCGGTCAGCAGGCCGGCCTTGCGCAGGGCCGGGCGCAGCGCATTGCCGAACGCACGCGCCAGCCCGGCCAGCGGTTTGCCCTCGTCCGAATCGGGGTGCTCCACCCACATGTCACCGAAACGCTGCTGGCCTTCCAGGGCCGCCAGGATCGGGGTGATGCGGTCGGCTGCATCCAACTGCGGCAACTCGGCCAGCACCACCATCTTCTGCCGGGCGAAGATCAGCGAGCGCCAGGGCAGGGCCTTGGACAGCGCGGCGCCTTCCTCGGTGGCAAACAGCACGTAGCCATCGTTGCGCTGGGTGCGCGCATAACCGCCGATGCCGGCATAGGCGGCGCGCTCGTACAACTCGCCGGCCAGCTCCGGCTCGAAGCCCTGGCGGCACAGGCACAGCAGGCCGGTCATGCGATCGCCCCGGCGGCGGCGCGGTCAGTAGTGCGCACCGTTGGCCTCCCCGTACTGGCGCAGCACCGCGCGCGCGGCGTCGCGCTGCAGGCCCTGCACCACCTCGATGCCGCGGCGCGACAGTTCGCCTACCCAGTCGGCCGGCAGCGGGCCTTCGTCGAAGGCGGTCAGTTCCTCCACGTCCTGCGCGCTGGCACCGATCAACAGCCGGTCGATGCCGGCCCAGACGGTGGCGCCATAGCACTGGCAGCACGGCTGGGAGGAGGTGGCCAGGGTGATCGGGCGCAGCACGTCGTTCAGGCGCGGGGTCTGCAGGCGCTGCTGGGCCAGCATGTAGGCCATGTTCTCGGCATGCGCCAGGGAGGTGTTGTGCGGCACCACGCGGTTGACGCCGACGGCGATCACGCGGTCCTCCGGGCCGAACACCACCGCACCGAACGGGCCGCCACTGGCGTGCTCCACGTTCAGCCGCGACAGCTCGATCGCCAGTGCGACCTTGGCCTCGTCACCGGGATGGGGAAGATCCAGGTCGATCTGGTCGTGGATCCAGGCCGGGAGGGTCAGGTGGACTTGCGCGTACAGCATCGGGGAGGGCCTCTTCTGGGATGGAGCTGCGGCAGTGTATCGGGCCGCACGTGGGGATGCCGTGTCCGCGCTCAACGCGGCCACGCGCCACCCGCGCAGGCGCGCGGGGATCAATGGGGTGGGCGGCAGGGCCTGCGGGGGCAGGCCCGGTGGCGATCAAGCCGGTGCCAGGCACCGGCGGGCCGGCTCAGGCCGACCAGGTATCGCGCAGCGTCACGCTGCGGTTGAACACCGGTGCGGCGGCGGTGTGGTCGCGGCGGTCGGCCACGAAGTAACCGGTGCGCTCGAACTGGAACGACTGCTCCGGCGTGGCGCTGGCCGCGGCCGGTTCGACATACCCGGTCACGGTGCGGCGCGATTCGGGGTTGAGATGGTCGCGGTAGGTCTTGCCGTCGGATTCGTCATCCGGGTTGGGCACCGAGAACAGGCGGTCGTACAGGCGGATTTCCGCCGGCACGGCATGCACCGCGCTGACCCAGTGGATGGTGCCCTTGACCTTGCGGTTGGCCCCTTCCATGCCCGGGCGCGATTCCGGATCCAGCCAGCCGCGCAGCTCGGTGATGGTGCCGTCGGCATCCTTGATCACCTCATCGCAGCGGATGATGCCGGCACCGCGCAGGCGCACTTCGCCGCCCGGCACCAGGCGCTTCCAGCCCTTGGGCGGGATCTCGGCGAAATCCTCGCGCTCGATCCACAGCTCACGCGCGAACGGAACCTCGCGGGTACCGAACGCCTCGTCCTTGGGATGGTTGGAGAAGGTCAGCGTTTCGGCATGGCCCTCCGGCAGGTTGGCCAGCACCAGCTTGACCGGATCGACCACGGCCATGCGGCGCGGCGCTGCGCTGTCCAGGTCTTCGCGCAGGGCGCCTTCGAGCACGCTGAAATCGATCAGCGAGTTCTGCTTGCTGATGCCCACGCGCTCGGCGAACAGGCGCATCGCGGCCGGGGTGTAGCCACGGCGGCGCAGGCCCTGCAGGGTCGGCATGCGCGGGTCTTCCCAGCCGTCTACCAACTGCTCGGTGACCAGCGCCATCAGCTTGCGCTTGCTCATCACGGTGTAGTTGATGTTCAACCGCGAGAACTCGATCTGGCGCGGCTTGGCCGCCTCACGCGGCAGTCCGCGCTCGACCAGCGGCGCGGTCAGGGCGTCGTCGTGGGCGAAGTCCACGTTGTCCACGCACCAGTCGTACAGCGGGCGGTGGTCTTCGAACTCCAGCGTGCACAGCGAGTGGGTGATGCCTTCCAGCGAGTCGCCCAGCGCATGGGCGAAGTCGTACATGGGGTAGATCGGCCAGGCATTGCCGGTGTTCTGGTGCTCGACGTGCTTGATCCGGTACAGCGCCGGGTCGCGCAGGTTGATGTTGCCGCTGGCCATGTCGATCCGGGCGCGCACGGTGCGCGCGCCGTCGGGGAACTCGCCGGCGCGCATGCGCGCGAACAGGTCCAGGTTTTCCTCGACGCTGCGCTCGCGGTACGGCGAGGGGCGGCCCGGCTCGGTCAGGGTGCCGCGGTAGGCGCGCACTTCCTCGGCCGACAGGTCGCACACATAGGCCTTGCCGTCGCGGATCAGCTTCTGCGCGGCCAGGTAGTAGGCGTCGAAGTAGTCCGAGGCGTGGCGCAGCTCGTTCCACTCAAAGCCCAGCCAGCGCACGTCGTCCTGGATGGCGGCCACGTACTCGGGGTCTTCCTTGGCCGGGTTGGTGTCGTCGAAACGCAGGTTGCACACCCCGTTGAACTCGCCGGCGATGCCGAAGTTCAGGCAGATCGACTTGGCATGGCCGATGTGCAGATAGCCATTGGGCTCGGGCGGGAAACGGGTCTTGATCGCGGCATGCTTGCCGGCGGCCAGGTCTTCACGCACGATCTGACGGATGAAATCCCGCTTTTCGAGGGTTTCCGGAAGGGCGTCGTTCGGGGCGGCGGTAGGCTCGGACATGATGCGCGGTCGCAGTCTAAAAGGCAGAAAGACCGGCAGTTTAGCCTGTCGCGCAGCGACAGGCTAAACGGGTAGGTGCCGACCGTTGGTCGGGACGGGGTGTGCGCCATCGCATTCGCGCTGTCGCCCCACGCTTTGCTGCGCAAACCGTGGGCCCCGTTTCACGGTCTCCCAGACCCCCGCGCCTTCGGCGCCGCCCCCTGACTCAGGGGGCTCCCTTCTCCAGAGGCAGTGCGGTGGGCGCCGACCGTGGAGCGGCACGCGTCCCGGTAGTGGCGGGCGCCGGGCGGCGCCCGCCCGCGGCCGGGGGTCGCT
>NZ_JAVWXA010000095.1:0-14348 GCF_036662295.1 Stenotrophomonas sp.
GCTGGGCCAGTTCGACGAAGTGCTTGCGCTCCAGGGTCAGCAGCCACTCTTCGTCCACCAGCGTGCCGCGATCCACTTCGCCGCCGCACAGCACGGTGGCGATGCGCACGGCGATCTCGTAGTCGTACGGGCTGATGAAGCGGCCTTCGAGCATGTTGACCAGCATCATCTTGAAGGTGGCGATGCCCACGTCGCCGGCCACCTGGATGCGGCGGGCCGGCATCGGCGGACGGTAGCCGCCTTCGGCCAGCGCCAGCACTTCGGCCTTGGCGATATAGAGCGCTTCGTAGCTGTTGAAGACCACCTTGTCGGTGGCGCGCATCAGGCCCAGTTCCTTGGCATTGACCGCCGAGTTGGAGACCTTGGCCATGGCGACCGTTTCAAAGGTCTTCTTCAGTTCGGCGAACACGTCGCCGCCCGGACCGGCCGCCACCGAAGCGCGCACCGCCAGTTCCTTCAGGCCGCCACCGGCGGGCAGCAGGCCCACGCCGGCTTCGACCAGGCCGATGTAGCTTTCCAGCGCGGCCACGCTCTTGGCGCTGTGCATCTGGAACTCGCAGCCGCCACCCAGGGCCAGGCCGCGCACGGCGGTCACCACCGGCACCAGCGAGTACTTGATGCGCTGGCTGGTGCGCTGGAAGTTGTGCACCATCTCTTCGAACTGGTCGACCTTGCCGGCCTGCAGAAGGCCGAGGGCACCGGCCAGGTCGGCGCCGGCGGAGAAGGGTTCCTTCTGCTGCCAGATCACCAGGCCCTTGAAGTCCTTCTCGGCGCGCTTGATCGCTTCCTGCAGGCCATCGAGCACGTGGTCGGACACGGTGTTCATCTTGGTCTTGAAGCTGACCACGGCAATGCCGTCGCCGTCGTGCCACATGCGCACGCCGTCGTTCTCGAACACGGTGTCACCGGTGCTGAACTGCTCGCCCAGCAGCGGATCGGGGAAGCGCTGGCGCTGGTACACCGGCAGCGCCGAGCGCGGCAGCTTGGCATTGCGCGAGGGGCTGTAGCTGCCTTCGGCGGCGTGCACGCCGTCGCGGCCGTCGAACACCCAGTCCGGCAGCGGGGCGTTGCTCATGCTCTTGCCGGCCACGATGTCATCGGCAATCCACTGCGCCACCTGCTTCCAGCCGGCGGCCTGCCAGGTTTCGAACGGGCCCAGCGACCAGCCGTAGCCCCAGCGGATGGCCAGGTCCACGTCGCGCGCGGTCTCGGCGATGTCGGCCAGGTGGTAGGCGCTGTAGTGGAACAGGTCGCGGAAGGTGGCCCACAGGAACTGCGCCTGCGGGTGCTGGCTTTCGCGCAGCTTGGCGAACTTCTCGGCCGGGTTTTTGATCTTCAGGATCTCGACCACTTCCGGGGCGGCGCTGCGGTCGGCCGGGCGGTAGTCCTGCTTTTCCAGGTCCAGCACCACGATGTCCTTGCCGACCTTGCGGAAGATGCCCGCGCCGGTCTTCTGGCCCAGCGCGCCCTTGCCGATCAGCGCGTCCAGCCACTTGGGCGACTTGAAGAATTCGTGCCACGGATCGTTGGGCAGGGTGTCGCCCATGGTCTTGATGACGTGGGCCATGGTGTCCAGGCCGACCACGTCGGAGGTGCGGTAGGTGGCCGACTTCGGGCGGCCCACCAGCGGGCCGGTCAGGCCGTCCACCTCGTCAAAGCCCAGACCGAACTGCTGGGTGTGGTGGATGGTGGACAGGATCGAGAACACGCCGATGCGGTTGCCGATGAAGTTCGGAGTGTCCTTGGCGTACACCACGCCCTTGCCCAGGGTGGTGACCAGGAAAGCTTCCAGGCCTTCCAGCACCGCGGCATCGGTGGTGGTGGCCGGGATCAGCTCGGCCAGGTGCATGTAACGCGGCGGGTTGAAGAAATGCACGCCGCAGAAGCGGTGGCGCAGCTGCTCGGGCAGCACGTCGGCCAGCTTGTTGATGCCCAGCCCGGAGGTGTTGGAGGCCAGCACGGCGTGGTCGGCCACGAACGGGGCGATCTTCTTGTACAGGTCCTGCTTCCAGTCCATGCGCTCGGCGATGGCCTCGATGATCAGGTCGCAGTCTTTCAGCTGCTCCAGGCCGGTCTCGTAGTTGGCCGGGGTGATCGCCTCGGCGTAGGACTTGCTGGCCAGCGGGGCCGGGCTGAGCTTGCCCAGGTTGGCGATGGCCTTGAGCACGATGCCATCGGCCGGACCTTCCTTGGCGGGAAGGTCGAACAGCACGGTGTCGACGCCGGCGTTGGTCAGGTGGGCCGCGATCTGGGCACCCATGACGCCGGCACCCAGCACGGCGGCGCGGCGGACTAGCAGGGAATTGGACATGTCGATAAGCCTTTGATTGTCTGGAAGCCGGGCACGGCCGGGCTCTACGGGGTGGAAACGGAGGTCGTCGCAGCGTCAGAACCCGCGCTGGCGCGGAAACCGGCTTCGGCGAAGTGGATCAATTCGCGGGCGGCATGGGCACGATGCGCCGCTTCGGTGACACCGGCGGGTCGCTTGATCAGGCCGAAGTCGGCCATCGCATAGGTGAGCGAGCCGGCCAGGAAATCCAGGCGCCAGTACAGCTCTTCCTTGCTCAGCTCCGGCACGCAGGCGGCGATGGCCTTGCCGAAGTCGCGCAGCACATGGCCGTAGTGGTCGGAGAGGAACTTGCGCAGGTTGTCATTCTTTTCCGCATAGGCGCGCGCGATCACGCGCACGAAGGCGCCGCCGGTCTGGCGGTCCTGGGCCATCGCCAGGGCCGGCTCGACGAAGGCGGCCAGCACCGGCCGCAGCTGGGCAGGGTGCTCGCGCCGGGCCGTTTCCAGCTGGGACAGGCGGGCGGCGGTCATCTCGTCCATGCGCCGGCGGAACACCTCGTTGACCAGGTTTTCCTTGGAGCCGAAGTGGTAGTTGACCGCGGCGATGTTCACATCGGCCTGGCTGGTGACCTGGCGCAGCGATGTGCCGGCAAAGCCATGCTGGGCAAACAGCTCCTCGGCCGCGCCGAGGATGCGGTCCTTGGTGGAGAAATGGGCGGGCTTGGCCATGGGGCGGGCAGGGTTCAATCAAACGATTGTTTGATATTAGACCCGGGGCACCGCGGGTGCATTGTGCGGCGCAGCTTGGTGGGGGCTTCGTTCTTGTCCCGGCACTGCCTGCCGGTGGCCGTCAACCGGGAAATGCCTGAACCGGCGCCCTTCGCTTGCGCCGGAACGGATTGCCGGCCAGCGGCCGGCACTACCGCACGGGTGGGTTACACGTTAGAATTGCCTCACGTATATCAGGCTAAGCCCGCGTTTTGACGCGGGTTTTTTTCATGTTACTCTCGGGCCGATCAGTGGCCCGCCCAACGGAGAATTCCCATGGCGCTGGAGCGCACCCTTTCCATCATCAAGCCGGACGCCGTCGCCAAGAACGTCATCGGCGAAATCTACGCCCGCTTCGAAAAGGCCGGCCTGAAGGTCGTGGCCGCCAAGTACAAGCAGCTGTCGCGCCGTGAAGCCGAAGGCTTCTACGCCGTGCACCGCGAGCGTCCGTTCTTCAACGCGCTGGTCGAGTTCATGATCTCCGGCCCGGTGATGATCCAGGCGCTGGAAGGCGAGAACGCCGTGCTGGCCCACCGCGACCTGCTGGGCGCCACCAATCCGAAGGAAGCGGCCGCCGGCACCATCCGCGCCGACTTCGCTGAATCCATCGATGCCAATGCCGCCCACGGCTCGGACTCGGTCGAGAACGCCGCGATCGAAATCGCCTACTTCTTCGCCGCGACTGAAGTCGTCTCGCGCTGAGAGTGATGCCGTGAACGAGGTCGTACAGCCAACCGCCATCCCATCCGTGCTCGTCCCGAGCGTGGCTGTGGCCAAGCAGAACCTGCTCGACCTCGATCGCGAGGGTCTGGAGCGCTTCTTCGCCGAGACACTCGGCGAAGCGCGCTACCGTGCCCACCAGGTGATGAAGTGGATCCACCACCACTACGTCACCGATTTCGACCAGATGACCGACCTGGGCAAGGCACTGCGCGCCAAGCTGCACCAGCACGCCGAGGTCCGTGTCCCGAACATCGTGTTCGACAAACCGTCCGCCGACGGCACCCACAAGTGGCTGCTGGCGATGGGCACCGATGGCAAGAACGCCATCGAAGCGGTGTACATCCCCGACAAGAACCGCGGCACGCTGTGCGTGTCCTCGCAGGTCGGCTGCGCGCTGAACTGCACGTTCTGCTCGACCGCCACCCAGGGCTTCAATCGCAACCTCTCCACCGCCGAGATCATCGGCCAGGTGTGGGTCGCCGCGCGCCACCTGGGCAACATCCCGCACAAGCAGCGTCGTCTCACCAACGTGGTGATGATGGGCATGGGCGAGCCGTTGATGAATTTCGACAACGTCGTGCGCGCCATGAGCGTGATGCGCGACGACCTGGGCTACGGCCTGGCCAACAAGCGCGTGACCCTGTCCACCTCCGGCCTGGTGCCGCAGATCGACCGGCTGTCCGCCGAGAGCGACGTGTCGCTGGCGGTCTCCCTGCATGCGCCCAACGATGCGCTGCGCGAGACGCTGGTGCCGCTCAACAAGAAATACCCGATCGTCGAGCTGATGGCCTCGTGCGCCCGCTACCTGCGCGCCAACAAGCGCCGTGAGTCGGTGACCTTCGAATACACCCTGATGAAGGGCATCAACGACCAGCCCGAGCATGCCCGCCAGCTGGCGCGGCTGATGCGCCAGTTCGACAACGCGGTGCAGGCCTCCCATTCGGGCAAGGTCAACCTGATTCCGTTCAACCCGTTCCCGGGCACGCGCTACGAGCGCTCCGGCGATACGGAGATCCGCGCCTTCCAGAAGATCCTGCTCGATTCGCAGGTGCTGACCATGGTGCGGCGTACCCGTGGCGACGACATCGATGCCGCCTGCGGCCAGCTCAAGGGCCAGGTGATGGATCGCACGCGTCGCCAGGCCGAGTTCAACAAGTCGCTCCAGGACGGGAAAAGCCGGGATGCCGCTGCCTGACGTCCGATTGCCAGCCGTTGTCCTCATCGCGCTGGCATTGGTCGGCTGCGGTAAACAAGGCATCAAGCCGCCGTCCGGCCCGTTGGCCGTGGCGCCGGTGTACGAGGTGCGCGACAACCCCGCCATCCGCCAGCGGGTGGGCTACCAGGACCAGGTGACCCTGGCCGCCGAGGCGCTGCGCGCCGGGCAGCTGGCCACCGCCGAAAAGAAGGCCCGGGCCGCGCTGAAGATCGACGGCAGCCGCCCCGACGCCTATCTGATGCTGGCCAACATCGCCAGCCAGCGCGGCGACGATGCCGGTGCCGGCACGCTGTACCACAAGGCGGCCGAGCTGGCGCCGGAGCAGGGTGACGCCCTGAACAACTATGGCGCCTGGCTGTGCACCCATGGCCGGGCGGCCGAATCGCTGGCCTGGTTCGAGCGGGCCCTGGCCGCGCCGGGCTACGCCACGCCGGCGGCGGCACTGGCCAACGCCGGGGGCTGCGCGCTCGACGCCGGGCAGCCGGAACGCGCCGCGCGCGACCTGCGCAACGCCATCGCGCTGGACCCGGGCAACGCCTATGCACTGGAGTCGATGGCCCGCAGCGAGTACGCCCAGGGCCGCTATTTCGAGGCGCGGGCCTTCTCCCAACGTCGTCTTGCGGCTGCGCCGGCCACACGTTCCGTGTTACAACTTGCCTCTCAAATCGAGGCGCAGCTTGGCGACACAGTGGCATCCGGTCGTTATCTGCAGCGAATTCGCGACGAATTTCCGCAGGATGCGGCTCCTAATCCCCGGGGTTGAAGCATTGTGATTGATGACCAGACTGTGAACGCTTTTGATGCCGCTGCCGGCTGTGGAGCTCGTCTCCGCCAGGCGCGGGAAGCGGCAGGACTGACGCTCGAAGCAGTGGGGCAGCAGTTGCGCATGCCGGTGCAGGTGGTGAAGTCGCTGGAGGAAGAACAGTGGCAGCGCCTGGGCGCGCCGGTGTTCGTGCGCGGCCAGCTGCGCAGCTATGCGCGCCTGCTCAAGGTGGACCTTGGCGATGCACTGGAGCAGGCCCATATCGGCCCGGTCGTGCCGCCGGAGCTGGTCAGCCACACCCATACCCCGCGCGGCCGCCGGATTGCCGAAAACCTCGGCCGCCGTGCCCTGTACGTGGGCCTGACCCTCGCCCTGGTGGTGCCGGTCTGGTTTGCCACCCGGGGCTTTTTCGATGGCGCCAACCCGCTGCCCAATACCGCCTCGCTGGACGTGATCCCGGCGGCCGTGCCTGTTGCCGGTGGTGCCGGCCCGGTCGACTCGACCCGCCCGGCGACCACCGCGCCCGCCGCCACCCCGGCCAGCGCGACCGCCTCCAGCCCGGTCGAGCCGTACCTGGCCTCGCTGACCCCGGTCGCGCGCCCCGCAGCGGCCACCCCGGCGCCGGCCGGTGCGCTCAACCTGCAGTTCACCGGCGACAGCTGGGTGGACATTTCCGCCCCCGATGGCAGCACCGTGGAAAAGGCCCTGGTCAAATCCGGCGAAGCGCGCAGCTTCAGCCCGGGTCAGGTCGGGCGCATGGTGCTGGGCAATGCATCGGCGGTGGAGGTTCAGCAGGCTGGCACTATCGTCGACCTTTCGCCCTACCAGCGAGCCAACGTGGCACGCTTTACGGTATCCTCTGACGGCTCCGTGGCCCCAGTTTCGCACTGAGTCGCGTTTCCCAATCCAATTCAAATAGTCCCCCTTCACGGGCGGGGCGAGAGTACGCATGGCGATCGACGATCTGCTCGACGAGCACGAACAAAGTGAACGCGTCCGCAGCTGGCTGCGGAAGAATGGTGTCAGCATCATCGCGGGTGTCGCGATCGCGATCGGCGGCATTGCCGGTTGGCAGTGGTGGCAGAAAGAGCACAGCAATTCGCTGGCCGGCGCCAACGTGCAGTACCAGGCCGTGCTAAAGCACCTGCAGGACAAGAACCTCGCCGAAGCGGCCAAGGGCGTCAAGGCGCTCGACGCGGGCAAGGCCAACATCTATTCGGACCTGGCGGCCCTGCAGCTGGCCAAGGCCCAGGTCGAGGCCGGCAAGAACGATGAGGCGCTGGCGACCCTGCGCGGCATCCAGGCCGACGCCGAGTTCCAGCCGGTGATCACCCAGCGCATCGCGCGCCTGCTGTTGGCGACCGGCAAGTACGACGAGGCCGTGAAGGCGCTCGGCGGTGCCACCGACAGCACCAGCCTGGAGATCCAGGGTGACGTGGCAATGGCCCAGGGCAAGCGTGATGCCGCCCGGGAACAGTATGAGAAGGCGCTCAAGACGCTGGACGTGGCAGCGCCGCAGCGGCGACTGCTTGAAACCAAAGTGATGGATGCCGGTGGCACCGTCACCGATGCTGCGGAGTCGGTGTAATGAAGCAGATGGTCATGATCAAGCGCGTTGCCACCGTGGTCCTGCTGGGCGTTGCCCTGTCTGGCTGCACCACCGTGAAGGGCTGGTTCGCCGGCAAGGACGCGGCCGCCAAGAAGGCGCTGGAACCGGCCGAACTGGTCAAGTTCGAACCGACCGTCAAGGTCGACCGGCTCTGGAGCGTCAACGTCGGCAAGGGTGAGAAGCGCATCGGCGTCCGCCAGGGCCCGACCATCGCCGATGGGCGCGTGTATGCGGCCGCGATCTACGGTGGCGTGCATGCCATCGACCTGCAGACCGGCAAGAAGGTCTGGACGTGGGAGCCGAAGAAGGAAAAGAAGAAGCCCAAGCTGCGCCTGTCCGGTGGTCCCGGCGTGGGCGAGGGGCTGGTCGCCATCGGTACGCTGGACGGCCAGGTGATCGCGCTGGACGCCAACGACGGCACCGAGAAGTGGCGGGCCAAGGTGACCGGCGAAGTGATCGCCGCACCGGCCATTGCCCAGGGCATGGTGTTCGTGCGCAGCAACGACGGTCGCGTGACCGCCCTGGACGCCGGCAACGGCACCCAGCGCTGGTTCAACCCGCGTGAGCTGCCGGCGCTGACCGTGCGCGGCAACGCGGCGGTGGTGACCGGCCCGGGCGTGCTGTTCATCGGCAATGACGATGGCAGCGTGTCGGCGCTGGGCATGCAGGATGGCCGTACCGTGTGGGACCAGATGGTCGCCAACGGCGAAGGCCGCACCGAGCTGGAGCGCATGTCCGATGTGGACGGCGCCCCGGTGCTGGAAGGCAACACCCTGTTCGTGAGCAGCTTCAAGAACCAGACCATGGCCATCGAAGGCCCGACCGGTCGCCCGCTGTGGGCGCGCGACCATGGCGGTGCCGGTGGCCTGGCCCTGACCTCGGGCAACGTGTTCGTCACCGATAACAAGGGCGGCGTGTTCGGCCTGGACAAGACCAGTGGCACCGCGATGTGGTCGCAGACCGGGCTGGCCCGGCGCTCGCTGACCGGTCCGGCGCTGCAGGGCGATTATGTGGTAGTCGGCGACTACAAGGGTTACCTGCACTGGTTGCGGACCGACAATGGCGAGTTCGCGGCTCGCGCCAAGAGTGGCGGCGACGCCCTGCTGGCGCAGCCGGTAGCCGCCGATGGGATTCTGCTGGTGCAGAACGTTGATGGAAAGCTGACCGCATTCCGGTTGGCACAATAAGGAGTTACCGCGATGCTGCCCTTGGTCGCCCTGGTTGGACGGCCGAATGTCGGCAAGTCCACGCTGTTCAATGCGTTTACCCGTACGCGCGACGCGCTGGTCCATGACCAGCCCGGCGTGACCCGGGACCGTAATTACGGTGTTTGTCGTCTCAACGAAGACCACCCGTTCCTGGTGGTCGATACCGGCGGTATCGCCGGTGAAGAAGAAGGGCTGGCCGGTGCGACGGCCCGCCAGGCCCGCGCGGCCGCCGCCGAGGCGGACCTGATCCTGTTCGTGGTCGATGCCCGTGAGGGCCCGATGGACGACGAGATCCTGTCCTGGCTGCGCAAGCTGGCACGTCCGACGGTGCTGTTGATCAACAAGATCGACGGCATGAACGAAGACACCGTGCGCTCGGAGTTCGCCCGTTACGGCTTCGGCGAAATGCTGACCGTGTCGGCGGCCCATCGCCAGGGTCTGGACGACCTGATCGATGAGGTGGTGGAGAAGCTGCCCGAAGAGGGCACCACCGAAACCCTGGACACCGATCCGAACCGCATCCGCATCGCCTTCGTGGGCCGCCCCAACGTGGGCAAGTCCACGCTGGTCAATCGCCTGCTGGGCGAAGAGCGGATGATCGCCTCCGAAGTGCCCGGCACCACGCGCGACTCGATCGCGGTGGACATGGAGCGCGACGGTCGCGAGTACCGCCTGATCGACACCGCCGGCCTGCGCCGCAAGGCGCGCGTGGAAGAGGTGGTCGAGAAGTTCAGCGTGATCAAGACGCTGCAGGCGATCGAGCAGTGCCAGGTGGCCGTGCTGATGCTGGACGCCGCCGAAGGCGTGACCGACCAGGACGCCAGCGTGCTCGGCGCGGTGCTCGATGCCGGCCGTGCGCTGGTGGTGGCCATCAACAAGTGGGACGGGCTGACCGATTACCAGCGCGAGCAGGCCGAAGCGCTGGTGTCGCGCAAGCTCGGCTTTGTGCCCTGGGCCGAAGTGGTGCGGATCTCGGCCAAGCATGGCTCGGGCCTGCGCGAGCTGTTCCGCTGCATCCACGCCGCGCACGCCTCGGCCACGCACGAGTTCAGCACCAGCGAGGTCAACAAGGCGCTGGAAGTGGCCTACGAGACCAACCCGCCGCCGGCCATCCGTGGCCATGTGTCCAAGCTGCGCTACGTGCACCCGGGCGGCTCCAATCCGCCGACCTTCATCGTGCACGGCACGCGCCTGAAGGACCTGCCGGACTCGTACAAGCGCTACCTGGAGAACTTCTTCCGCAAGCGCTTCAAGCTGGTCGGCACCCCGGTGCAGTTCATCTTCCGCGAGGGCACCAACCCTTACGAGGGCAAGAAGAACGTGCTCACCGAGCGTCAGATCAAGCGCAAGCGGCGCCTGATCAAGCACGTCAAGGGCAAATAATGCAGAAGCCGGCGAAAGCCGGCTTTTGCATTACAGGTAGTGCCGGCCGCTGGCCGGCAAGCCACAGATGGCTGGCAAGCCACGCCACGCGAGGCCATGATCGCCGGCGAAAGCCGGCGTTCCATATACGGATGCATCAACGCCGGGGGGCAACGTGGGGTCGTATTCCATTTCCGATGCAGTCAAGGCGCTTCGGCCGATCCTGGACCGGGCGCCGCCGGGCGCCGTTCGCGGCGAATGGACCGCCACGACGGAACAGGCGGGGGTGTCAACGCAGTCCGGTGGCTACACCAACGCGGCGGGCGGCTACCTCGACGCCGACGTGGAAGTACAGGACCGGGCGATCAGGCGCGTTGTCGATACGCTGGAGGCATCACCGCCGCACCGCTTCAACACCGTGACCGTCCGTTGGACCCGATCGCCACTGCCCTTGCTGCGGGGGCGGGTCACGGTCGAGGCGATATTCGACCCGGACATCGTGCCGCGCGGTCCGGATGACCCGGCGTATGCCGCCGCTGCAGCCGCGCGGCGCGCATTCTGGAACGCGCACGGCCAGGTCGCCGACGCCGTTGCCGCCCAACGCGGCGACGCCAACGTCCACCACCAGACGCGCTGGTTCGGGCCGCACCGCCGCATTCTCGCGGTCTCGACGCCGGCCGGACCGACGCTGGTGACCGACGGCCTCTCGACCCCCTGGGCGGGCATCCCTGATCGCGAAAACGGCGTGGGGTGCGAACTCGTCCTGGCGCTCGGTGCGGAGGCCTTGGCGGTCGGCCAGCAGGAAGACTGGGCCCGCGCGCTGATCGGGATCGGTGACCAGGTGGCAGACGGCTGCGACGTCGCACGCGATGTCGAAACGGCCGGCGCGATCCTGTTCTGCGACCTGACCGAGGCGTTCGCGCCACTGCGCCGCATCCTCCTCAGTCGCGATGACCGGCAGATACCGGGCTTGCCATTCGGGCCGGCCGCCGTGATCCGGGTGACGCCGATTGCAGAGGCCGAGATCGACGGTCTGGACGAATCCGATGCGTGGGCGGCCGAGGCGGCCCGGCGTGCGCTGGCCGCGCGGGGGCAGCGGGTATCGGCAGGCGGGGCCGCGTAACTACGGTGGCGGGCCGTTCGCTCGGTTGGCCATGCCGGCTGGCGGCCGGCACTACAATGCCGGCATGAGCATTCCAGAGCTTTCCCCTGAACAGGCGCGGGCGCGCGTGGCCCACGGTGCGGTGCTGATCGACGTGCGCGAGGCGCACGAGCGTGCCGGGGGCATGGCAGAAGGCGCGCGCGGCGTGGCCAGGGCGGCGCTGCTGGCCGAGCCGGCCGCGCACCTGCCGGCAGTGGACGGGGAGATCCTGCTGATCTGCCAGAGCGGCAAGCGCTCGGCCGACGCGGGGCGGGCGCTGCTTGACGCAGGCTATTCCAACGTCAGCTCGGTCGCAGGGGGCACCGCGGCCTGGCGCGCGCAGGCATTGCCGATGGTGCAGCCGCTGCAGAGCGACGCCGAGCGCGACTTCAACGAACGCTATTCGCGCCACCTGCTGCTGCCGCAGGTGGGCGTGACCGGGCAGACGACGTTGCTCGCCTCCCGCGTGCTGGTGCTCGGCGCCGGTGGCCTGGGCGCGCCGGCCAGCTTCTACCTGGCCGCGGCCGGGGTAGGGCACCTGCGCATCGCCGATGACGACGTGGTGGAGCGCAGCAACCTGCAGCGCCAGATCGTGCACACCGATGCCAGCGTGGGCGAGCCGAAGGTGCTGTCGGCGCGCGCGCGCCTGCTTGCGCTCAACCCGTCGCTGGACGTGGAGGCGGTGCAGGTGCGGGTCACCTCGGCCAACATCGACGCGCTGCTGGAGGGCGTGGACGTGGTGCTGGATGGCTCGGACAACTTCCCGCTGCGCTACCTGCTCAACGATGCCTGCATCGCCCACCGCATCCCGTTGGTGTATGGCGCGGTGGAGCGCTTCAGCGGCCAGGTGAGCGTCTTCGATGCCGGTCGCCAGCGCGGCGTGGCCCCGTGCTACCGCTGCCTGTTCCCCGAGCCGCCGCCGCCCGCGTTCGCGCCCAATTGCGCCGAGGCCGGCGTGCTGGGGGTACTGCCCGGCATGGTGGGCCTGCTGCAGGCCACCGAGGTGATCAAGCAGCTGCTGGGGATGGGCGAGCCGCTGGTCGGGCGGCTGCTGGCGTTCGATGCGCTGGGCATGCGCTTCCGCGAGACGCGGCTGCGGCCGGACCCGGCGTGCGCGGTGTGCGCGCCGGGGCGTGCGTTTGCGGGGTACGTGGATTACGCGGCGTTCTGCGCGGTGTGAGGGTCGCGGTTGCCGACCCATGGTCGGCCGTACAGTGGGTTTTGGGACGATGTTCGGTTTGGATTGGGTATCGTTCTGTTTTCAGCACGATATGACGCAACATGGATGCTATTGCGGTCGTGTGCTTTGCCCTATCGTTGAGCCCTTGATGTAGTCCGGGGGACAACCGCATGGCGGTCGAAGCAGGTGCCAGCGAGCTGGTGAAAGTGGTGGCGCTGCTGGGCGCGGCGGTGGTGATGGTGCCGCTGTTCCGTCGGTTGGGGCTGGGCTCAGTGCTGGGCTATTTCGCGGCGGGGTTGGCGATCGGGCCGTTCGGCTTTGGCTGGTTCTCCGATCCGCAGGCGATCCTGCATACCGCCGAGCTGGGCGTGGTGATGTTCCTGTTCGTGATCGGGCTGGAGATGCGGCCCTCGCACCTGTGGGGGCTGCGCAACGAGATCTTCGGGCTGGGCACGCTGCAGATCATCGTCTGTGGCGCGGTACTGACCGGGGTGTGCATGCTGTTCGGTTTCCCGGTCAAGGTGGCCTTCATCGGCGCCTTCGGCTTCGTGCTGACCTCCACCGCGGTGGTGATGCAGCTGCTGGCCGAGCGCGGCGACATCGCGCTGCCCTCCGGGCAGAAGATCGTGTCGATCCTGCTGTTTGAAGACCTGCTGATCGTGCCGCTGCTGGCCGTGGTGGCGTTCATGGCGCCGGTACAGGCCGATGCCGGTGAGAGCTCGCGCTGGGTGAGCATCGGCATCGCCGCCGGGGCCATCGTCGGGCTGGTGCTGGTCGGCCGCTTCCTGCTCAATCCGCTGTTCCGCATCCTGGCCGCGGCCAAGGCGCGCGAGGTGATGACCGCCGCCGCGCTGCTGGTGGTGCTGGGCGCGGCCCTGTTGATGCAGCTGGGTGGCCTGTCGATGGCGATGGGCGCGTTCCTGGCCGGCGTGCTGTTGAGCGAGTCCACCTTCCGCCACCAGATCGAAGCGGACATCGAGCCGTTCCGCGGCATCCTGCTGGGGCTGTTCTTCCTCAGCGTGGGCATGGCCCTGGACCTGACGGTGGTGGCCAACAACTGGCCGTTGATCCTGTCCGGCGTGCTGGCGCTGATGCTGGCCAAGGCGGTCTGCATCTATGCGGTGGCGCGGATCATGGGCAGCGACCATCGCCAGGCGCTGGACCGTGGCGTGGTGATGGCCCAGGGCGGTGAGTTCGCCTTCGTGCTGTTCTCCGCCGCGGCAGCGGCCGGGGTGATCGGCGTGGAGGTCAACGCCAACCTCACCGCGATCGTGGTGCTGTCCATGGCGCTGACGCCGCTGTTCGTGCTGCTGCACGACAAGCTCATGCCCGACCGCGAAGTGTCCCTGGATGGCGTGGAAGAGGCCGACGGCCTGTCCGGCAGCGTGCTGATGATCGGCTTCGGCCGCTTCGGCCAGGTGGCCAGCCAGTCGCTGCTGGCCCGCGACGTGGATGTGACCATCATCGACAACGACGTGGACATGATCCACAACGCCGAGCGCTTCGGCTTCAAGATCTATTACGGCGACGGCACCCGCCTGGACGTGCTGCATGCGTCCGGTGCGGCGTCGGCGCGGGCGATCGCGGTGTGCGTCAACAATGCCCAGGATGCCGACCGCATCGTGGAGCTGGTGGCGCACCAGTTCCCGCAGGCCAAGCTGCTGGTGCGCTCCTTCGACCGCGAGCATTCGCTGCGCCTGATCCACGCCGGGGTGGACTACCAGATCCGCGAGACCTTCGAATCGGCCCTACAGTTCGGCCAGGCCGCGTTGATGGAACTGGGCGCCGACCAGGACGATGCGCGCGAGATCGCCGAGCAGATCCGCGAGCGCGACGCCGAGCGTTTCGAGCTGGAAATGGCCGGCGGCAGCCTGCGCGCCGGTGCGCACATGGTCTTCGGCAGTGCCTTGCCGGGCGTGCCCACGCCGACGCCGTTCACCGCGCCGAAGCGCAAGGCGCGCACGTTGAATGCGGACGAGGTGCCGGAGGAAGAAGAGGAATGAAGCCCGGTAGTGCCGGCCCCGGGGCCGGCACCCCCAGCAACCCCGGCACCAACCCGCGGTGGGCGGGCCCCGCGCGCCCCCCCCGC
>NZ_JAVWXA010000095.1:14358-14907 GCF_036662295.1 Stenotrophomonas sp.
GGCCGGCACTACCGGGGCATGTTCGCAGCGGTGGGCGAGGGGGCCTGAATCGGGGACAATAGCGTCCCCGCCGCCCCACGCCCGCTCCTAATGACCGATTCCGCCCCCCAGCTTCCCGCCCGCATCCTCGATGGCCGCCGCATCGCCGAAGACCTGCTGGACAGCCTGAAGGTGCGGGTGGACGCCCGCCTGGCCGCCGGTGGCACCCGGCCCGGCCTGGCGGTGGTGCTGGTGGGCGGCGACCCGGCCTCGACCGTGTACGTGCGCAACAAGCGCCGCGCCGCCGAGAAGGTGGGCATCGAAGCCTTCGACTACGACCTGCCGGCGGGCACCAACGAGGCCCAGCTGCTGGCGTTGATCGACCAGCTCAACAACGACCCGAAGATCCACGGCATCCTGGTGCAGCTGCCGCTGCCGGGCATCCCCGACGCCAGCCGCCTGATCCACCGCATCGACCCGCGCAAGGACGTGGACGGCTTCCATCCGGAAAACGTGGGCCATCTGGCGCTGCGCGAGTTCGGCCTGCGCCCGTGCACCCCGCGCGGCATC
>NZ_JAVWXA010000096.1:0-14875 GCF_036662295.1 Stenotrophomonas sp.
CCCGGCGTGGCCTACGTTCCCACGTGCACCCCGTCCACGATTTCGCTGCAGCCCAGGTGGTCCAACGCGATCTCCAGCGCATGCATGTAACTCTGCGCGCAGTAGCCGCGTGCCACGCCGATGCGTTGGCCCACGTCCGCCGGCAGGCACGCCTCCGGTGTGCGCGTGTCGTCGTCATGCACTTCCACGTAGGCGTTGTGCAGGTGCGGCAGCAGCCGTTGCAGGCGCGCGCTGCCCACGCATGCGCCCGGGTCCAGCAGCGTCACCTCGCCGCGGCTGTGGTCGGCCACGCGCAGGGCGTCCAGCAGCTCCTGTTCCGATCCGCAGGCGCGGATGGCCACCGTCGTGCCCGCATCGATCGCCCGGTGGACCAACGCCTTCAGCAGCGGCGCCGGCAGTGGCGGCGCGGTGCGGATCAGCGTGCCATTCGCCTCGGGGCCGCGGATGATGAAGATCGACATGGCTCAGGCACCCTCCGGCAGGGCGCGCAGCCGGTGCGCGGCGATCGCCAGCGACAGCCGGCATGCATCGGCGTGGCCGCTGCTGCACACCACCCGCGCCGTGGGCGCGTGCTGCGGGTGCAGGTGCGTGTCCAGGGCGTCGTCGTCGTTGCTGGCCATCTCGATGTACGGCACCGGCAGCGCCTCCAGCGCGCTGCGCAGCGCCTGCCCGTAACGCGCCCAGTGCGGTGCCTCCACCGCCGTGGTGGCGATCAGCACCAGCGCCGGACGGCTGTGCCGCGCGCGCTGCAGGCAGCGCAGCAAAGCCGGCAGCGAGTCGCAGTCGCGGCAGGCCAGGCGGTGCCCGGCGACCCGGGCCGGGAGCGCGCCGGCGTCGGCGGCCGCACCCGGCGGCGTGTGCCGGATCATCAGGATGGTCATGGAACACCTCAAGCAGGCGCCCTGCGGCGCGGAGTGGCCACGATGCCGCCGCGCCCCGTAAAACCGCCATGCCCGCCGCGACCGGGCCGCGTAAACATCGCGTAGCTTCTGCCGCCAGCGCGGGAACTCCGCTGGCGCCCGCACGGTCACACCGCCACCTTCCCCGAGATCCCGGCCATGGACACGCCCACCGCCGCGCCCGCCCCGAACCGCCTGCTGTCCTGGCTGAAGAAAGAGGTGCTGCCGGTGGCGGTGATGCTGGGCCTGCTGGTGGCCGCGCGCGACTCGCTGGCCAACCACTACCAGGTGCCCAGCGGCTCCATGCAGCACACCCTGATGCCCGGCGACCGGGTGGTGGTGGACATGCGCGCCTACGGGGTGCGCCTGCCGTTCACCTCGGTGGAACTGCTGCACACCGGCCAGCCCCAGCGCGGCGACGTGGCCGTGTTCGACTCGCCGCAGGATGGCACGCGCCTGATCAAGCGCATCGCCGCCGTCGGCGGTGACCGGGTGGAACTGCATGCCGGTCACCTGAGCATCAACGGCCGCCCGATGGCCGAGGCCGGTGCCGGCGAGATCGAAGACTTCGGCCAGCACCTGGCGCAGCTGGACCTGGGCCAGGGCGGCGGCCCGGACATCGCCGGGCTGACCGTCCCGGCCGGGCAGGTGCTGATGCTCGGCGACCATCGCGGCAACAGCGCCGATGGCCGCTACTTCGGCCTGGTGCCGGCCGGCGCGCTGTACGGCAAGGCCTCGCATGTGTACTACCGGCGCGGCGAAGGCCTGGTCTGGCAAGCACTGTGAGCACGGGCGGGCGCTGAATCGATATCTGAAACGTCTCGATTCAGACCTACCAGGTGATGGATCGACCTGTCGGCCCTGCCTATCCTGAGCGCTGACTCTTCGCTCCGGCCCGTCATCGCGGGCCTTACCGGCATGAATGGCGACACCGCAACGGTCCCCGACCGCACGCCCCCGGCGGCCACCCCGGCGCCGGCCGCAGACCACATCGCGCAGGGCACCCCGGCCTTCCGACGTACCGCCGCGGCCCTGTTCCTGGCCGGCTTTTCCACCTTCGGCCTGCTCTATACCGTGCAGCCGCTGCTGCCCGAGTTCAGCCGGCACTTCGGCGTCTCGGCGGCCAACAGCGCGCTGACCCTGTCGCTCAGCACCGGCCTGCTGGCGGTGTCGATGCTGATCGCCGGGCTGATCTCCGACCGCATCGGTCGCCGCGGGGTGATGGTGGCCGCGCTGCTGGCCGCCAGCGTCCTGTCGGTGGCCACCGCGCTGGTGGATGACTGGTCCACGCTGCTGGTGCTGCGCACGCTGCTGGGCATCGCGCTCAGTGGCGTGCCGGCCGTGGGCATGACCTACCTGGCCGAGGAGATGGACAGCCGCGCGCTGGGCCTGGCGATGGGGCTGTACATCGGCGGCAACGCGATCGGCGGCATGAGCGGCCGCCTCATCGCCGGCGTGGTGGCCGACCATTGGGGCTGGCGCTGGGGCATCGGCGTGGTCTCGGCGATCGCGCTGCTCAGCACCGTGCTGCTGTGGTTCCAACTGCCGGCCTCGCGCCACTTCCAGCGCCGGCGCGGCGGCCTGCGCGAACTGCCGGCACGCTGGCGCCAGCTGTTCGCCGACCCCGGCCTGCCCTGGTTGTTCGCCACCGCGTTCGTGCTGATGGGCGTGTTCGTCACCCTCTACAACTACCTCGGCTTCCACCTGCTGGCCCCGCCCTACCAGCTGAGCCAGACCGTGGTCGGGTTGATCTTCAGCGTGTACCTGGTGGGCACCTTCAGCTCGGCGTGGATGGGCCAGCAGGCCAACCGCCACGGGCGCGGCCGCGTGCTCGGCATCTGCCATGCGTTGATCGCCGCCGGCATCGTGCTGCTGGCGCTGCCGTGGCTGGGCTGCATGGCCGCGGGCATCGCCCTGGTGACCTTCGGCTTCTTCGGCGGCCACTCGGTGGCCAGCAGCTGGGTGGGCAGCCGGGCCGGGGTGATGCGCGCCGAAGCCTCGGCGCTGTATCTGTTCGCCTACTACCTGGGGTCCAGCGTGGCCGGGGTGGCCGGCGGCGTGTTCTACACGCGCTGGGACTGGCTGGGGGTGTGCGGCTTCGTCGGCGTGCTGACCGTGGCCGGTGCCGCGATCGCCTGGCGCCTGGGGCAGCGCGTGCAGCCCACCCGCGCGGCCCTGGCCGTCAGCGGCTGACTTCGCCCTGCAGCAGCCGGGTGAATTGGGTGATCAGCGGCGAGGGCCCACCGCGCCGCCAGGCCACATGCACTTCCGAACTGGCCGCGCGGTCGCTGAGCGCGACAAAGCGCGCGCCGTCCACCTGGATATGGCTGCACGAGGCCGGCAGCACCGTCACCCCCAGGCCGGAGGCGGCCAGGCTGATCAGCGTGGAGGCCTCGCCGGCTTCCTGGATGATGCGTGGGGTGAAACCGGCGTTGCGGCACAGCGCGATGAAGTGATCGTGGATGCCCGCGCCGACTTCCCGCAGGAAACCCACGAAGGGCTCATGCGCGAAGGTGCGCAGCGCCACCGGCGCATCGGCGGCCAGCCCGCGCAGCAGCGGGTGCTGGTCGTGCACCACCAGCGCCAGCGGATCGCTGAACAGTTTGCGCGAGGTCAGCGGGGCGGGCAGGGCGCGCTTGCGGATCAGGCCCACGTCCAGCTCGCCGGCCACCAATGCATCGATCTGCTGCAGGGTGTTCATCTCGCGCAGCTTCAGCAGCACCTGCGGAAAGCGCTGGCGGTAGGCGAAGATCGCCCGCGGGATCTGCGTGGACAGCGGCGTGGCGCGGGTCAGCCCGATCCGCAGTTCGCCGGTCTCCCCGCGCTGCGCGCGCTGGGTGAGGTCGATCGCGTTGTCCATCCGCGCCAGCACGTCCCCGGCCTGGGCCTGCAGCACGCGCCCGGCCTCGGTGAGCTCGACCCGGCGGTTGGCGCGCAGGAACAGGCGCGCGCCCAGCAACGCTTCCAGTTGCCGGATCTGCTGGCTGAGCGGTGGCTGGGACATGCCCAGGCGCTCGGCCGCGCGACCGAAGTGCAGGGTGTCGGCGACAGCCAGGAAGTAGCGCAGGTGGCGGAGTTCGATCGACATGGCCGGGTGGGTGTCAGCGCTCGGAATGACCGCTTTCATCATAGCTGCGCGGGCTGAAGCGCTCCGGCTGGATCAGCTCGATGAAGGCCCGCGCCTGCGCGGACAGGAAGCGCCCGCGGCGCACGATCACCCCGTAGCTGCGCTCGGGGAACCAGGCGCTCATCGAGCGCGTCACCAGCCGGTCGCGGTCGGCGTCGTTGAGGCACAGCGCCGGCACGATCGAGATGCCCATGCCCATCGCCACGTACTGCTTGATCACCTCCCAGCCGCCCACTTCCAGCGCCACGGTGTAGGGCATGCGCTGGCGCTGGAAGACCTGGTCCACCAGCCGGTAGGTGATCTGGCGCTTGGGCGGCAGCACCAGCGGGTAGGCCGAGATCGCCGCCAGGGTCAGCTCGGGCACGTGCGCCAGCGGGTGGTCGGGCGGGGTGATCAGCACCTGCTCGAACCGGTACGCCGGGGCGTAGCTGAGGTCGGCGGGTACGTCGGTCATCGAGCCCACCGCCAGGTCGGCCGCGTCGCTGCGCAGCAGGTCGGTGCCGTCGGCGCTGATCGCGTTGTGCAGGGTCAGGCGCACGTCCGGGTGGCGCTGGCGGAAGCGCTCCACGATGCGTGGCAGCAGATAGAGGATGGTGGAACTGTTGGCGGCGATGTTGAGCTCGCCGGCGTCCAGCCCCTTCACCTTGTCGCGGAAGCTGGCTTCCAGCCCATCCAGGCTTTCCACCAGCGGCTGGGCCATCTCGAACAGCAGCTGGCCCTCGCGGCTGGGCACCAGCCGGCGCCCGCTGCGCTCGAACAGACTCACCCCCACCTCGCGCTCCAGCGCCTGCAGCTGCTGGCTGATGGCCGGCTGGCTGACGAACAGCGCCTCAGCAGCCCGTGAGACCGAGCCCAGGCGGACCGTCTGGCAGAACGCCCGCAGCGGCTTGAGCCGATCGGATTTGTAGGAAAACCGGGGACTTGGTGGGCGCGGTGTGGGCATGGCGTCACGAGTATAAGCGCAACTTATGTAGGGCATTGCAATAACTGTTTTGTCAAATACGGTACGGCGGCGCACGGTGGAGCCCTACCGCAATGCAGGAGCCCGCCATGTCCGCCGTCGCTGCTTTCGCCACTGCCCAGCCCACGCCGGCCGACGCCCCGGCCACCCCGGGGATCGCCCTGACCACCCAGCTTGCCGGCCAGTCCGCGCTGCTGCCGGCGGGGGTGCTGGCGCTGCTGGTGTCGCTGCACCGGGCGGTGGAGCCCGAACGCCAGCGCCGGTTGCAGGCCCGGGTGGCGCGCCAGGCGTTCTTCGACGGCGGCGGCCTGCCGGACTTCCGCGCCGATACCGCCGAGATCCGCAGCGGCGACTGGCAGGTCGCCGCGCTGCCCGAGGCGCTGCTGGACCGCCGCGTGGAGATCACCGGGCCGACCGACCCGAAGATGGTCATCAATGCGCTGAACTCCGGCGCCAAGGTGTTCATGGCCGACTTCGAAGACGCCACCGCGCCGGCCTGGCGCAACCTGCTGGCCGGCCAGCAGGCGCTGATCGGTGCGGTGCGCGGCGACCTGACCCACACCGGCCCGTCGGTGGACGGCAAGCCCGGCAAGCACTACGCGCTGCGCCCGCTCAACGAGCAGGCGGTGCTGATCGTGCGTCCGCGCGGCTGGCACCTGGATGAGAAGCACGTGCGCATCGATGGCCAGCCGATCGCCGGTGGCCTGTTCGATGCGGCCGTGTTCGCCTTCCACAACGCGCGCACGCTCATGTGCCGGCAGCGCGGCCCCTACTTCTACCTGCCCAAGCTGCAGAGCATGGAAGAGGCCGCGCTGTGGGAGACCGCGCTGTCGCACATCGAGGGCATGCTCGGCCTGCCGCATGGGCAGATCAAGGTCACCGTGCTGATCGAGACGCTGCCGGCGGTGTTCGAGATGGACGAGATCCTGCATGCCCTGCGCGACCGCATCGTGGGCCTGAACTGCGGGCGCTGGGACTACATTTTTTCCTACATCAAGACCTTCCGCCGCCACGCCGACAAGGTGCTGCCCGAGCGCGGCCAGGTGACCATGACCCAGCCGTTCCTGAAGGCCTATTCGGAGCTGCTGATCCGCACCTGCCACCGGCGTGGCGCGCATGCGATGGGCGGCATGGCCGCGCAGATTCCGATCAACCACGATGCGGCCGCCAACGAGCAGGCGATGGCCCGGGTGCGCGCCGACAAGCTGCGCGAAGTGACCGCCGGCCATGACGGCACCTGGGTGGCGCACCCGGCGCTGATCCCGGTGGCGCAGGCGATCTTCGACGCGCACATGCCCGGGCCGAACCAGCACGGCGTGCTGCGCAACGACGTGCAGGCCGGGCGCGATGCGCTGATTGCCGCGCCCACCGGCACCATCACCCGCGCCGGTTTCGAGGGCAACGTGGAGGTCTGCGTGCGCTACCTGGCCGCCTGGCTGGACGGCAACGGCTGCGTGCCGATCCACCACCTGATGGAAGACGCGGCCACCGCCGAGATCAGCCGCAGCCAGCTGTGGCAGTGGCTGCATACCCCCGGCCAGCACCTGGACGACGGCACCGCCATCGACCTGCCCCTGCTGGACACCACCCTGGCCCAGTTGCCGGCCCGGCTGGGCGAGCGCAGCGCGCTGCCCGGCGGCGCCCGCATCGAGGAAGCCATCGCGCTGCTGGCCGAGCTGAGCCGCCGCGAGGAGCTCACCGACTTCCTGACCCTGCCTGCCTACGACCGCCTCGACTGACCGTTACCGCCCGCCTGCCGCCCCTTACCCATTCCACGTATTCCCCCCAGGAGAAACGCCATGAGCAAGCTGCCGACCGCCGAACAGATCCAGCACGAATGGAACACCGACCCGCGCTGGGCGGGCATCCAGCGCAACTACAGCGCCGCCGACGTGGTGCGCCTGCGCGGCACCGTGCACGTGGAGCATTCGCTGGCCCGGCTGGGCGCGGAGAAGCTGTGGGGCTACCTGCAGGAAAAGGACTTCGTGAACGCGCTGGGCGCGCTGACCGGCAACCAGGCCATGCAGCAGGTCAAGGCCGGCCTGAACGCGATCTACCTGTCCGGCTGGCAGGTGGCCGCCGACGCCAACCTGGCCGGCCAGATGTACCCCGACCAGTCGCTGTACCCGGCCGACTCGGTGCCGGCGGTGGTCAAGCGCATCAACAACACCCTGCTGCGCGCCGACCAGCTGCACCATGCCGAGGGCAAGGACGACATCGACTTCCTGCAGCCGATCGTGGCCGATGCCGAGGCCGGCTTCGGCGGCGTGCTCAACGCCTTTGAGCTGATGAAGGCGATGATCGAGGCCGGCGCGGCTGGCGTGCATTTCGAGGACCAGCTGGCCTCGGTGAAGAAGTGCGGCCACATGGGCGGCAAGGTGCTGGTGCCCACCCGCGAGGCGATCGAGAAGCTCAACGCCGCCCGCCTGGCCGCCGACGTGCTGGGCGTGCCCACCCTGCTGGTGGCGCGCACCGATGCCGAGGCCGCCGACCTGCTGACCAGCGACATCGACGCCAACGACCAGCCTTTCGCCACCGGCGAGCGCACCGTGGAAGGCTTCTACAAGACCCGCAACGGGCTGGACCAGGCGATCAGCCGCGGCCTGGCTTACGCGCCCTACGCCGACCTGATCTGGTGCGAGACCGGCAAGCCGGACCTGGAGTTCGCACGGAAGTTCGCCGAGGCGATCCATGCGAAGTTCCCGGGCAAGCTGCTGGCCTACAACTGCTCGCCGAGCTTCAACTGGAAGAAGAACCTGGACGACGCCACCATCGCCACCTTCCAGAAGGAAATCGCCACCTACGGCTACAAGTTCCAGTTCATCACGCTGGCCGGCTTCCACGCCCTGAACTACTCCATGTTCAACCTGGCCCACGGCTACGCCCGCCGCCAGATGAGCGCCTTCGTGGAGCTGCAGGAGGCCGAGTTCGCCGCCGCCGACCGCGGCTTCACCGCGGTCAAGCACCAGCGCGAGGTCGGCACCGGCTACTTCGATGCGGTCACCCAGGCCATCCAGCAGGGGCAGTCCTCCACCACCGCCCTGACCGGTTCCACCGAGGAGGAGCAGTTCAGCGCGGGCCGGGCAGCCTGAGCCACACCAAGGGCGGCCAGGGAAGGCCGGTGCGGCGGGCGGTCGGGGGACCGTCCGCCGCTTCGTTTTACCCGGCCGGGCCGCGCCCGATGGATGGCCGGCGCGGGGTCCGGGCTGCGTTTACAGGGGGGAGGCAGCGGGGCGCCTGGAAAATCGGGCGGCCGGGTGCTGAATTGCGATGAGGCGCACACTTTTTAGGGGTGCTATCCTCGTCTGCTCACCGGGGGAACGCTGGGAAGCGGGTGCATGGGATGACCGGCAAGGTTGCGGCGATTGTGTGCGAACAGGAGCCAGGCATCGCCCAGACCGCGATGGCTGAGATCGTGCATGCCGTTCTGACCGGCGCCGAGTTCGCGCTGTTCGCCCAGTTCGGGCAGCAGCGGCACCTGGCCAAGGGTGACCAGCTGTTCCATCGCGGTCAAGCCGGCGAGACCATGTACGTGATCGTCAGCGGCGCCATCGAGCTGGATTTCGGCGACGACCTGGTGGTGAAGGTGCTGGGGCCCAATGAATTCTTCGGCGAACTGGGCCTGCTGATCGGCGACCATCCGCGCAGCGCCGAGGCGCGCGCGGTGGGCGACAGCACCGTGCTGGAACTGGGCAATGCCGATTTCCAGCGGCTGGTGGATCGCGACCCCGGCGTGATCGCCTATTTCCTGCGCCGCACGATCATGCGCGTGGTGAGCAACGAACAGGTCCTGATCCGGCAGCTGCGCCGGCGCAACCACGACCTGGAAACCGCGCTGGACAACCTCTATGTCACCACCCACCAGCTCACCCACACCCGCGAGCTGGTGCGCACCGACGAACTGACCGGCCTGCACAACCGGCGGGGCCTGGCGCTGTACCTGCAGGAGTGCCGCAACCAGGACGACGGCCCGCCGCAGGGCCTGCTGCTGATCGACTGCGACCACTTCAAGCAGGTCAACGACGAGCACGGCCACCAGGCCGGCGACCGCGTGCTGCAGAGCGTGGCCAACATCCTGCGCTCGGTGGCCACCGAGGCCGACCTCGCCTGCCGCCTGGGCGGCGACGAATTCTGCCTGCTGTTGCGGGTGGCCACGCCGCACAGCCTCCAGCATGCCGCCGAGTTCATCCTCAGTGCCGTGCACGGCCTGATGGACCGCGCCCACGGGGTGCCGCACGTCTGCCCGGTGAGCATCGGGGTGCGCCTGCTGGAGCCCCACACCGACTGGAGCGAGTGGTACGCTCGCGCCGACAACGCGCTGTACCAGGCCAAGCGGCTGGGCGGCAACCGGTTGCACTGGTCGCGTGCGGCGACCGCACTGCCCTGATCGGGGGAAAGATCGGCATGAACGGCGACATCGGAACGTCGACCCAGACCCCGCAGTTGCGGGCCCTGCTGTTCACCGACCTGTGCGATTCGCTGATCCTGGTCGAGCGCATCGGCGATGCCGCCGCGGCGGTCCTGTTCCAGCAGCACGACCGCCTGGTGCTGACCCTGCAGCAGCAGTGGAACGGGCACCAGATCGATCGCTCCGACGGGCTGTTCCTGTTGTTCGAACGCGCCATCGACGCGCTCGGGTTCGCGCTGGATTACCAGCGCGGGTTGAAGACGCTGGGTGAGCAGCGGGGCATCGCGCTGCGCGCGCGCGCCGGGCTGCACGTGGGCGAGGTGCTCACCTGGGAAAACAGCCCCGAGGCGATCCGGGTGGGGGCCAAGTCGCTGGAGGTGGAGGGCCTGGCCAAGCCGATGGCGGCGCGGCTGATGACCCTGGCCCGCCCCGGCCAGATCCTGATGTCGGCGGTGGCCGAATCGTTGACCCGCCGGGCCAGTGGCGAACTGGGCGAGCGCGGTGCGCGCCTGCTGTGGAAGTCGCACGGCCGCTGGCGCTTCAAGGGCGTGCCGACCCGGCAGGAAGTATTCGAGGTGGGCGAGATCGGCTTCGCGCCGCTGCGCATGCCGCGCGCCAACGCCAAGGCCCGCCGCGACATCCCGCTGTGGCGCCAGCCGGCCGCGCTGGCCGCCGAGGTGGCGGTGCTGGCGGTGATGGGCGCATGCGCCTGGATGTTGCTGCGGCCGGAGCCGGCGATCGCCTTCGCCGAGCGCGACTGGGTGGTGCTGGGCCAGCTGCAGAACCTGAGCAGCAACGTGATGCTGGACGACGCGCTGGACCAGGCCTTCCGGATCAGCCTGGAGCAGTCGCGCTACGTCAACGTGGTCAGCGACGACCGCGTCTCGGCGTTGCTGCAGATGATGCGCAAGCCGTCCCAGACCGACCCGCTGGACCGGGCCGATGCGGCCACGGTGGCCCAGCGCGCCGGGGCCCGGCTGGTGCTGCTGCCGGTGGTGGCCAACGTGGGCGGGCGCACGCGGTTTTCGGTGGAAGTGGTGGACCCGGGCACCCGCCAGACCCTGACGGTGAAATCCGCGCTGGCCCGCGACGGCGCGGTGCTGGCCGCCGTCGACGATGTGACCCGGCAACTGCGCGACGAGCTGGGCGAGGGCATCTCCACCATCAAGCGCAACAGCCAGCGCCTGCCCGACGTCACCACCTCCAGCCTGGATGCGCTGCGTGCCTACGCGCTGGGCCAGAAGCGTTACGCGCGCGGCGACTATCGCGGCGCGCTGGCGTTCTACCAGCAGGCCACGCAGATCGATGACCAGTTCGCGCTGGCCTATGTGGGGCAGACCCGCGCGCAGTTCGCCAGCGCCGATTTCGCCGGTGCGGCGCTGGCCCTGGACCAGGCCGAACGGCGTGCCGCCCACCTGGCCAACCGCGAGGCGATCTACGTGCGCAACTGGGCGCTGCAGATCAAGGATCCCGGGCGCGCCACCGACGGCTGGATGCGCATGGCCGAGCTCTATCCCGACTACCTCCCGGCCAGCTACAACGCCGCGCTCAATCTGTTTGTTGAAAACCGCTTCCGCGAGGCCTTGCCGCTTGCCCGCAGCGTCAGCGAGAGCCAGGTGGACCTGCCGGCCGTGGCGTGGGACCAATACGGTCGCATCCTGCTGGCGCTGGGCCAGTTCGACGCGGCCGATGTCGCCGCCGGCAAGGCGGCCGCCACGGGTTGGGAGGGCGCGCTGATGCGCCAGGCCACCATCGCGGCGGCGCGCGACGACCATCGCCAGGCCGCGGACCTGTTCGACCGGATCGCCGCCGGCAACTTCCACGCCGATGTGTTCCGCACCTCGGTGGCGCTGGACCAGGGCGACACGGCCGCCGCCGTGCGCTATGCCGAACGCGGGATGGGCCGCAGCAAGGATCGCAGTGGCGTGGACCGGTACAACTTCCACGTGCCGCTGGCCGTGGCCTATCTGCAGGCGGGAAGGCGCGCGCAGGCGCTGGCGATACTGCGCGAGGCGGCCACCCAGCCACTGGATGGCCTCGACACGGCGTCGTCGGTGGAGGCCATCGACCGGGTGGTGACCGCCCAGGCGGCCGCGCTGGTGGCGATGCGGTTGGGCGAGCGGCGCTGGACCCAGGCGGTGCCCGCGCGCATCGCCACGCTGAAGGGCCTGCCGCCGAGCCGCCTTGTCGATGAACTCAACGCGGTGCTGGCCGCCGAGCGCGCCCGCGCCGCCGGCGATCCCCGTCAGGCGCAGCAGTTGCTGGCGCCCTTCATCAACGACCACTCCCGCGTGCAGGTGCGGGTGGCCGCGCTGCGCGCCGCGCAGGATGCCAACGACGCGGCCGAAACGGGCCGGCACGTGGCCTGGCTGCGCGACAAGCCCGGGCTGGCGTATGCCGAGGTGGAATGCAGCTATTGCCTGCAGGGCCTGAACATCCTCGATGTCCGCAGCATCGCCAAGGCGGGGCCGGGCCCCGCGCGGCAGGCGACCGCGCGGGCCCAGCGCTGAGCGATGCCTCAGCGCAGCTTGCGCGGGCCGCTGTTGCCGTGCTCGAGCATGGGCACGGTGTAGGCCGTGCCGGACGTCAGCATGGCGAAGATCTCCTGCTGCGCCTTGGCGATGCTGTTCTTGTCGGCCAGGGTGATGTGGCAGCAGCATTCCTTGACGAAGGCCTCCAGCGCTTCCTCGCTCTCCGGCTGGTGGCCCGCATCGCGCAAGGCGGCGGCGGTGTCGGTGACGAAGCGTTCGCGGAAGGCGTCGTCGGTGGACAGCAGCTGCACGAGGCGTTTGGCGGCGGCGGGTTCAAGCTTCAGGGTGGGCATGGCGGGGCTCTCGGTTGGTTGAACGCAATGAGCTGGTGTCGGCCTTGGCGCGGGGTTCTTGAGCGCCTGGCGCTGGAAAGGGTCAAGTTGTCGCCCTGCCGAACGATATCCTTTCTTGTGCCGATAAAGCGGTGGAGGGACGTGTGCGCCTGAGACGATGTGCCATGGTGTTGCTGGAGCCCCGCGAGACGGCGGCGTTCCGCTTTGAGGCGCTGCTGGACGGCGGCGATGGACGCGTGCGCGAGTTGGGCTGGGTCGCCCTGGCCCCGCACCTGGAACAACCGGTGCCGATCTCGGCGCAGGCGCAGGCCTGGCTGGGCACGCTCAGTCCCAGCACCTGGACCACGCTGGCGCCCGACGCACCCGAACGGGCCATGGCGCGCGAACTGCTGGCCGCCGGGCTGCTGGTCGAGGAAGACGCGACCGGCGAGGCTGCCGCCCGCGATGCACGCCTGCGCGGGGTGCACTGGCATCCGCTGGCGGCGGTGATGCACGCGTTCTCGCGCTGGGACGGGGTGGATGCGGTGCGCAACATGCAGGACTCGGAAACCGAGACCGCCGGGCAGATGCGCCAGACCCTGGGCGAGCCGCCGCGCGAGGCACCGCAGCTGGCCATGGCCGGTCCGCGCCTGGCCCTGCCGGAGGTGGACGGCAACGCGTTCGATGCGCTGCTTGCGCGCCGCGTGACCTGCCGCAATTTCGATACGGACCGCCCGGTGCCGCTGGCCACCTTCGCCCAGCTCCTGCAGCGCACCTTTGGCAGCCGCAGCCGCTTCAAGGTCGGCGAGGACCTGGTGTTCCTGAAGAAGAACGTGCCCTCCGGCGGCGGCCTGCACCCGATCGAAGCCTATCTGGTGGTGCAGAACGTGGAGGGCATCGCGCCCGGGCTGTACCACTATCGCGGCGACAGCCACGAACTGGAGCGCATGCAGACCGAGGCCGCCGTGGACCGCGACTTCGTCATGCAGATGGTCGGGCAGCAGCACTGGTTCGCCGATGCCCACGTGCTGGTGGTGCTCGCGCCGCGCTTCGAGCGCACCTTCTGGAAGTACCGCCAGCACGCCAAGAGCTACCGCGTGGTGGCGATGGAGGCCGGGCACCTGTCGCAGACGCTGTACCTGGCCGCCACCGATGCGGGCTTGGGTGCCTTCATCACCGGGGCCATCAACGAGAAGCACATCGAGCGCGCGCTGCAGCTGGACACCATCGCCGAGGGCGTGCTGGCGGTGTGCGGCTTCGGCTGGCGCGCGGGGCAGATGACCACGACCGAGCTGGACCCGGCCGGGGTGATCTGGCAGCCAGCGGCGGTGTAGCCCGCCGGCCGCCGGGGCTCAGGCCGCGTCGGGCTCGAAATCCACCAGCACCGCGCCGTCGCCCACCTGGTCGCCGGCCTTGACCCGGTAGCCCTGCACCACGCCATCGGCGGGGGCCTGCAGGGTGTGTTCCATCTTCATCGCCTCCAGCACCAGCAAGGGCGTGCCACGCGTGACGCGGGTGCCGGGCGCGACGGCGGTGGCCACGATCCGGCCCGGCATCGGCGCCAGCAGGCTGCCGGCATCGGCCACGTGCTGGTCCGCTTCGCTGACCGGGTCGTGCAGGGTGAAGCGCTGCCCGCCCTGGCTGCCAAACAGGTACAGCGCGTCGCCATCGCGGACCACGCGGGCGCGGTGCAGGGCATCGCCGGCCTGCACGCGCAGGGTGTCGCCGACCAGGGTGCCACGGGCCAGCACCCGGGCGTCACCCAAGGTCACCGTCCAGTCGCCGTCGTGCGCCAGCGCGGTCACCGCCTGCTGGCGGCCGCGATGTTCCAGGCTGAGCGCATGCGGGGCGCGGGCGCCCAGGCGCCAGCCATCCGGCTGCTGCCACGGCGAGTGCGGGTCGCGCGGGTCGGTGTGCGCGGCGGCCTGGCTGCCGACCGCGGCGATCGCGGCCAGCACCCATGGCGTGGGATCGCCCTCGGCGCTGGCCGGGGCCAGGGCCGCGTGCTCGCGCTCGATCAGCGCGGTGTCCAGGTCGGCCCGGGTGAACGAATCTGTCAACACCAGCCGGCGCAGGAACGCCGCATTGGTGGTCACACCCACCACTTCGCACTCGGCCAGGGCCTGGGCCATGCGGCGCAGCGCGGCGGGGCGGTCCACGTCCCACACGATCAGCTTGGCGATCATCGGGTCGTAGAACGGGGTGATCGCATCGCCCTGTTCGACACCGGCATCCACGCGCACGTGCGCGCTGCCGGCGGGCAGGCGCAGGTGGCGCAACGTGCCGGTGGAGGGCAGGAAGCCGCGGTCGGCGTCCTCGGCATACAGCCGCGCTTCCAGCGCGTGGCCGCGGATCTGCAACTGGTCCTGCGCCAGCGGCAGCGGCTGCCCACTGGCCACGCGCAGCTGCCACTCCACCAGGTCGGTGCCGGTGATGCACTCGGTGACCGGGTGCTCCACCTGCAGGCGGGTGTTCATTTCCATGAAGAAGAACGTGCCATCCGGTGCGGCGATGAACTCCACCGTGCCGGCGCCCACGTAGTCCACCGCGCGCGCCGCATCCACCGCGGCCTTGCCCATTGCCGCGCGGCGCTCGGCGGTCATGCCCGGTGCGGGCGCTTCCTCCAGCACCTTCTGGTGGCGGCGCTGCACCGAGCAGTCGCGCTCGAACAGGTACA
>NZ_JAVWXA010000097.1:0-14706 GCF_036662295.1 Stenotrophomonas sp.
GCTCAGCCCGCCACCTTCCCCCACACCTGGAACCCGGTCAGCCACAGTCCCAGCATGCTGCCAATGTTGGTCAGGATGAAGGTCAGCACCACGCGCGTCACGCGGTTGCGGTACCAGCCCTTCAGGCTCTGTGCGTCATCGCGCAGCTTGAGGAAATCCTGGTAGGCCGGCTTGCGCAGCCGCGTCTCCACCAGCGCGGCGAATGCGCCGGTGGGAATGCTCAGCCGGAACGGCTTGAACGGGGCCACCACGATCGCCGTCAGGATGCTCAACGGGTGGCTGCCGGCCAGCAGGCAGCCCAGGCCGGCCAGGCCGCCGGTATACATCGCCCAGGTCAGCAGCAGCTCGCCGCCCACGCCCAGCCCGCCGCGATAGAACCCCACCGCGATGCCGGCCAGCACCACGGCCAGGATGGTCAGCGTGATCCACGGGATGTTGCGCTTCTTCGGCACCGCTTCCAGCGATTCGCGCAGCGGACCGGGTGCATCGGTGTCGGTTTCCAGATACTTCGCCAGCCCGGCCAGGTGGCCGGCACCGACCACCGCCAGCACCTCGCGCTGCGCCGGGTCATGCACTTCGCGCAGCCGGGTGGCCATGTAGCGGTCGCGCTCGCCGATGATGGTCTCGTACAGCGCCGGGTTCTCGCTGGCGAACTCACCGAAGCTCGCCTCCAGCATGTCGCCCTGCTTGAGCTTCTCGATCTCGTCCTCGCCCACCTCGTCGGAGGCGAACAGGCCGGCGCCCAGGCCCATCACCAGCTTGATCCGGCCGATGAAGCCCAGCCGCTGCGAGGCGCGCTTGAAGGTCAGGCCGACCTCGCGGTCGATCAGGTGGACCGGCAGGTTGTGCGCGTTGGCCAGGGTCACCGCGCGCTTGAGTTCGGCGCCCGGTTCGATCTCCAGCTGCTCGGCCAGGCGTCGCTGGTAGGCCGCCAGCGCCAGGTTGGCGGCGAACAGGGCCACGCGCCCCTTGCGGATCACCTCCACCAGGTCCAGCTTGGCCATCGCGTCGGGGTCGGTCAGCGCCTGCAGCCGCTGCGGGTCCAGCTCGACGGCCACTGCGTCGAAGCGACCGCTGCCGATGGCGCGCTCCACCGCCTCCACGCTGGCCTGGGACACATGGGCGGTGCCCAGCAGGGTGTAACGCACGCCGTCGCGCTCGACCACGCGCACGGGCTGGCCGGCGAACAGGGTGTCGCCGGTGTCATCGATCTGGGTATCAGTCATCGCATCATTCATTCGAAGGGGCGCTGTCGGCACCATCGCCGAGCGCGCGCTGCATCTGGACGGTGTCCAGCCAGCGGCCGTGCTTGCGGCCGAGGCCGCGGAAAATGCCAACGGTGTGGAAACCGAAGCGCTCGTGCAGCTTGATCGAGGCGGTGTTGGTCGGCTCGCCGATCACCGCCACCATCTGCCGGTAACCGCGCGCCACGCAGGCATCGATCAGGCCCTGCATCAGCGCCGTGCCCACGCCGCGGCCCTGGAAGGCGGCATCCACGTAGACCGAGTTCTCCACCGTCCACTGGTAGGCGATGCGCCCGCGGTAGGTGTTGGCGTAGGCATAGCCGGCGAGCTGGCCATCGACCTCGGCCACGATATAGGGAAAGCCACGGCCGACGATGTCGTGCATGCGCCGCTGCATCTCGGCGGCGTCGGGCACGTCGTATTCGTAGGTGTTGACCAGGTCGGTCACCTCCACCGCGTAGATCGCGGTGATGGCGTCGATGTCGGTGTCGCGGGCGTCGCGCAGCTGCACGGTCACGGGGGCAGGGGTCCTGGCAGTCAGTCGATATAGCGCTTGAGCAGGTCGCCGTATGCATCGATGCGGCGATCGCGCAGGAACGGCCAGATCCGGCGCACGTGTTCGCTGCGCTGCAGGTCCACCTCGCAGATCAGCACGGTGGGGTCGCCACCGGCTTCGGCGATGAACTCGCCCTGCGGGCCCAGCACGTGGCTGTTGCCCCAGAACTGGATGCCCGAGGCGCCCAGCGGAGAGGCTTCATGGCCCACGCGGTTGCAGCTGAGCACCGGCACGCCGTTGGCCACGGCATGGCCGCGATGGCTGAGCACCCACGCATCGCGCTGGCGGTTCTGCTCGTCCTGCTGGTCGTCCGGGTCCCAGCCGATCGCGGTGGGGTAGAGCAGCAGCTCGGCGCCGGCCAGCGCCATCAGGCGCGCCGCTTCCGGGTACCACTGGTCCCAGCACACCAGCACGCCGAGACGGCCGACCGAGGTGTCGATCGGCTTGAAGCCGATGTCGCCCGGGGTGAAATAGAACTTCTCGTAGAACCCCGGATCGTCAGGGATGTGCATCTTGCGGTACTTGCCCAGCAGCGTGCCGTCCTTCTCGAAGACCACCGCGGTGTTGTGGTACAGCCCGGCCGCGCGGCGCTCGAACAGCGAGCCGACGATGACCACGCCGTGCTTCTTCGCCAGCGCACCGAGGCGTTCGGTGCTGGGGCCGGGAATCGGCTCGGCCAGGTCGAATTCGTCCACCGATTCGTGCTGGCAGAAATACGCGCCGTTGTGCAGTTCCTGCAGCAGGATCAGCTTGGCACCCTGGGCAGCCGCTTCAGCCACGCGCGTTTCGATCACGGCCAGGTTGGCCGCGGCGTCGCCGTGGTTGCGCTCCTGGATCAGGGCGACGGAAAGGGGGTGGCGTGGGCTCATCCGGGGGCGGTCCTGCGGGGGAAAAACGCAGTTTATCGCGGATGGGTGCACGCGGCGTGCTGCTTGATAAACAGGCGGGGCGGGTGCGGGTGCGGTGCATTCCCGCACCCGGCGCGGCTGACGGGTTGCCGGCCAGCGGCCGGCACGACCGAACAGCGCATGCGCGGAAGGCGCAACGCCGGTAAACCGCCATCGTGGGTCGCGGCGGATCCATCCGGCAGGCCACGACCGTTGTTCGTGGCGCCCCGGTCAGGCCAGCAGGCCCTGCGGCAGCTGCATGGTGATGCAGTGAAGACTGCCGTTCTGCCAGATCAGCGAGCGGCACGGTACCGGCACGATCTCCCGGTCCGGGTAGGCCTGCGCCAGCACCGCGCGCGCGGCCTCGTCGGCCACATCGCCATAGGCCGGCATCAGCACCGCGCCATTGAGGATCAGGTAATTGGCGTAGGACGCCGCCAGGCGGCGGCCGTCATCGATGACCGGCTGTGCCCACGGCAACGGGAACAGGCGGTACGGCGCGCCCGACACGGTGCGCAGGGCCGCCAGCTCGTTGCCCATCGCCTGCAGCTCGGCGAAGTGCGAATCGCTGGCGTCATCGCAGGCCTGGTACACGATGCTGTCCACCGAGGCGAAGCGGGCGAGGGTGTCGATGTGGGCATCGGTGTCGTCGCCTTCCAGGTAGCCGTGGTCCAGCCACAGCACCCGGTCCTGCTGCAGCCAGCTGGCCAGGTCGGTGCTGAGCGAGGCGCGGTCGCGGTCGGGATGGCGTTCGTGCAGGCACTGCCAGGTGGTCAGCAGGGTGCCGGCGCCGTCGGTCTCGATGCCGCCGCCTTCCAGCGCGAACGGGATGCTCTGCACCTGCGCGCCCGCGGCGAACACGCCGGCGTCGTGCAGCACGCCCACCAGCTTGTCGTCCAGGCTGGCGTCGAACTTGCCGCCCCAGCCGGTGAAGCGGAAGTCCAGCAGGCGGAAGCCGCCGTCGGCGCGGGTGAGGGTGATCGGGCCGGAGTCGCGCAGCCAGGTGTCGTCGTACTGCGCGGTGACGAAACGCACGCGGTCCATGTCGATGCGGTTGGAGCGCAGGCGCGCATCGGCGTAGGCCTCCAGATCGTCGTCGGCGACGATGATCAGCACCGGCTGGAAGCGGGTGATGGCCGCGACGAGGGCGATGTAGGTGTCCTCGACGTCACCCAGGCGGTCGGCCCAGTCGGTGTCGGCGTGGGGCCAGGCGATCAGGATGGCGGACTGGGTTTCCCATTCGGCCGGAAAGCGGAGCGTATCGTTCATGGTCTCGGTGCGATGGCCCGCCGCGGCACGGGCGGCGGGTGGGTCAGCGGATCGGCGGCTTGGGGCCGACTTCGTTGGCGTCGGCCTTGTTGGCCACCACGTCGATCACCTTCTGCTTCTCGAAGTAGACGGTGAACTGCGGGTAGACCCAGCGGTTGATGGTCGGCCACTGGCGCTTCTGGCCGCCGCGCGGGTCCAGGCGCTCGCCCGGATCGCCGAACTGGGACTGCACCTGCTGCATGCTCTGGCCGCGGACGGGCAGGGCGGTGGCGGGCTTTTCCTGGCTGCGGTCGATCAGCAGGGTGTCGGCCTGGGCGCTGGCGCAGGCCAGCAGCGCAAGCAAGGGCACGGTGGTCAGGTAACGCTTCATCTCGATCTACTCCCCAGTGGTCAAGAATACGGGCGGCGTCACGACCAGCGGTCGTGGCGGGCAGTGCGATTACACCAAAATTGGCAATAAAAAACCGCCCGGAGGCGGCTTTTTATTCAGGAAGGCCGCGACCGTGGGGCCGGGACTCCTAAAGGCTCAGCGCTGGCGAGCCTTGAAACGCGGGTTCGACTTGCAGATCACGAAGATCTTGCCACGACGGCGGACGACCTTGCAGTCACGGTGACGGGACTTGGCCGACTTCAGGGAAGACAGGACTTTCATTGCATACCTCGGCGTAAACGTTGGATTCGGTTGGAGCGCGGCCGCGATATGCAGATGACAATCGGCAGGTGACGCTCGTTCAAGCCCGCCATTCTACCGGGCTTTTTTCCATCCTTTCAAGTGGTTGCACCAAAAAGGTCTCAGGAGGCCCCTGGCGGGGGCTAGAATGGGCGGTCAATTCCACAGGGAAACCCATGAACCAGCTTCCTCCCGTGCTCACCATCGACGGCCCGTCCGGGGCCGGCAAGGGGACCGTCAGCCGCATTGTCGCACGCCGCCTGGGCTGGCATTACCTGGATTCGGGCGCCCTGTACCGCGCCGTGGGCGTGGCGGCCAGCTGGGCCGATATCGACACTTCCGACGCCTCGGCGCTGGTCCGCTGCACCTTTGATACGCACGTGCGCTTCATCGAGGCGGCCGACGGCGGGTTGCGGGTGGTGGTCAACCAGGCCGACGCCACCGACGAGCTGCGCCTGGAGACCACCGGGGCGCTGGCCTCGGCCATTGCAGCGATCCCCGAGGTGCGGGCGGCGCTGAAAGAGCGCCAGCGCGCATTCAGGGTTCTCCCCGGCCTGGTGGCCGACGGCCGCGACATGGGCACGGTCATCTTCCCCGACGCCCCGTTCAAGGTCTTCCTGACCGCCAGCGCCGAGGAGCGTGCCGGGCGCCGGCATAAGCAGTTGAAAGACAAGGGGGTTTCTGTTAACTTTGATGACCTCCTGCGCGAGATCATGGCCCGCGACGCCCGTGATGCACAGCGCACAGTGGCGCCCCTGAAGCCGGCAGACGATGCCGTCATCATCGACACCAGTGGTATCGGCATCGACGACGTCGTTGCCAACGTGTTGGATCTGCTTCCGGTTTCGGGTGCCTGATCCGTTGTACAGGAGGACCGCCAATCCATCGGCGGTGTCGCACATCGCAAGGCAACACAAGCTCCGTCCCGCAATGATGCGTGGCGGTTTTCCTACTTAACACACGACTTGCAGTACCGGGGTCGACCAACAGGCGGGCGGTCGCCAGTTCCCTGAAGGGAAGCCGACCGACCCATGTGTCCAACAGAGTAAATCTAATGACCGAATCATTTGCCGAACTGTTTGAAGCCAGCCAGGCCAATCTGGCCAAGCTGAAGCCGGGCGCCATCGTCAGCGGTGTCGTCGTTGAAGTCCGCGGCGACGTCGTGGTGATCAACGCCGGCCTGAAGTCCGAAGGCATCGTGCCGATCGAGCAGTTCCGTAACGACGCTGGCGAGATCGATGTCGCCGAAGGCGACGTCGTCAAGGTCGCCCTCGATTCCATCGAGAACGGCTTCGGTGAGACCGTCCTGTCGCGCGAGAAGGCCAAGCGCGCGATGGTGTGGGACGAGCTGGAAGAAGCGTTGGAAAAGAACGAAACCATCACCGGCCGCATCAGCGGCAAGGTCAAGGGTGGTTTCACCGTGGACATCAAGGATGTCCGCGCGTTCCTGCCGGGTTCGCTGGTGGATGTGCGCCCCGTGCGCGATCCGGCCTACCTGGAAGGCAAGGAGCTGGAATTCAAGCTCATCAAGCTGGACCGCAAGCGTAACAACGTCGTGGTCTCGCGCCGCGCTGTCGTCGAAAGCGAGCACTCGGAAGAGCGCGAGCAGCTGATGGACAAGCTGCAGGAAGGCGCGATCCTGAAGGGTGTCGTCAAGAACCTGACCGATTACGGCGCATTCGTGGACCTGGGCGGTATCGACGGCCTGCTGCACATCACCGACATGGCCTGGAAGCGCGTGCGCCATCCGTCCGAAGTCGTGAACGTCGGCGACGAGCTGGACGTGCGCGTGCTGAAGTTCGACCGCGAGCGCAACCGCGTTTCGCTGGGCCTGAAGCAGCTGGGCGAAGATCCGTGGGATAACATCGCCCGTCGTTACCCGGCCAACAGCCGCGTCTTCGGCAAGGTCTCCAACGTCACCGATTACGGCGCGTTCGTCGAGATCGAGCCGGGCGTGGAAGGCCTGGTGCACGTGTCCGAGATGGATTGGACCAACAAGAACGTCAACCCGTCCAAGGTTGTGCAGGTCGGTGACGAAGTTGAAGTCATGGTCCTGGACGTCGACGAGGAGCGTCGCCGCATCTCGCTGGGCATGAAGCAGGTTGCCGCCAATCCGTGGGAGACCTTCGCGGCCATCCACAAGAAGGGCGACAAGGTGTCGGGCCAGATCAAGTCGATCACCGACTTCGGCATCTTCATCGGCCTGGACGGCGGTATCGATGGCCTGGTGCACCTGTCCGACATCAGCTGGAACACCACCGGCGAAGACGTGGTCCGCAACTTCAAGAAGGGCGACAACCTGGACGCGGTCGTCCTGGCCGTCGATCCGGAGCGCGAGCGCATCAGCCTGGGCGTCAAGCAGCTGGAGCAGGATCCGTTCGGTCAGTACATGGCCGCCAATCCGAAGGGCTCCAAGGTCGAAGGCGTGGTCAAGGAAGTGGACGCCAAGGGCGCAACCATCGAACTGGCTGACGGCATCGAAGGCTACGTGGCCGCTCGCGATGTTGCGAACGAGCGCGTGGACGACGCGACCCAGTTCCTGAAGGTCGGCGACAAGGTGGAAGCCAAGTTCGTGGGCATGGATCGCAAGGGTCGTACCCTGCAGCTGTCCATCAAGGCCAAGGACGACGCGGAAATGCGCGAAGTGCTGGAGGAATACCAGTCCTCGTCCGCTTCCAGCGGCACCACCCAGCTCGGCGCGCTGCTGCGTGCACAGCTGAACGGCAACAAGTCCGAGTAATCGGCCTCTCGCTGTCGTAGTTTCCTGGACGGCCCGGACATCAGTCCGGGCCGTTTCAGGGTCTGAGTTCCCCCCGAAGAGCCCGTAATGACCAAATCCGAGCTGATCGAAATCCTGGCGCGCCGACAGGCGCATTTGAAGTCGGACGATGTCGATCTGGCGGTAAAGTCGTTGCTGGAAATGATGGGTGGGGCGCTGGCCGGCGGGGATCGCATCGAGATCCGCGGGTTCGGCAGTTTTTCATTGCACTACCGGCCGCCACGGCTGGGGCGCAACCCCAAGACCGGGGAATCGGTCGCGTTGCCGGGCAAGCATGTCCCGCATTTCAAACCGGGCAAGGAACTGCGTGAGCGCGTGAGCGCCGTGGTGCCGCTGGAAAGCGATCCTGCCTGAAGACTGTCATCCGCTGCGCGGATGCATCCATTCCACCGGGTTGGCTGGCAGAGGGGGCGGGTAGTCCGCTACTCTTGAAGCTTCACGGTACGGGAGCTGCTGCATGAAAGTCGTACGTCTGCTGATCCTGTTGGCGGTGCTTGTCGTGGGCCTCATCATCGGTGCGCTCAACTCGGCCCCGATCGTCATCAGCCTGGGCTTTACCCAGATCAATTCCACCACCGGCCTGGCGATCATCGTCGCCCTGCTGTCCGGTGCCATCATCGGCGGCGGCCTCGTGCTGGCCAGCATGGTGATCCCGCTCTACGCAAAGCTGCGCAGGGCGCAGAAGGCCAACCCGACCGTGGTCGTGGCGCCGGCCGCTTCCCCTTCTTCTCCTTTCGACGGACGCTGAGCGCCGATGGAATTTGTCTCCGAGTGGTTCTGGTTCTTCCTGTTCCTGCCGTTGGCGGCGGTCTCTGGCTGGGTGATCGGCCGGCGTGGCGGCCAGCGCCACGGTGACAACCAGGTCAGCCACCTGTCCAGCACCTATTTCCGTGGCCTGAACTACCTGCTCAACGAGCAGCCGGACAAGGCCATCGAGCTGTTCCTGCATATCGCCGAGCTGGACAAGGAAACCTTCGAGACCCAGGTCGCGCTGGGCCATCTGTTCCGCCGTCGCGGCGAAGTGGACCGGGCCATCCGCTTGCACCAGGGCCTGGTCAACCGTGCCGACCTCAACGATGCGCAGCGCGTGCAGGCCTTGCTGGCGCTCGGCGAGGACTACATGAAGTCCGGCCTGCTGGACCGCGCGGAAACGGTCTTCACCGAGCTGGCGCAGATCGACCAGCGCGCCCCGCAGGCGCTCAAGCACCTGATCGGCATCTACCAGGCCGAGCGTGACTGGGAAAAGGCCATCGACAACGCCAGTCGATTCGAGGAAGTCACCGGCGAGCCGATGGGCAAGCTGATCGGTCAGTTCGAGTGCGAGCTGGCCGAGCGCTACCGCGGCGCCGGCAAGATCGAGGAGGCAAGGGCGGCCATTGCCCGGGCGTACCAGGCCGACGCGATGTCGGTGCGTGCCGGCATCATCGAGGGCCGCCTGGAGGCGGATGCGGGCAATGCCGAGGCGGCCGTGCGCGCCTTCGAGCGGGCCGCCCGCAACGACCCGGAATACCTGCCCGAAGTGCTGCAGGCGCTGATGCAGAACTACCGCAAGGTCGGCGACCTCGGCGGCGCGCGCGCGTTCCTGTCCGAGATGACCGAGCACTACCGCGGCATCGCCCCGGTGCTGGCGCTGACCCAGTTGATGGAGGAGCAGGAAGGCGTGGCCCCGGCACGCGCCTACCTGGGCCGCCAGCTCAAGGACCGGCCCTCGGTGCGCGGCGAGTCGGCGCTGATCGACCTGACCCTGGCCGAAGGTGCCGATTCCACCGCCACCCTGCACGACCTCAAGCACATCACCGACCAGTTGCTGGTCCGCAACCCGGCTTACCGTTGCACCCGCTGCGGCTTCGGCGCGCGCACGCACCACTGGCAGTGCCCCAGCTGCAAGGAATGGGGCACGGTCAAGCCGCTGCTGAACTACGCGGTGCTCTGAGCCATGCCGGCGGCCTGGATGATGGCATTGCCCGCGGTGCTGGCGATGGCGGCGGCGCTTACCTGGGCCGCACGCCATTACGCGTTGCGCCGCAACCTGATGGACCAGCCCGGCGAGCGCCGCAGCCATGGCGTGGCTACCCCGCGTGGCGGCGGCATCGCGATCGTGCTTACCCTGTTGCTGGCCACCGGCGTGGCGGCCTGGGCCTGGCCGGGCGCACGCGTCCCGCTGCTGGTGTTCGGGCTGGGCCTGGTGCTGGTGGCCGGGATCGGCTGGTGGGACGACCATCGGCCGCTGCCGGCGGTGCGCCGCCTGATGGTGCACCTGGTGGCCGCCGCGCTGGTGGCCGTGCTGGTCTGGCAGGCCAGTGGCAACCCGCTGCAGGCGGTGCTGGCGCTGTTGTTCACGGTGTCATTGATCAACATCTGGAATTTCATGGATGGCATCAATGGCATTGCCACCACCCAGGCCGTCCTGGCCGGGCTGGCCTTCGCCGCCGTGATGCCGATGCCGTTTGCCCTGGCCGGGCTGGTGTTGGCGCTGGCCTGCCTGGGCTTCCTGCCGTTCAACTTCCCGCGGGCCCGGATTTTCATGGGCGATGTCGGTAGCGGCGCGCTTGGCTACGCCATCGCTGCCCTGGTCTGCCTGGCCAGCGTGGTCACGGAGATCCAGTGGATCCTGCTGCTGGTGCCGCTTTCAGCCTTCCTTGTGGACGCCGGCTTCACACTCCTGACGCGCATGCTGTCCGGGCAGCGATGGATGGAACCCCACACCCAACATCTCTATCAGCGGGCGGTCAAAGGTGGACTGAGCCACACTTTTGTCACCGGGCTTTACTTTGTTTTTGGTCTGTTCAGTATTACAGTGTTTAATGCTTGCAGCGATCTGCAGCCGAGGTGGGAGGCTGCCGTGGCCGTCGCGTGGTTGATCCTCGCGACTGGTTTGTGGCTACTCCTGCGCAAGGGAATGCGCAATTAGAAGGATTGTTTGTTTTATGACGCCTTGGCAGGACCGTCTTACCAGTTTGATACCGCGCGGCGCCATCGTGGTCCACGACCTGTTCATGGTCTGGGCCTGCTGGCAATTGCTGCATGCCGGTCGTTACTCCATGTTGGCCGACGCGCCTTCGCTGCCCCTGTGGAACATCGACACCTCGCTGGTGCTGGTGATCCAGGCGGTGGTGTTCTGGCGGGTGGGCCTCTACCGCGGCCTCTGGCGTTTCGCCAGCGTCGCCGACCTGCTCAACATCTTCAAGGCCAGCTTCATCGGCCTGCTCGCCATCGTGGTGGTGCTGGCCTACAAGCGCTTCAACGGCGTGCCGATGTCGGTGCTGGTCATCTACCCGTTCGCGCTGTCGGCGCTGCTGGGCGCGCCGCGCCTGCTGTACCGGGCCTGGAAGGACTACCAGTCGCTGCAGTCCGATGCGACCGCCCGCCGCGTGCTGATCCTCGGGGCCGGCCAGGCCGCCGAGGCGCTGGTCCGCGACCTGCGCCGCTCCGGTGACTTCGAACCGGTCGGACTGCTCGACGATGCCCCGCACCTGCAGGGCGCCAAGCTGCAGGGCCTGCCCATCCTGGGCACGCTGGACGACGCGCCCGCGGCGGTGCGCGAGACCGCCGCCAAGCTGCTGGTGATCGCCATCCCCTCGCTGGACGCGGTCGGCATGCAGCGCGTGGTCGCCATCTGCGAGGCCACCGGGGTGCCGTTCCGCATGGTGCCCAAGCTCAATGACGTGCTGCTGGGCCATTCGTTGCCCGGCGAGCTCAAGGAAGTGGCGATCGAGGACCTGCTGGGGCGCAAGCCGATCCTGCCGGACTGGTCGCTGATCCGGGGTTGGCTGGGCGGGCGCACCGTGCTGGTGACCGGCGCCGGCGGCTCGATCGGCTCGGAGCTGTGCCGCCAGTGCGCGCGCCACGGGGCCGGGCGCATCGTGCTGCTGGAAATGAGCGAGCTGCTGCTGCTGACCATCGAGGCCGAGCTCAAGCGCAGCTTCCCCGACCTGGACGTGGAGGCGGTGCTGGGCGACTGCGGCGACCCGTCGGTGATCCGCCATGCGCTGTCGCTGTCCAATGTCGATGCGGTGTTCCATGCGGCCGCCTACAAGCAGGTGCCGGTGCTGGAGCGCCAGCTGCGCGAAGCGGTGCGCAACAACATCCTGTCCACCGAGACGGTGGCGCGCGCCTGCGTGGAAGCGCGGATCGAGCACTTCGTGTTCATCTCCACCGACAAGGCCGTGGACCCGGTCAATGCGCTGGGCGCCAGCAAGCGCTACGCCGAGATGATCTGCCAGAGCCTGGACCATAAGACCAGCCACACCCGTTTTGTGACCGTGCGCTTCGGCAACGTGCTGGCCTCGGCCGGCAGCGTGGTGCCGCTGTTCCGCGAGCAGATCCTCAAGGGCGGCCCGGTCACGGTGACCGACCCGGAAGTGACCCGTTACTTCATGACCATCCCCGAGGCCTGCCAGTTGATCCTGCAGGCGGCCGCCTCGGCGTCGCATGGCGCCATCTACACCCTGGACATGGGCGAGCCGGTGCCGATCCGCGTGCTCGCCGAGCAGATGATCCGCCTGGCCGGCAAGCAGCCGTACAAGGACATCGCGATCATCTACACCGGCCTGCGCCCGGGCGAGAAGCTGCACGAGACCCTGTTCTATTCGGACGAGGACTATCGCCCCACCGCCCATCCGAAGATCCTGGAAGCCGGCGTGCGTACCTTCGCGCGCGACCAGGTGCTGGGCAACGTGCCGCGCCTGCGCGAAGCGATCGCCACCTACGACACCGACGCCATCAACAACATCCTGTTTGCGACCATGCCGGAGTTCTCGCCGCTGCAACAGGATGATCACGTTGCGTCGGCTAAGGTGCTTCCTTTCCCGGCACGAGAGGCCAACAGGCTGTGACGAACAAGCGCATTCGCAAGGCGGTTTTCCCGGTGGCTGGATTGGGCACGCGTTTTCTGCCCGCCACCAAGACGGTGCCCAAGGAGATGCTGCCGATCATCGATCGGCCACTCATCCAGTACGCCGTCGACGAGGCGATCGAAGCAGGCTGCGACACCCTGATCTTCATCACCAACCGCTACAAGCACGCGGTGGCCGATTACTTCGACAAGGCTTACGAGCTGGAACAGAAGCTCGAGCGCGCCGGCAAGAAGGAACAGCTGGAGCTGGTCCGCCACGTGCTGCCCGAGGGCGTGCGCGCGATCTTCGTCACCCAGACCGAAGCGCTCGGGTTGGGGCATGCGGTGCTGTGCGCCAAGGCCGTGATCGGCGACGAACCCTTCGCGGTGCTGCTGCCCGATGACCTGATCTGGAACCGGGGTGAGGGCGCGCTCAAGCAGATGGCCGACCTCAACGCGGCCACCGGCGCCAGCGTGATCGCCGTGGAAGACGTGCCGCACGAAAGCACGGCCAGCTACGGCATCGTGGCGACCGAGGCCTTCGACGGGCGCAAGGGCCGTATTTCGCAGATCGTGGAGAAGCCCAAGCCGGACGATGCGCCCAGTGACCTGGCCGTGGTCGGCCGCTACGTGCTCAGCCCGAAGATCTTCGAGCTGCTGGAGGCGACCGGCACCGGTGCCGGTGGCGAGATCCAGCTGACCGATGCGATCGCCACCCTGCTGCAGTCCGAGCCGGTCGATGCGTACCGTTTCGAGGGCACGCGTTTCGACTGCGGCACCCATCTGGGGCTGGTCGAGGCCACGATCCGCTTCGCGCTGGAGAACAAGAAGCTGGCCAAGCCGGCACGCGAGAAGCTCACCCAGATGCTGGCCGAAGACTGATTGGAATGCGTGGATACGCACCGTTGGTGCGTATGCAGATGAGGTAGATACGCACCGTTGGTGCTTATGCCACAACCGAGAAGGGCGCCCACCACGCCCGCCCTTCTTGTTTTTGGCGCTGTGCCGACCCGTGGTCGGCACCTACCGGGGATGCGCGGTGCCGACCAACGGTCGGCACCTGGTACGCCCCTTACAGCGACTCGAAAATGCCCGCCGCGCCCATGCCGGTGCCGATGCACATGGTGACCATGCCGTACTTCTGCTGGCGACGGCGCAGGCCGTGCAGCAGGGTCGCGGTACGGATCGCACCGGTCGCGCCCAGCGGGTGGCCCAGCGCGATGGCGCCGCCCAGCGGGTTCACCTTGGACGGGTCCAGGCCGCAATCGCGGATGACCGCCAGCGATTGCGCGGCGAAGGCTTCGTTGAGCTCGATCCAGTCCAGCTGGTCCTGGGTCAGGCCGGCCTGCTTGAGCGCCTTGGGGATCGCCGCGATCGGGCCGATGCCCATCACTTCCGGGCGCACGCCGGCGACGGAGAAGCTGACGAAACGCGCCAGCGGCTTGAGGCCGTAATCCTTCACCGCCTGCTCGGAGGCCAGCAGCACCGCACCGGCACCGTCGCTCATCTGCGAGGAGTTGCCGGCGGTCACCGTGCCGCCGAACTGGCCGTTGCGGAACACCGGGCGCAGCTTGGCCAGGCCTTCAGCAGACGAATCCAGGCGCGGGCCTTCGTCGGTGTCCACGATGCGGTCGCGGGTGATGATGCGGCGGCCGTCGGCCAGGTCGGGCTGGCGGGTGCGCACGTCATAGGGGCTGATCTCGTCCTTGAAGTCGCCGTTCTGGATCGCGGCGATGGCCTTCTGGTGCGAGGCCAGCGCGAACGCGTCCTGCTCCTCGCGCGAGACCTTCCACTCTTCGGCCACCTTCTCGGCGGTGATGCCCATGCCATAGGCGATGGCCACGTGGTCGTTGTCGAACACGCTCGGCGCCATGGCGATCTTGTTGCCCATCATCGGCACCATCGACATCGACTCGGTGCCGCCGGCCAGCATCAGGTCGGCGTTGCCCAGGCGGATCTGGTCGGCGGCCATGGCCACGGCCTGCAGGCCGGAGGAGCAGAAGCGGTTCACGGTCTGCGCGGCGATGGTGTCCGGCAGGCCGGCCAGCAGCACGCCGATGCGCGCCACGTTCATGCCTTGCTCGGCTTCGGGCATGGCGCAGCCGATGATCGCGTCATCGATGCGGTTGACGTCGATGCCCGGCGCCTGCGCGACCACGGAGCGGAGCACGTGGGCGAGCATGTCGTCCGGGCGGGTATTGCGGAACACGCCCTTGGGCGCCTTGCCGACCGGGGTACGGGTGGCGGCGACGATGTAGGCGTCCTGGATTTGCTTGGTCATTGCAGTGATCTCTTAGATAAGAATTGGAAGAGGTTGCCGGCCAGCGGCCGGCACTACCGTTTTCTTCCGTCAGTTCCGCAGCGGCTTGCCGGTCTTGAGCATGTGCGCGATGCGGGCCTGGGTCTTTTCCTGCTGGGCCAGTTCGACGAAGTGCTTGCGCTCCAGGGTCAGCAGCCACTCTTCGTC
>NZ_JAVWXA010000098.1:0-14636 GCF_036662295.1 Stenotrophomonas sp.
GCCCCCGTCGAACCAGGATTTCCATGAGCATCCCCACCGACGCCGAACTCGGCCTGCTTGCCCGCGACGTCGGCCAGCGCCTGCAGCAGGCCTCGCTGCAGCTGGTCAGTGCCGAAAGCTGCAGTGGCGGCTGGATCGCCAAGGCCATGACCGACGTCGCCGGCTCGTCGGCTTTCTTCGACTGCGGCATGGTGGTTTACAGCTATGAAGCCAAGCAGCGCCTGCTCGGCGTCCGCGCGCAGACACTGGAGCAGTTCGGTGCGGTCAGCCGCGAAACCGTGCTGGAAATGGTGGCCGGTGCGCTGATCAATTCCGGCGCAGGCGTCGCAGTGGCGGTCACCGGCATCGCCGGGCCCGGTGGCGGCAGCCCGGACAAGCCGGTCGGCAGCGTCTGGATCGGCTGGAAGCAACGGGGCGGCTATGCGCGCGCACAGCTGTTCCAGTTCGACGGCGACCGCGAGGCCATCCGCCGGCAAACCGTGCAGCAGGCGCTGACGGGAATTTTCGCACCGGTGTGACATCCTCGGTGCGTGCGTGGACAGGAGTTGCACCGATGTGGGAAACGCTGGGAACCGTGCGCGACCTGGGGCGATTGCAGGAAATCGCCTCGGTCCTGATCCGCTATGGCTTTGGCGACCTGGTCCGCCGGATCGGGCTGGCCGACGTGCTCGAGCGCGCCGGGCGGCTGCTGCACTGGAACGACACGCAGATGCTGCGCATGACCGCACCGGTCCGGGTGCGGCGGGCGATGGAAGACCTCGGCCCGACCTTCGTCAAGCTCGGCCAGGTGCTGGCCACCCGCGTGGACCTGTTCCCGCCGGACTGGATCGCCGAGTTCTCCGAACTGCAGAACGCGGTGCCGGCGTTGCCCTACGCGCAGGTCCGCGAGCAGCTGGAGGCCGACCTGGGCGCGCCGGCCACCGAGGTGTTTGCCTGGCTGGATGAGACGCCGATGGCCGCGGCCTCGCTGGCGCAGGCGCACCGCGCCACGCTGCACGATGGCACCGCCGTGGTGCTCAAGATCCGCCGCCCCGGCATCCGCGAGGTGATCGAGGCCGACCTGCGCCTGCTGGCGCGGCTGGCCGAGATCGTGGAGGCCCGCGTGCCCGACCTGCAGCGTTACCGCCCGGCCGAGGTGGTGCAGCAGTTCCAGGTGTCGTTGCGGCGCGAGCTGGATTTCGCCGCCGAGTGCCGCAACGCCGAGCGCATCGCCCGCCACTTCCAGGGCCGCCAGGACATCCTGATTCCCAACGTGCACTGGCAGTGGACCTGCGAGAGCCTCAACGTGCAGGACTTCGTGGACGGCATCCCCGGGCGCGACCTCGCCGGGGTGGATGCGGCGGGCCTGGATCGGGTGCAGCTGGCCCGTCGCGGCGCGCACATCGTGCTCAAGATGGTGCTCGAAGACGGCTGCTTCCACGCCGATCCGCACCCGGGCAACATCATCTACCTGCGTGACGGACGCATTGGCGTAATCGATTTCGGCATGGTCGGGGCGATCTCCGAGCAGCGTCGCTACCAGGTGGCCCAGCTGCTGCACGGGCTGGTCAACCAGGAGCCGGAGGCGGTGGCCGACGTGTTGCTGGACTGGGCCGGCGGCGTGGACGTGGACGAGTCGCGGCTGCAGCAGGACATCAGCACCTTCGTCGACCAGTACCGCGGCGTGCCGCTCAAAGACCTGCACATGGGGCTGATGCTGGGCAACATCACCACGCTGCTGCGCCAGTACGCGCTGACCCTGCCGGCCGACCTCGCGCTGATGATCAAGACCTTCCTCACCCTGGAAGGCATGGGCCGCCAGCTCGACCCGCAATTCGACATGGCCAGCGCCGCCCGCCCGTACCTGGAGCGGGTGATGTGGCAGCGCTACGCGCCCGGGGCGGTGCTCAAGCGCGGCAAGCGCAGCCTGGTGGGGGTGATGGACCTGCTCGGCGACCTGCCGCGCGACGTACGCCGGCTGCTGCAGATGGCCCGCCGCGGGCGGCTGCAGTTGAAGGTGGAGACCACCGCGCTGCAGGGCTTCGGCGACCAGGTCAACCGCGCCGCCAACCGGCTGGTCATGGGCATCGTCACCGCCGCGCTCATCATCGGCTCGTCCATCGTCATGCACAGCGTCGGCGGCGTCTCCAGCCGCTGGCTGCTGGCCCTGGGCGTGGCTGGCTTCGTCGGCGCCGGTTTCTGCGGCGTGTGGATCCTGTTCTCGATCTGGCGAAGCGGCAGAACCCCATAGGGTTCTGCCGCCGGGATCCGAAGGATCCCCGCCATCGGCCGCCCCGCGGCCGATGGCGTGTAGCGCCGACCGTCGGTCGGCCGCTCTTCCGTCCGCCCCCATGCCCCTGCACTTACCGGCCTGTCGCGCGTCCGCACGCCAAGCGCAGCCACCCATGGGGTGGCTCTACCGTCCCCGCCAACGCATTCGCAGGTCGCGCGTCCGCACACCGCGCGCAGCCACCCATGGGGTGGCTCTACCATCCACGCCAACGCAGATCCGCCGAGGCGTGCGAGGCGGTGCATCCGCAGGTAGAGCCACCCCATGGGTGGCTGCTTCCCCGCAGGCGTCATCAACCGGGATCGTCCCGCTTCCGCGTGCGCATCTTCCACGGGCACTTGCGCACCCACATCGTTAGTAGTAATACTACTAACCATGGAACTCACCGACACCCAGCAGGCGATCCTGCAGTTGATCGCCGAGCGTATCGAGACCGACGGCGCGCCGCCGTCGCAGACGGAAATCGCCCGCGCCTTCGGCTTCAAGGGGGTGCGCGCGGCACAGTACCACCTGGAAGCCCTCGAGCAGGCCGGCGCGATCCGGCGCATTCCCGGCCAGGCCCGTGGCATCCGGCTGGTCCAGGCCCCGGCGCTGCAGGACGGCCTGCCGGCCTCGCTGTCGGTGCCCGCGCTGCCCGACCACGTCCTGCGCCTGCCGGTGCTGGGCCGGGTCGCGGCCGGTCTGCCGATCGGGGCGGACATCGGCTCGGACGACTTCGTCGTGCTCGACCGGGTGTTCTTCTCGCCGGCGCCGGACTACCTGCTCAAGGTGCAGGGCGACTCGATGATCGACGAAGGCATCTTCGACGGCGACCTCATCGGCGTGCACCGCACCCGCGACGCCCGCTCGGGGCAGATCGTGGTGGCCCGCATCGATGACGAGATCACCGTCAAGCTGCTCAAGATGGGCAAGGACCGCATCCGCCTGCTGCCGCGCAACCCCGATTACAAGCCGATCGAGGTGCTGCCCGACCAGGACTTCGCGATCGAAGGCCTGTATTGCGGCCTGCTGCGGCCCAACCGCTGATCCTTCTACACCGCATTTTCTGCACGGTCTTTTGTGGCGATTCTCTGGTTCCGCTGAGGTTGGTACGGATGTCCGATAATTTTTTTCCGAACGCCGGGCAGAATCTCAGCCTGTGCGATACGCCAGCCTTAAAGTGAACCCATGGCCAAGAAGACTTCCAAAGACAGCACCTCCACCGACACGACCTCTGCAAGGACCACTCCGATGGACGAGAACAAAAAGCGTGCCCTGACCGCCGCCCTGGGCCAGATCGAAAAGCAGTTCGGCAAGGGCGCCGTCATGCGCATGGGCGATCGTGTCGTCGAAGCGGTCGAGATCATTCCCACCGGTTCGCTGATGCTGGATATCGCACTCGGCATCGGCGGCCTGCCCAAGGGCCGCGTCGTGGAGATCTACGGTCCCGAATCGTCGGGCAAGACCACCCTCACCCTGCAGGCCATCGCCGAGTGCCAGAAGAAGGGCGGCACCGCCGCCTTCATCGACGCCGAGCACGCCCTGGACCCGATCTACGCCGCCAAGCTGGGCGTGAACGTGGACGACCTGCTGCTGTCCCAGCCCGATACCGGTGAGCAGGCGCTGGAAATTGCCGACATGCTGGTGCGTTCGGGCTCGGTGGACATCGTGGTGGTCGACTCGGTGGCCGCGCTGACCCCCAAGGCGGAAATCGAAGGCGAGATGGGCGACCAGCTGCCGGGCCTGCAGGCCCGTCTGATGAGCCAGGCGCTGCGCAAGCTCACCGGCAACATCAAGCGCTCCAACACCCTGGTGGTGTTCATCAACCAGCTGCGCATGAAGATCGGCGTGATGATGCCGGGCCAGAGCCCGGAAGTGACCACCGGCGGCAACGCACTCAAGTTCTATGCCTCGGTGCGCCTGGACATCCGCCGCATCGGTGCGATCAAGAAGGGCGATGAGATCATCGGCAACCAGACCAAGATCAAGGTCGTCAAGAACAAGCTGGCCCCGCCGTTCAAGCAGGTCATCACCGAAATCCTCTACGGCGAAGGCATCAGCCGCGAGGGTGAACTGATCGACATGGGCGTGGAAGCCAAGCTGGTCGAGAAGGCCGGCGCCTGGTACAGCTACGGCGAAGAGCGCATCGGCCAGGGCAAGGACAACGCCCGCGGCTACCTGCGCGACAACCCGCAGGTGGCCCAGCGCCTGGAAGCCGAGCTGCGCGAGAAGTTCCAGCCGGCCGAGGCCCCGCGTGAAGCCGGCCAGGAAGACGAAGACGACGCCGAGTGAGTTTCCTGCGGGGCAGGGCGGCGCCGTCAGTGACGCTCGCCCTGTCCCGCGGTTTCAGGATTCCCCGACGGGGGAAGCGCCATGGACGGCGCATTTGATCGAGGGTTGCCATGCAGGATCCAGATGCACCGGCACCGCGCCGCAAGCGCCGCGTACAGGAGCAGACCCCGGTACAGCGTGCCCTGGGGCTGCTGGTCCGGCGTGAACATTCCCGGAAAGAACTGACCCGCAAGCTGCAGGCCCGGGGTATCGAGACCGAGGCGGCAGCAGCGGCGGTGGAAAAGCTTCGCGAGGCGGGCTGGCAGGACGACACCCGGTTTGCGGAGAATCTTGTCCGGATCCGGTCCTCCACCGGGTATGGTCCGATCCACATCCGGGCCGAGCTGGGCACCCACGGCCTGGACAGCGAGCAGATTGCCGCCGCCATGGAGACCTTCGACGGTGATTGGACCGACAACGCCCGCGAGCTGGTGTGCCGGCGGTTTGGCGAGGCCGGGCCCCAGGAACTGCCCCAGCGCCGTAAAGCGGCCGATCTGCTGGCCCGGCGGGGCTTCGATGGCGACAGCATTCGCCGTGCTACCCGCTACGACCCAGAGGACTGAGCGGCCCGGGCCTGATACCCTTTGTGGTTTCGGCGGTCCTGTGTTGACACCCGGCCATTGGGGCTGTGTGCCAAGGACCGGCCGGCCCGCATAAAGCCAGCCCCCATGAACGCATCCGTGAAATTCACTACCTCCCAGATCCGCAGCGATTTCCTTGAGTTCTTCAAGGGCAAGGGCCACACCATCGTGCCCTCGGCACCGTTGGTGCCGGGCAATGATCCGACCCTGCTGTTCACCAATTCCGGCATGGTGCAGTTCAAGGACGTGTTCCTTGGCGCGGAAAAGCGCAGCTACGTGCGCGCCGCCGACGTCCAGCGCTGCCTGCGGGCCGGCGGCAAGCACAACGACCTGGACCAGGTCGGCTACACCGCGCGCCACCACACCTTCTTCGAAATGCTGGGCAACTGGTCCTTTGGCGACTACTTCAAGAAGGACGCCATCGCCTGGGCCTGGGAGCTGCTGACCCAGGTCTGGAAGCTGCCGGCCGAGCGCCTGCTGGTCACCGTCTACCAGACCGATGACGAGGCCTACGCGCTGTGGCGCGACATGGTCGGCATCCCGGAAGCGCGCATCGTGCGCATCGGCGACAACAAGGGCGCGCCGTTCGCGTCGGACAACTTCTGGCAGATGGCCGAAACCGGCCCCTGCGGCCCCTGCACCGAGATCTTCTACGACCACGGCGACCACATTGCCGGCGGCCCCCCGGGCTCGCCGGATGAAGACGGCGACCGTTTCATCGAGATCTGGAACCTGGTGTTCATGCAGTTCGACCGCCAGGCCGACGGCACCCTGGTGCCGTTGCCGGCCCCGTGCGTGGATACCGGCATGGGCCTGGAGCGCCTGGCCGCGATCCTGCAGCACGTGCACACCAACTATGAAATCGACCTGTTCCAGGCGCTGATCCGCAAGGCAAGCGAGCTGACCGGCATGGCCGACCTGGAAAACAAGTCGCTGCGGGTGATCGCCGACCACATCCGCGCCTGCTCGTTCCTGATCGTCGATGGCGTGCTGCCGTCCAACGAAGGCCGCGGCTACGTGCTGCGCCGGATCATCCGCCGCGCGCTTCGCCATGGCTGGATGCTGGGCGTGCGCCAGCCGTTCTTCAGCGCACTGGTGCCGACCCTGGTCGAGCAGATGGGGGCCGCCTACCCGGAACTGCCGGCCCAGGCCGAGACCGTGGTGCGCGCCCTGCATGCCGAGGAAGAGCGCTTCGCCGAGACGCTCGATTCGGGCATGAAAATCTTCGACGACATCGCCACCCGGGTCAGCAACGGCGTGATCCCCGGCGCAGATGCCTTCCGCCTGTACGACACCTACGGCTTCCCGGTCGACCTCACCGCCGACATCGCCCGCGAGCGCGAGATGACCGTGGACATGGACGGCTTCAACGCCGCCATGGAAACCCAGCGTGAAACCGCCCGTGCCGCCGGCAAGTTCGGTGGCGGCGTGACCCTGTCCGCCGATCTGGTGGCCACGCTCAAGCCGACCGTGTTCCTGGGCTACGATCGCCTGCAGGCCGATGGCCTGACCGTGGTGGCCGTGCTCAAGGACGGGCGGCCGGTGCAGGCCGCGCAGGCCGGTGACGCGGTTATCGTGATCACCGACCAGACCCCGTTCTACGCCGAATCCGGCGGCCAGGTCGGCGACACCGGCGTGCTCACCGGCGCCGGCCTGCAACTGCAGGTCAGCGACACGCAGAAGTTCGCCGGCCAGTTCCATGGCCACGTGGGCATCCTCGCCGAGGGCAACCTCAAGGTGGGCGATGTGCTCAGCGGCCAGGTCGATGGCCAGCGCCGCGGCGCCACCATCCTCAACCACTCGGCCACCCACCTGCTGCATGCCGCCCTGCGCGAAGTGCTGGGCACCCACGTGCAGCAGAAGGGGTCGCTGGTGGCGCCGGACCGGCTGCGTTTCGACTTCTCGCACTTCGCGCCGATCAGCGCTGCCGACCTGGCCGTGATCGAGCGCAAGGTCAACGAGCAGGTGCGGGCCAACAACGCCGCCGAAGTGCACAACATGGGCATGCAGGAAGCGCTGGAATTCGGCGCCATGGCACTGTTCGGCGAGAAGTACGGCGAACACGTGCGCGTGCTCAAGATGGGCGACTACTCCACCGAACTGTGTGGCGGCACCCATGTCGGCCGTACCGGTGACATCGGTCTGTTCAAGATCACCTCCGAAGGTGGCGTGTCCTCGGGCGTGCGCCGCATCGAAGCGGTGACGGGGCAGGGCGCGCTGGATTACGTTGCCCACGAGGAAGCCGTGCTCGGTGAAGCGGCGTCGCTGCTAGGCGGCAACGCCGGCGACGTGGTCGAGAAGATCCGCCAGCTGGGCGAGCGCCAGAAGAAGCTCGAACGCGAACTGGACGCACTCAAGGCCAAGCAGGCCGCCGGTGCCACCGCCGATCTCGGCGCGGGCGCGGTCGAGGTGAAGGGCATCAAGATTCTCGCCTCGCGCCTGGAAGGCTTTGATGCCAAGGCATTGCGCGATGCCATCGATCGCCTGAAGCAGCAGCTGGGCGATGCGGTGATCGTGCTGGCCGGCACCCAGGACGGCAAGGCGGCCCTGGTCGCCGGCGTGAACGGCAGTGCAATGGGCAAGGTCAAGGCCGGGGAACTGTTGGCCCATATCGCCAGTCAGATCGGGGGCAAGGGCGGCGGCCGCCCGGACCTCGCCCAGGGTGGTGGCGAGGACGGGCCCGCCCTTGCGTCTGCACTCGCAGCCGTCGTGGACTGGGTCACTCCCCGTATCTGAACGCCGTGATGCCTCCTGCTCCTTGAAGGGGCGGGAGGCCTGACGGTACTATGGCTAATCCCTTCCCTTTGTCGTGTGGCGTTCCTTGGCTGGGCGCCGAGCCGGTGGGAAGATCCACCGGTTCCCTGGAGACTTGCAAAAATGTTGATCCTGACTCGCCGCGTAGGCGAAACCCTGATGATCGGTGATTCGGTCAGCGTGACCGTGCTCGGCGTCAAGGGCAACCAGGTGCGTATCGGTATCACCGCTCCGAAGGACGTGGCCGTGCACCGCGAAGAGATTTATCAGCGGATCCAGCGTGGCGACGAGCCGAATGCATCCGGAAGTGAAAATTCTTCGGATTAAGGCTTTACCTTCGGGCGCGGAAAAAGTTATTATTCGCGCCCCCGCTGAGATGAAACACGGCAGCGGCGGAACCAGAACACTGGAGCGGTGCCCGAGTGGCTGAAGGGGCTCCCCTGCTAAGGGAGTATAGGGCCAAAAACTCTATCGAGGGTTCGAATCCCTCCCGCTCCGCCAGATGTGAGAAAAGCCCCTGAGTGCAAGCTCAGGGGCTTTTTCTTTGCCTGTTTTCCGGTGTTCGCATCGCGGCCGGCGCACCGCGCACGCGCCTCAGTCCGGCACGAACGCGCGCTGTTCGGTCTTGATCAGCACCAGCCGCCGGCCATCCCACAGGTAGTAGTCGAGGATGTCCGGGTAGCCGTAGCCGTCGTTGTGGGTGGCGATCAGCAGGCGACTGTCGCGTCGATGCGCCAGGCGGCCGTTGTTGAGGTACAGGCCGGGGTGCACCTTGCCGTTGCGGCGGTCGATCAGCGCGAACTGCAGGCAGCCGCTGCCGCAGCCCAGGGTGTAGACCGTGAAGCGATCGGCGAAATCGAGCGGGCCATCGCCGCCGCCTTCCAGGTATTGGCGCAGCTTCCAGTCGATGCCGTGGCGGGGCACGCGGGTGGGCGCGTAGTGATCGATGCGGGTCAGCGCGACCGGGTAGTCCTGCAACTGCGGCGTGCCGGGCAGGGCACCTGCCAGGGCCAGCAGCCAGGCGGCCAGTGGGGTCATCATGCGTGTCTGCGGCGGCGTGGCGCCGCCTCCATCCGTGGGGTGATCAGGATCGCATGCCGCGCACAATGACGCGATTGGCCTGCTGGCGTAGAATCCCGCTGCTGCCGCGACGCGTCCTGCGTCCGGCCTTCCCTTTTCCTCCAGCCGCCGCCAGAGGCATCCCGTCCTGCCTGGAGGCATTGCCGTGTCCGTAGCTTCGTCCCGTTTCGCTGCTCCCCGTCCGCGCCGCGTGCGCGTGCCATCGTCGTCGCCGCTGACCCGGGCGATGGTGTTGGCGCTGGTCGTGCTGGCCGGCACCGCACAGGCCGAGGACACGCCGGCCCCGCCGCGTGATGGCGCGGCCCAGACCCTGGAGACCGTGCAGGTGACCGCCAACCAGCTTGGCACCGTTACCGAGGGAAGCGATTCCTACACGCCGGGCACGATCGCCACCGCGACGCGGCTGGTGCTGACCCCGCGCCAGACCCCGCAGTCGATCAGCGTGATCACGCGGCAGGAGATGAACGATTTCGGCCTCAACGGCATCGACGATGTCATGAAGGTCACCCCGGGGATCAGCATCGTGACCTACGACAGCGAGCGCACCGAGTACTACGCGCGCGGCTTTGCCGTGCAGAACTTCCAGTACGACGGCATCCCGATGGCGCGCGACTCGGCGTACTCGGCGGGCAACACGCTCAGCGACATGGCCATCTATGACCGCGTGGAGGTGCTCAAGGGCGCCACCGGCCTGCTCACCGGCATGGGCGACCCGGGCGCGACCATCAACCTGGTGCGCAAGAAGCCCACCCGCGAACTGGCCGGCGGCGTCACGCTCGGGGCCGGTTCCTGGGACAGCTATCGCGCCGAGGTGGACGTCGGTGGGCCGCTCACCGAGAGCGGTCGCGTGCGCGGGCGTGTGGTGGGTGCCTACCATGACAAGCATTCCAACGTGGACCACTACCAGCGCCGCAACACGGTCTTCTACGGCATCCTGGAGGCCGACATCGGCGACCGCACGCTGCTGACCGTGGGTGCCGACGCCCAGGACAGCGATCCGCAGGGCTCCAGCTGGGGCGGCATCCCGCTGCTGGACAGCACCGGTGCCTTCAACGCGATGCCGCGCTCGTTCAACAACGGTGCCCGCTGGAGCCGCTGGGGCCAGTACAGCCGCACCGGCTTTGCCACGCTGGAGCACACCTTCGGCAACGACTGGGTGGCCAAGCTGCAGCTCAACCACCAGGTCAACGGCTACGATGCCGCGCTCGGGGCGGCCGCCGGCGGCAACCCGGACCCGGTCACCGGGCAGGGCGTGAGCATGTGGCTGGGCCAGTACATCGGGAGGACCACCAGCAACGCCGCCGATCTGTATGTGAGCGGCAAATTCCAGTGGTTCGGCCGCGAGCACGAACTGGTGGTCGGCGGCAGCGTGTCGCGCAAGCACTGGATCAACAACGGCTACTCGCCGCAGCCGGGCTATGTCAGCACCGTGGCCAACTACTACGGCTGGACCGGCGATGCGCCCGAGCCGGACTGGCAGTGGGGCTATGGCGATGACCAGGTCACGCGCGAGAGTGGCGCCTACGTGGTCGGCCGCTTCGACCTGGCCGATCCGCTCAAGCTGATCGTCGGCAGCCGCATCGCCAATTACACCTCACCCGATACCGACGAAAGCGGCGTGGTCGTGCCGTACGCCGGGTTGGTCTACGACCTCAACCGCAACCTCTCGGTGTTCGCCAGCTACAGCACCATCTTCAAGCCGCAGGGCTACCAGGACGAGCAGGGCAGGACGCTCGATCCGCTGGAAGGGCGCAGCTACGAGGCTGGCCTGAAGGCGGAGTTCTTCGACGGGCGCTTGAACGCGAGCGCTGCGGTGTTCCAGCTGGACCAGGACAACTACGCCGAGCAGACCGGCGGGCGGACCCCCAGTGGCGGCGATGCCTACCGCGCGCTGATGGGCGTGCGCACCAAGGGTTACGAACTGGAGGTGTCCGGCCAGTTGGCGCCCGGGTGGCAGCTGCAGGGGGGTTACGCGCACAAAGTGGCGCGCCAGCAGGACACCAAGGTGTCAACGCTGGAGCCGGAGGACCAGTTCAGTGTGCACACCAGTTACCGTCTGCAGGGCAGCCTGCAGGGCTGGCGCGTGGGCGGTGGCGCGCGTTGGCAGGGCAGCACGTTCGGCACCATCAGCAATCCGGCCAACGGGCAAAGCCAGGTCCATCGCACCGAGCCGTATTGGCTGCTTGATGCGATGGCCGGCTATGCGTTCAACGAGCGGCTCTCGGCCACGCTCAACGTCAACAACCTGCTGGACAAGCGTTACTACACGATCTTCAGCTGGTACAGCACCTACACCTGGGGCGAGCCGCGCAACGTGCGGTTGACGGTGAACTACCGGTTCTGACCCGGGCCGGCTTACAGCGGCACGTCGAAGACGATGACTTCGGCGTCGCTGCCCTTCTCCAGGGTGACCTGGGCCTCGTCGCGGATCTGCAGCGCATCGCCGGTGTCCAGGGTGATGCCGTTGACCTGGAGCTGGCCGCGGGCGACCTGCACATAGGCGCCCCGGCCGGTGGCCAGCGGCAACTGCACCCGATCGCTGCCGTCCAGGATCGTGGCGTACAGGTTGGCGTCCTGGTGGATCAGCAGCGAGCCGTCACGGCCGTCGCGCGAGGCGATCAGGCGCAGCTGGCCGCGCTTGGCTTCCGGGGCGAAATGGGTCTCCTGGTAGCTGGGGGTGATGTTCTCCTGGTCGGGGAACAGCCAGATCTGCAGGAAGTGCACCGCTTCGTCCGGCGAGTGGTTGAATTCGCTGTGGCTCACCCCGCTGCCGGCGCTCATGCGCTGCACGTCGCCGTAGCGCAGCACCGAACCGGTGCCCATGGAGTCCTTGTGCTCCAGCGCCCCGCCCAGCACGTAGGAGACGATCTCCATGTTGGCGTGATTGTGGGTGCCAAAGCCCTGGCCGCCCTGGACGCGGTCTTCGTTGATCACCCGCAGCGGGCCGAAGCTGGTGTAGCGGGGGTCGTAGTAGCCGGCGAAGGAGAAGGTGTGGTGGGAGTCGAGCCAGCCATGGTTGGCGTGGCCACGGGTGTTGCTCTTGCGGATCTGCAGCATGGGAGTGCTCCTTGTTCGATGGTTTCGATGGTGGTCGGGGTGGTCGATGCCGCTGCCCTTTCCTGTTGGCGCCAGTATCCGCTTGCACCTTGGGTTTGAAAAACGGATAGTTTTGTAAGCCATCATCGAAAAATTCGAATGCTCAAGCTCAGCCTCGACGCCCTGCAGATCCTGGATGCCATCGACCGGCGCGGCTCGTTTGCCGCGGCCGGCAAGGCGCTCCACAAGGTGCCTTCGACCATTTCCTACACGGTGTCCAAGCTGGAGCAGGACCTGGGCGTGCAGCTGTTCGACCGGGTCGGGCCGCGCGCCGCGCTGACCCTGGCCGGCCAGGCCCTGCTGGAGGAGGGCCGGCACCTGCTGCGCGCGGCGCGGGAGCTGGAGATGCGGGTGCGCCGGGTGGCCTCCGGGTGGGAGGCCGAGCTGACCATCGCGGTGGATTCGATGTTTCAGCCGGCGCTGCTCGGCGAGGACATACGCGCCTTCAACGCGGTGGCCGAGCAGACCCGGGTGCGCCTGCTGGGGGAGTCGCTGTCGGGCACGTGGGAGGCGCTGCTGGACCGGCGCGCCGACCTGCTGGTGGGCGCGGCCGGCGAAGGGCCGAGCGGCGGGGGCTACGTGGGGGAGCCGAGGGGGGTGGTGGCCTTCGTGTTCGCGGTGGCGCCGTCGCATCCGCTGGCCGCGGTCGAGGGCGCGCTGGGGCGTGAGCAGCTGGCCGCGCACTGCGCGATCGCGGTGGCCGACTCGGCGCGACGGCTGCTGCCGCGCACGGTGGGGCTGTTGATGGGCCAGGAGACGGTGACCGTGCCCGATACGGTGAGCAAGTTCCGGCTGCAATGCGCCGGGCTGGGTTTCGGCTTCCTGCCCGAGCCTTACGTGCGGCAGGCGGTGCAGCAGGGCCGTCTGGTGGTCAAGCAGGTGGAGGAGCCCAAGCCGGATGAGACCTTCTGGCTGGCCTGGCGCCCGGGCGAGGAGGGCGCGGCCCTGCGCTGGTGGCGTGCGCGGATGCAGGGGCCGCAGGTGATGGCGCAGTGGTGGCCGCGGATGCAGGACTGGCTGGGTTGAGCGCGGGCCAGGCTGAACGGCGGCTGCGCTGTCATGAGATGGTCATGCCGGTGCGATAGTGCGCCCCGGGGCGCGACGCTACCCTGCCAGGCTCATTGCGATTCCTCCTTTCTGCCCATGAAGCGCTTGCTGCTGTTGCTGCTGGCCGGGGCTGGCCTGTGGCTGGCTGCCTGCTCCCCGTTGACCGCCGTCTCGACCTCCACTTCCCTCAGCGACCGCCTGGTCGCGCCGGGCGGTGTTTCCACGTTGCTGGACACCCCGCGCATCGAAGCGGCGGTGGAGAGCGTGCCCAACCGCCACGGTTACGTGACCGGCCGGGCCGGCGTGCCGCTGTTCTGGCGGGCGTTCGACCCGGGGCAATACGGGCTGCGCTACCAGTACCTGGCCCAGCCCCACGACAACGGGCTGCCGTTGCAGACCGGCCTGCAGCTGGCGTTGCCCACGCCGTTCCAGCCGCAGGCGCCGCGCGGGACGGTGGTGCTGCTGCACGGCTGGATGATGAACGGCGATGCGATGCTGCCGTGGTCGCTGCAGCTGGCGCAGGCCGGCTATCGGGTGGTGACCATCGACCTGCGCAACCATGGGCATTCGGGCGCGGGGCCGTCGGGCTACGGGACGTTCGAGTCCGACGATGTGATCGATGTGATCGACGCGCTGCAGGAGCGCGATGAAGTGGTGGGGCCGCTGTACCTGTTCGGGGTGTCCTATGGGGCGGCGACGGCGCTGTTTGCCGCCGACAAGCTCGGCGACCGGGTGACGGGGGTGGTGGCGATGGAATCCTTCGCCAATGCGGGCGATGCGATCCGGAGCATGATCCCGCACCTGATGTCGCTGCAGCCGTCGGGCTGGAAGGCGCAGGCGATCGCGTCCTACGCGCGCTGGCGTTACGGCGGGCAGAACCTCGACCAGGTGATCGCCGCGGCGAGCCAGCGGCTGGCAGTGGACCTGGATGCGGTGGATGTGTCGCGCGCGCTGGCCGACACGCGCGCGTGCGTGCTGTTGCTGCATGGCCAGGACGACCAGCACGTGCGCGTGGACCAGGGCCGGCGCCTGGCGGCGGCCAGCGCGCGCGCGCACTACATCGAGATGCGCGGCGAAGACCACATCACGCTGCCGCTGCGGCTGGATCTGCTGGGCGGGGTGGTCGATGAGTGGCTGGCCCACGACGCGCACGCCGGCGCGCATTGCCCGACACCGGCGGTGCCGCGTGAAGCCGATCGGCTGGCGATGGCGAAGGTGGAAGGCGCGCGGCGCGGTTGAGCGGGGGCCCGTACCCGCCCTTGGACAGTAGGCCGGTACGCACCGAGACGCCGGTAGTGCCGGCCGCTGGCCGGCAACCCACAGCCCCGATCCCGCGCGACCAAGCCGGCACTCGCACAGCTTCATCCGCCGCAACGCCAGAACCCTCCAGACGGGCGAACAGCCAAAAAAAACAGCAGCCGATGGCTGCCGTTCTTGTCGATGCAATGGTGCGCCCGGAGAGATTCGAACTCCCGACCGCCTGGTTCGTAGCCAGGTAC
>NZ_JAVWXA010000099.1:0-14393 GCF_036662295.1 Stenotrophomonas sp.
AGGTGGCGATGCTGCCGCTGTTCCTGCTGATGAAGCAGCTGGGCCTGGTCAACAGCTTCGGCGGCGTGGTCGTGCCGGCGCTGGCCAGCGTGTTCGGCATCTTCCTGGTGCGCCAGTACGCGCGCTCGATCCCCGACGAACTGCTGGAGGCGGCGCGCATCGACGGGGCAGGGGAGATGCGGATCTTCTTCCAGATCGTGCTGCCGATGCTCAAGCCGGTGCTGGTGACGCTGTCGATCTTCACCTTCATGGGCGCGTGGAACGATTTCATGTGGCCGCTGATCGTGTTGACCGACCAGGAGCACTACACTTTGCCGGTCGCCCTGGCCACCTTGTCGCGCGAACACATCATGGACGTGGAGATGATGATGGCCGGCGCGGTGGTCACGGTGGTGCCGGTGCTGCTGCTGTTCCTGGCATTGCAGCGTTACTACATCCAAGGTCTGCTGCTGGGGAGTGTCAAAGGGTGAAACATGCCGTCGTCGCGGTGGGTCTGGGTCTTGGGCTGATGTGGTCGCTGGGGGCCTCGGCCGCCGCGCCGGCGCCGTTGCCGGCACCGAAGGTGCTGGACACCTTCGACGACATGACGCCCTGGAAGCTGGTGGTGTCCGACCAGGTCAGCGGTTCGCTGCGCAGCGTGGTCGGCAGCGGCGGCGGGCGCGCGCTGTGCCTGGACTACGACTTCCACGATGTCTCCGGTTATGTCGGCATCCGCCGCGAACTGGGCATCGAGTACCCGGCCAACTACCAGTTCGGCCTGCAGCTGCGCGGCGACTCGCCGGCCAACGACCTGCAGTTCAAGCTGATCGACGCCAGCGGCGACAACGTGTGGTGGGTCAACCGCCCCGGCTACACCTTTCCCAAGGTCTGGAGCAGCGTGCAGTACCGTGCGCGCCAGATCGACAAGGCCTGGGGGCCGGGCAAGGACCCCACGCTCACGCGCAGCGCGGCGGTGGAGTTCACCCTTTACAGCAAGGTCGGCGGCAAAGGCACGGTCTGCTTCGACCGGCTCACCCTGCAGGGCCTGCCGCCGATGGATACCTCGGCGCTGGCACCGTCGGTGATCGCCGATACCGCCACCGCGCTGCAGAGCCGCATTGCCGATGGCAAGCCGGACACGGTGTGGATCAGTGGCGGGGTGCCCGAACAGACCATCAGCCTGGACCTGCACAAGGTGCGCGAGTTCGGCGGTGCGGTGATCCAGTGGCTGCCGGGGCTGGAAGCCACGCGCTACGTGGTGCGCACCTCCCAGGACGGACGCAGCTGGAAACAGGTACGCGAGGTGGTGGGCGGCGGTGGTGACCGCGACTGGCTGGCCCTGCCCGATACCGAGGCCCGCTACCTGCGCCTGGACCTCAAGGGCGGCCCGAGCTGGCGCTACGGCATCCGTGACATCTCGCTCAAGCCGCTGGACTTTGCCGCCACCCCCAACGACTTCATCCGCTCGGTCGGTGCCGACCTGCCGCGTGGCGCGGTGCCGCGCGGTTTCAGTGGCGAGCAGCCGTACTGGACCCTGCTGGGCCTGGACGGTGGCCGCGAGCAGGCGTTGATCGGCGAGGACGGCGCGCTGGAAGTGGCCAAGGCCAGCTTCAGCGTGGAGCCGTTCGTGCTGGTGGACGGCAAGAAGCTGCTGAGCTGGGCCGATGTGACCAGCACCCAGTCGCTGCAGGACGACTACCTGCCCATCGCCCGCGTCGACTGGGCCCATGACAAGGCCGCGCTGCAGGTCACCGGTTTCGTCCAGGGCACCCCGGACAAGGCCCAGCTGGTCGGCCGCTACACCCTGCGCAACCCGGACAAGGTGGCCCACGACTACACCCTGGCCCTGGCCGTGCGCCCGTGGCAGGTCAACCCGCCCACCCAGTTCCTCAACACCGTCGGCGGCTTCAGCCGCATCGACAACCTCTCGGTGGACGCCACCGACGTGGAGGTCAATGGCACCCCGCGCCTGTATCCGGCGCAGGCGCCGGACAGCACCTTCGCCACCACCTTCGATGGCAAGCTGGACGTGGTCCACCTGGCCAGCGGCAAGCTGCCCACCACCACCGAAGTGCGCGACCCCACCGGCCTGGCCTCCGGCGCGCTGCTGTACCGCTGGACGCTGGCGCCGGGCGAAAGCCGCGAGGTGGCCATCGTGCTGCCGCAGACCGGCAGCTGGACGATGCCCAAGGACTTCGATGCGGCCAAGGCCCAGCAGGCGGTTGCCTCGATGTGGCGGACCAAGCTGGACCAGGTGACCCTGCAGCTGCCCGCCGCCGGCAAGCCGCTGGCCGATACCCTGCGCACCGCGCTGGCGCACATGCTGATCTCCAGGATCGGCCCGAGCATCCAGCCGGGCACGCGTTCCTATTCGCGCAGCTGGATCCGCGACGGCGCGATGATTTCCGAAGGCCTGCTGCGCATGGGCCGCAGCGACGCGGTGCGCGAGTACGTGAGCTGGTATGCCCCCTATCAGTTCGAGAACGGCAAGGTGCCGTGCTGTGTCGACCCGCGCGGCAGCGACCCGGTGCCGGAGAACGACAGCCACGGCGAGTTGATCTTCAACATCGCCGAGTACTGGCGCTATACCGGCGACAACGCCTTCCTGGAGGCGATGTGGCCGCACGTGCAGGGCGCCTACGGCTACATGGAGCAGCTGCGCCTGAGCGAGCGCACCGAGGAGAACCGCGCACGCAACCCGGCCTTCTACGGGATGATGCCGGTGTCCATCAGCCACGAGGGCTATTCGGCCAAGCCGATGCATTCGTACTGGGACAACTTCTGGGCGCTGCGCGGCTACAAGGATGCGGCGGTGATCGCCGGCACGCTGGGCAGGATGGAGGCGCTGCAGATCAGCGAATCGCGCGACCAGTTCCGTGACGACCTGCAGGCCTCGCTGCTGGCGGCGGTGACGCTGCACAAGATCGACTACCTGCCCGGTGCAGCCGAGCTGGGCGACTTCGATGCCACCTCCACCACCATCGCGCTGGCGCCCGGCGGTGAACAGGGCCGCCTGCCGCAGCCCTACCTGGACAACACCTTCGAGCGTTACTGGGCCCAGTTCGTCGAGCGTCGCGACGGCAAGCGCGAGTGGAAGGATTACACCCCCTACGAGTGGCGCAACGTGGCCGCGTTCGTGCGCCTGGGCTGGCGCGACCGGGCCTGGCAGGCCACCGAGTTCTTCTTCAAGGACCGCGCGCCCCAGGCCTGGAACCAGTGGGCCGAAGTGGTCTCCCATACCCCGCGCAAGCCGTTCTTCGTCGGTGACCTGCCGCATGCCTGGGTGGCCTCGGACTTCGTGCGCTCGGCGCTGGACATGTTCGCCTACAACCGCGACGTCGACGACAGCCTGGTGCTGGCCGCCGGCGTGCCCACGCGCTGGCTGGAAGGCAAGGGCGTGGCGATCAAGGGCCTGCGCACGCCCAATGGCCAGCTCAACTACGCGCTGAGCCGCAGCGACAAGCAGCTGCTGCTGGAGGTATCGGCCGGGCTGGTGCCGCCGCACGGCGGGGTGATCCTGCCGTGGCCCTACAGTGGCGAACCGGGCGACACGCTGATCAATGGCGAGCCGGCACAGTGGCTCAACGGCGAACTGCGCATCACCCAGGTGCCGGCCAAGGTCGAGATTGAGGTGCCCGCGGCGGTGCGCCGCGCAGAGCGAAAGGCACAGTAATGGCGCGCGCGTCGTTCCGTGCACCGCTGCGCCGGGTGTTGGCCCACGCCTGCCTGCTGGCCGGCCTGGCCAGCGCGGCGGCGCCCGCGGCAGGGCAGGTCACCGTGGGCGCCGCCGCGCCCGCGTCGCCTGCAGCGGCCGGCCCCGCTGCCAGCGCCGCACCGGGCATGAGCATGGTCACCTTCAACCTGCACCACGACCGCGAAGACTGGCCGGCGCGGCGCAAGGTGATCCTGCGCGAACTGCAGGCGCTGCGCCCGGACGCGATCGCGCTGCAGGAAGTGATCCAGAAGCCGCACGTGCGCAACCAGGCCGCCTGGCTGGCGCGCAAGCTCGGCTACGACTACCAGTTCGTCTCCACCGATCCGCCGGGCCGCTTCAAGCGCTACGGCAATGCGCTGCTGACCCGGCGCCCGGTGCTGGCGCGCAACGACCACCTGCTGGCGCCGCGTGGCGACTATCGCACCGTCGCGCACCTGCGCATCAACGTGGATGGGCAGCCGGTGAACGTGTACGCCACCCACCTCAACGAGCGCGCGGATGACAGTGGCAGCCGCATCCGCGCCGAACAGGTGGCCGACCTGCTGCAGTTCATCGCCGGCACCGCCGGAGATGCCCCGGTGGTGATCGCCGGTGACTTCAATGCGCTGGTGGATGCCGGCGACCTCAGTGCGCTGCGCAACCACTACGGCGACAGTTTCGGCAGCGTGCACGTCAACAACGCACTGGCCCAGGTCAGCACGCTCAACCGGCATTATTACCAGGCGCCCTCGCGCATCGACCACATCTTCTTCCAGCAGGACCGCCTGCTCGCGCGCGAGGCGAAGCTGCTGTTCGACCAGCCGTATGCCGACGGGCGCTGGGCCTCGGACCACTATGGCGTGTGGACACGGTTGCAGTTCGCGCCCGGCGCGGGCAGCCCTGCCGCCACCACGCCCTGATCGCCGCTGGGTGGCGCCGCGTCATGCGCGGCGACCCTGCGCCCCGCACGCCAGCGGAATCGCTACGGAATCGCCTTGTCGCTGATCTTGTCCCAGCGCACGCCGTCGTGCGTGCGCCAGGTGCCGCCGGTGGCGCAACAGCCGCCCGCGCCGAGCGCCATGCGACCCAGCACCGCGACCACCGCGCCGTCTTCGTGGCGCATGGACTGCCGATCGCACTGGCTGAAGAAGGGGTAGGGCGGCGGGGCGAGTACCTCGGTGAGGGTGACCGCGTGTTGCGGGCCGCGCGCGATCCGGAACACCTTGCAGTCCTCCACCAGCAGCTCGATGTCCACGCCTGCCAGGCGACCCACGAACACGTCTTCCGGGGCCGCATCACGCACCCGGATCGCCGCTTCACTGAGTGGCGCAGGCGCGGGCGCAGGCTGGCAGCCTGGCAGCAGGAGCAGCATCGCCATGTACGACAGGAGGGAGCGGGAGCGGTTCATGCGCCGAGCATGCCACAGCCGTGCGGTTGCCCAAACGCAGACAGCGGCCCGAGGCCGCTGTCTGGTGCTACGTGACGCTGCGCGGATCAGGCCTTGTCGGTCTTGTCCTGATCCGGCTTGGCGTCTTCATCGGCCTGCGCGACCTCGGTCGGGATGTCCTCGCGGGCCTCGGCCAGGGCGGCCTGGGCCGCGGCGTCGGTGCCGCCGGCGGCGGTGCCGAACAACTGGCCGTTCTGCACTGCCGGCGCCGCCGGGGCGGCGTCGACGCGTGCTGCCGGGGCCACGACAGCCTTCTCCGCTGCGGCCGGGATCGGATCGACCGCGTCGAGCATGCTCGACTGCACCGGGCGATTCGGCTGGCCCGCATCGACGGCGACCGGGGCGACTTCGACGGCCTTCGGGGCTTCAACCGCCGGGGCGGCTTCAACGGCCTTCGGGGTCTCAACGACCGGGGCGGCTTCGACGGCCTTCGGGGCTTCAACGACCGGGGCGGCTTCAACGGCCTTCGGGGCTGCAACGACCGGGGCGGCTTCGACGGCCTTCGGGGCTTCAACCGCCGGGGCGGCTTCAACGGCCTTCGGGGTCTCAACGACCGGGGCGGCTTCAACGGCCTTCGGGGCTTCAACGACCGGGGCGGCTTCAACGGCCTTCGGGGCCTCAACCACCGGGGCGGCTTCAACGGCCTTCGGGGTTTCAACCACCGGTGCCGGCGCCTGGACCACGGCCGGGGCCGGGGTCGGGGACTCCACGAACGGCACGCGGTCGGTGTACGACGGGGCGGCGGCTTCCGGCGCCGGGCTGGCCTCGGCGTGGCCGGCGGTCACGACCGGGCTGCTGACCACGGCCACCGGCGCGGCGGCGGCGACAGCAGCGACCGGGGCCGGGCGCGGGGCCTGGACCGGTGCGGCGGCCGGCGCGGTGCCCGATTCGTCATCGAAGTCGAACTCCGGCTGCGGCTGGCCGTTGCCGGCCGCGGCGCGCTCGCCCTGGGCGGTGTCGCCACCGTCCTGGTCGCCGTCCTGCTCGTCGGCATCGTCGTCCAGACCGCCCTCATCGCCCAGGCCATCGCTGCCGGTCGCTGCATCGCCATTGCCACGACGACGACGACGACCGCCACGACGGCCGCGACGGCGGCGCGACGCGCCTTCGCCATTGGCGTCCTCGGCGTTGCCCGGGGCATCGCCCTGCTCACCGCCCTCGGCGATGGCCACCTGGGCCTCCTCGCTGCCCTCCGGCGCGGTCGCCACGGGGGCGGCCTGGACCGGTGCGTTCGGGGTGACGGCCTCGGCCACACCCACGGCGGCGGCCACTACGGCGGCGTCGGCCACCGGCGCGCCGGCGTTCACCGGCTTGGGCGCATCAGCCTGCGGCTGGCGGGCCGGGCGATCGCTGGCGGCCGGCTTGTCGCCGTCGGCCTGCTGCGGCTTGCCCTGCGGCGGGTTCTGCTTCTGCTTCAGCTTCGGCTGCTGCTGGTCGTTGCGCGGCGGCTTGGGTGCCTGCTCACCGCGCGGCTTGCCCTGGCCCGGTGCCTGCACCTGGGCGGCATTGCCGGCGACCGGGGCGGCCACGTCCTGGCGGCGCTCGTCACGGCGCTCGTTCTTGCCGCCACGTTCGCCACGCTCACCGCGGTCCTTGCCACGGCCCTGGCCCTGCGACTGGCCGTTGCCGTTGCCACCGCGCTCGCCACGCTCATCGCGACGGCCATTGCGGTCCTTGTTGCGATCCTTGTTGCGGTTGTTGCGGTTGCCATCCTGGGCCGGGCGGGCGCTCGGCTGCGGGGCAGCGGCCGGGGCCGGCTCACCGCCGAAGATGCGCTTCAGCCAACCCACCACGCCGGTAGCGGCCGGCGCGGCGACCGGTGCCGGGGCAGCCACCGGGGCCGGAGCGACCTCGGGTTCGGCAACCTCACGGACCGGCGCCGGCTGGCTGTGCTTGACCTGGGTCACGACCGGGGCGGCCGGGATGTTGAGCTGGGCCTTGGTCAGGGCATGCACCGGCAGCTTGCGCGGGGTGCCGCGCTGGTAGCTCGGCTTGCCGCTTTCCTCGCCCAGTTCGTTCTCGCGCAGGCGGGTCACTTCGTAATGCGGGGTGTGCAGCTGCTCGTCGGCGACGATCACGATCGGCGCGTCGTGGCGCTGCTCGATCTCGCGCAGCGCGCCACGCTTCTCGTTGAGCAGGTAATTGGCGATCTCGACCGGGGCCTGGACCAGCACCTGCCCGGTGTTCTCCTTCATCGCATGCTCTTCGGCCACGCGGATGATCGACAGGGACAGCGATTCGACGCTGCGCATGCGGCCATGGCCGTCACAACGCGGGCAGACGATCTGGCTGGATTCGCCCAGGCTCGGACGCAGGCGCTGGCGGCTCATTTCCATCAGGCCAAAGCGCGAGATGCGGCCCAGCTGCACGCGCGCACGGTCGTACTTGAGCGCGTTCTGCAGGCGGTTCTCGACTTCGCGCTGGTGCTTGTTGGAGGCCATGTCGATGAAATCGATGACCACCAGGCCGCCCAGGTCGCGCAGGCGCAGCTGGCGGGCCACTTCCTCGGCCGCTTCCAGGTTGGTCTGGAAGGCGGTGTCCTCGATGTCGCTGCCCTTGGTGGCGCGCGAGGAGTTCACGTCGATGGCGGTCAGCGCTTCGGTCTGGTCGACCACGATCGAGCCGCCCGACGGCAGGCGCACGTTGCGCTCGTACGCGCCCTCGATCTGGGACTCGATCTGGAAGCGGTTGAACAGCGGGATGTCGTCGGTGTAGTGCTTCAGCTTGCGCAGGGTCTGCGGCATCACCTGCTGCATGAACTCGCGGGCGGTGTCGTACAGCTCCTGGGTGTCCACCAGGATCTCGCCGACGTCCGAACGCAGGTAGTCACGCAGGGCGCGCACGATCAGGCGCGACTCCTGGTAGATCAGGAAGGCGGCCGGCTTGGTCAGCGCCGCTTCGGCGATCGACTTCCAGACCTGCAGCAGGTAGTCCAGGTCCCACTGCAGCTCTTCGGCATCGCGGCCGACGCCGGCGGTGCGGATGATCACGCCCATGTCGTCGGGGATGTTCAGCTTGTCCAGCGCTTCCTTCAGCGCGGCCCGGTCTTCGCCCTCGATGCGACGCGACACGCCACCGGCGGTGGGCGAGTTGGGCATCAGCACCATGTAGCGGCCGGCCAGGGAGATGAACGTGGTCAGGGCGGCGCCCTTGTTGCCACGCTCTTCCTTGTCCACCTGGACCACCACTTCCTGGCCCTCGCGCAGCAGCTCGCGGATGCCGGCCTTGTTCGGGTCGACACCGGCCTGGAAGTAATCGCGGGAAATTTCCTTCAGCGGCAGGAAGCCGTGGCGGTCGGCGCCGTATTCCACGAACGCCGCTTCCAGGGAAGGCTCAAGGCGCGTGATACGGCCCTTGTAGATGTTCGACTTCTTCTGTTCCTTGGACGGCTGTTCGATGTCGATGTCGTACAGCGTCTGGCCATCCACGATGGCTACCCGCAGCTCTTCGGCCTGCGTGGCATTGATCAGCATTCGCTTCATTGTTGCGTTCCTCGCGCGCTGCTACCGCGCGGAACGCCATGGGGTTTCGCTTCTGGTCACGCTTGCACGCCCATCGCGCAGGCGCGGGGAGGGCGGCTTGGGTTTCCAGCGCTACGACACCACGGCAGGCCGCGGGAGCGCTACATTTTGTTTTGGTTTGGGTGTTGCGGGCCGGAGGCAGCTGTCAGCCAGGCTGGAGCGCCACAGGGTCATTTTTTCAGCACAGACGCTTGTCAGGCATCCGGCGATGGCCGGGACCGCCGGTGAGCCGCTAACATGGCCGCCCCGGGGGCGGTGGCTGCGCACTGTGCCGGAATCGAGGGAAGTCGGGCTTCTGGCCCAGAGCAACTTCCAACGAAATCAATCCCTTATCTCGCCTGCCGAGTGTAACAGAATAAAAGGCCAATGACCGTTACCGAGCCCACCCCCAAAGCCGCTGAAGCCATGACCAGCGTACGTATGATCACCGTCCCGGCCGACCGGGCGGGGCAACGCCTGGACAACTTCCTGCTCGGCCAGCTCAAGGGGGCGCCGCGCAGCCTGATCTACAAGCTGGTGCGCAGCGGCCAGGTGCGCGTCAATGGCGGCCGCGCCAAGGCCGAACGCAAGCTGGAGCCGGGCGATGAAGTCCGCGTGCCGCCCGTGCGTCTCACAGAAGAGGGAGACAAGGCCGGGCCGCCCGCCGCGTTCATGAAGCGGCTGGAAGATGCCATCGTGTTCGAGGACGATCGCCTGCTGGCGCTGAACAAGCCTTCCGGCGTGGCCAGCCACGGCGGCAGCGGCATCAGTTTCGGCGCCATCGAGACCCTGCGCGCGCTGCGCCCGGGCAAGACCCTGGAGCTGGTGCACCGGCTGGACCGGGACACCTCCGGCCTGCTGATCGTGGCCAAGAAGCGCTCGGCGCTCAGCGAGCTGCAGGCGCTGCTGCGGGAAGACCATGGCGCGGGCATCCGCAAGCGCTACCTGACCCTGCTGGTGGGGCGCATGCCCGACGGCACCATGACCGTGGACGCGCCGCTGCACGTGGGCCTGCGCCAGGGTGGTGAGCGCCACGTGCAGGTCAACCCGATCGGCAAGGCGTCCATCAGCCACTTCAAGGTGCTCGAGCGCAAGGGCGGGCATTCATATTGCGAGGTGCGCATCGAAACCGGCCGCACCCACCAGATCCGCGTGCATGCCCAGCACCTGGGCCACCCGGTGGCCGGCGACGACAAATACGGCGAGGCGGACGTGAACAAGCGGCTGCGCGAGCAGATCGGGCTCAAGCGCCTGTTCCTGCATGCGGCCACCCTCGAGTTCGCCCTGGACGACGGGCGTACCCCCTATCTGCTCAACGCGCCACTGGCCGAGGAGCTGGTCGAGGTGCTCAACCGCCTCCGGTAGCTGCCGGCCGCTGGCCGCAACACCTCACCCGCCTGCGGTAGGTGCCGGCCGCTGGCCGGCACGTTGGCCTCACCATTTGAACAACACCAGGCTGATCGCCAGGCTGCCCATGCCGGCCACCAGGCCATACACGGTCTCGTGGCCCTTGGCGTAGCGCTTGGCCGCCGGCAGCAGCTCGTCCAGGGCCAGGAACACCATCACCCCGGAAATCAGCCCGAACACCCAGCCGAAGGTGGCGTGGTTGAGCATGCCCGACAGCGCGAAGTAGCCGATCGCCGCGCCGATCGGCTCGGCCAGGCCCGACAGCAGGCTCGCGCCGAAGGCGTACCCCTTGTGCTGGGTCGCGAAGTACACCGGCACCGCGATGGCGATGCCTTCGGGGATGTTGTGGATGGCGATGGCGAAGGCCAGCGGCATGCCCACCGCCGGGCTCTCCAGGGTGGCAAAGAACGTGGCCAGGCCCTCGGGGAAGTTGTGCGCGGTGATGGCGATGGCCGTCAGCATGCCCACCCGCCGGATGTAGGCCTTGTTGTTGTCGCGGAACAGCGGGTCCTGCTTGTCCAGGCTTTCGTGCGGATTGGGGACCAGGTGGTCGATCACCACGATCAGCAGCACCCCGGCCAGGAACGCGGCGGTGCCATAGGCAAAGCCCAGCCGGGCATCGTAGGCCTGGGTGAACGAATCGATGGCCTTGTTGAGGATCTCGGTCAGCGACACGAACACCATCGCCCCGCCGGCAAAGGCCAGCCCGAAGGCGAGCAGGCGCGGGTTGGGGCGGCGCGAGAACAGCACCATCAGGCTGCCCAGCCCGGTGGCCAGGCCGGCCGCCAGGGTCACGCCAAGGGCGACCCATACATTTTCAGACGTAATTTCCAGCATGCGCCACGGCATCCTCGTTCACGTGCGACGCGCCCCGGTCGGGGCGCGCAAAAGGGGAGGCGTGGCGAAGGCTGACCTCGATCAGGCGGGAATCAACCGCCCTGCTGGCGCAGCCGCTCTTCGATGGCAAAGCACTCATCGGGCTTGGGCTGCGGCGGGTTGAAGCTCACCGGCACCTGGATGGTGGTCGACACCGTCTGCCCGGCCCGGGTGGCCGCCTTGAAGTCCCAGCCCTGCACCGCGGTCCTGGCCTGCTCGTCCAGCTGGGCGTTGCCGCTGCCGCTGACCAGGGCCACCTCGGCCGGCTTGCCGTTGGCGGCGATCACCACCTTGAAGGTACTGGTGCCGCCGATGCCCTGGCAGGCCAGTTCGATCGGGTACTGCGGCGGCGGGGTCTTCACCGCGGCCACGTCGGTGGGCGCGGCGGCCGGGGCCTCCGGCGCGGCGTTCGGCTTGCAGCCGGCCAGGGCCACTACGGCGAGGCTGGACAACACGAGGGTCTGCAGTTTCATGGGGTCACTCCGTCAGGGCCGAAGCCTTGGCTGCACAGATGAAGTCGTTTTCGCTCAGGCCGCCCACGTCGTGGGTGGAGAACCGGACCACGGCGCGATCGTAGTGCACGCCCAGGTCGGGGTGGTGGTCTTCGCGATGGGCCACCCAGGCCAGGGCATTCACGAAGGCCATGGTCTGGTGGTAATTGTCGAAGCGGAAGGTGCGGGCCAGCGCTTGGCCGTGCTCGGCCAGCTCCCAGCCGGGGATCTGCGCCAGCAGTTCGGCCACCCGGGCCTCGCCCAGCTTGTGGTCGCTGCCCTTGCGCGGCACGCAGTGCGCCTGGGCCAGCGGAATCAGGTCGGCCATGGAATGCTCCTTTCCCTTTCGTGTTGCAAGATGCCTGAACGATGCGCCGGTCGGTGTATAAATCGAATGAGCGCATAACATGTGAACGGCTAGAATAGCCCGATGATCCAGATATCCGACACTGCCCAGACCTATTTCCGCAAGCTGATCGAACGCGAGGCCGTGCCCGGCATGGGCGTGCGCCTGAGCGCGGTCGATCCCGGCACCCCGCGCGCCGACGCCCGGCTCGAGTTCGCCGAACCCAGCCAGCTGCTGGGCGATGAGTGGGCGGTGGACTGCGACGGCTTCACCCTGTTCGTCGATGCCCCCAGCGTGGGTTGGCTGGACGGGGCGGAGATCGACATCGTCGGCAACGCCACCGGCGGCCAGCAGCTCACCATCAAGGCGCCCAAGATCAAGGGCGAAGCACCGGGTGAGTCCAATTCGCTGGTCGAGCGCGTGCGCTGGGTGGTGGAGAACGAAGTCAACCCGCAGCTGGCTTCGCACGGCGGCAAGGTGGCCGTGCAGGAAGTATCCGCCGATGGCGTGGTGCTGCTTCGGTTTGGCGGCGGCTGCCAGGGCTGCGGCATGGCCGATGTGACCCTCAAGCAGGGCATCGAGAAGACGCTCATGGGCCGGGTGCCCGGGATTACCGCGGTGCGCGACGCGACCGACCACGACAGTGGCAACGCGCCGTACATCCCGCGCGGCACGGCCGCCTGATCGCGCTGCGTGCCACTGCGCCGGGCTGACGAGATCCTCGATTGGCTGCTGGCTCGCCAGCCGGACCGGCGCATCCTTGAGAAAACCACGGGCCTGCCCTACGGGTGGGGCCTGTGGTTGCGCGCGCTGACGCCGTTGCCGCGGCCATTCCGGTCCAGCGAGGTCATTGCCGACCTCATCCAGCGGCCGTTGCCGGGTTCACCCGGGCGGTTGCCCGCGCTGGGCCTGGTCCAGGCGATGCGGCGCCTGCTCTGGCAGGGCTGGGAGCCGGCGCCGCGCGACCAGCGCTGGATGCGCTGGACATCGGCCGCGCTGAGCCTGCTGCTGCATGTGATGTTTGCCGCCCTGCTGTTGTGGGTCGCGCTGATCCGCCCGCCGGCCGAGCCGGAGCAGGGCGGGGAGAGCGGCCGCGTCCAGGTGGCGCTGGTCGGGCGGGGCAGCCCGCAGGAAGACGGCGGCGGGGAGGCGACCCCGAGCGCTGCCGCCTCGGACGCCTCGGAGGCCGCCGCGGCCGCCGAATCCACTCCCCCGGCCCCGGCCGCCGCGCGCCCGACGGCGACGGCGAGTGCACCGCAACCGGTGGTTGCGCCGGCCCCGCCCAGCGAACCGCAGCCGGCCCCGCCTGCTCCGGCCACGCCACCGGTGGAGCAGCCGGTCCAGGCCACCGAAGTGGCGCAAGCCACCACGGATTTCGTCGTGCCGCCCACCCGCGTGCTGCGCACCGAGGTGCGCGTGGTGCCGCGCCAGGCGCAGGACATCACGGTGGTCGAGCGCGCGGTCACGGTGGTGGATGCGCCGACCACCCGGCCCACCATCGCCGCGCCGCGCCCGGCCGATCCGCAACTGCGCACGCCGCAGGTGGCGGTGCGCGAGCGCGAGGTCAGCGTGGTCGAGGCGCCCGCACCGCGCGTGACCGTACCCGGCCCGCGCGTGGAGGTGACGTTGCCGCCGCGCGAGATGCAGGTTCGCGAGCGCGAGATCCAGCCGGTGACCGCGCCGTCGGTCACCATGGCCACCGTGCCGCAACGCGAGGTCAGCGTGGCCACGCGCACACCGGCGATGACCGTCCGCGAGCGCAGCGTGCCGACGCCGGCCGCGCGCCCGACCGCGACGCCGACGCCCGCGTCCGCTGCGCCGAGCACCGCAGCGGCGGCCACCGCCAGCACGTCCACGTCCAGCAACGCGACGGCCGCGGCCAGCGCGACGGCGGCCGCACGCAACAGCACGGCGACACCGGCCGCACGCCCGGCGGCCAATCCCGGCGACTGGGCCACGCCCACCCGCGGCGATGACTGGGGCGCGGCCAATCATCCGCAGGACGCCGACCTCAACGGGCGCGCGGTGGCGGCCACCGGCAAGAGCGGCGGCAGCCTGTTCAACGCCGACGGCAGCGTGCGCGTCCCGGGCCAGGACGGAAAGGGCGCGGCCGAGCGCGGCGCCCCCGGCGGCGAAAAGGATGGCTGGACCAAGGAGCGCATCGCCCACTCCGGCACCTGGCTCAAGCGCCCTCCGTACGACTACACGCCCACCTCGTTCGACAAGTACTGGGCGCCAAACGAATCGCTGCTGGCCGAATGGGTGCGCAAGGGCGTCAAGGCCGTCGAGATCCCGATCCCCGGCACCAGCTCGTCGATCTCCTGCGTCGTCTCCATCCTGCAGTTCGGCGGCGGCTGCGGCCTGAGCAACCCCAACATGCAGGACCAGCCCGCCGTCGCCCGCCCGCCGCCGGACATCCCGTTCAAGAAAGAGCTGCAGGAAGACAATGGCAGCCGCTGAGGCGCAGCCCAGCGGCGGGTAGAGCCACCCCATGGGTGGCTGCTCTCGGGCCAGGCGTAATGGCACGTCGCAGCCACGCATGGCGTGGCTACCCGGTTTGGGTGCGGGCGTTACGGCAACTTCCACGCGTCACGACAAGGTAGCAACTGTCTTGTCAGTGGTAGCCGAGGGCGACCTCGGCATCCCGCTTGCG
>NZ_JAVWXA010000100.1:0-14136 GCF_036662295.1 Stenotrophomonas sp.
CAACCCAACCGCCGCCACTCTTTCCCTACCCGCCGCTCTTCCGATCTCCCCAGCAATGCTGGACGGTATCCGTGGAGCCGGCCAGCGGCCGGCACTACCTGGTCTCTGCCGGGTTACGGGGAGCCGGCCAGCGGCCGGCACTACCAGATCCCTGCCGTTACGGGCGCTGCATGCGTACCGAGGCCAGCGCGATGCCGCTGGGATGCGGGTAGGCTTCTTCGCGCAGCGCACGGAAACCGCAACGCTGGTAGAAGGCGACCGCATTGAGCGAGGCCGACAGCATCAACGGGCGCGACGGGTCGGCCAGGGCGAACAGGGCCTGCATCAGGATCTGGCCGATGCCGCGCCCGCCACAGGCCGGGTCCACGAACAGGGCGTCGATCTCGTTGTTGGCCACGTCGATGATCCCGTAGCCAAGCACCTGCCCTGCCCCATCCTCGGCCACCACGCCGCCGCCCTGCGCGATCAGACCGGCATACTGCGCCGGCGGTGGCGAGGCCGCCCAGGGCGCGATGACCTCCGGCGGATACGCCGCGCTGCACAGCTCGCGCACGCAGCGCGTGCGCAACACCCACAACGCGTCGGCCTCGTCCACGCGCCCCGGCCGCAGCCGCACGTTGCCGCTCGCCTGCGCGGGCGTGGCCGCGCTCATCGCGACTTGCTCGCGCGCAGGGCCTGGATCCGCGCCGGTGGCTGGAACGAATCGCTGCGCGCATCACCCCAGTAATCGTGGAATACCGCGTGGTCGGGCACCCGGCGCAGCAGTTCGCCCGGGCTCAGATACCGATACAGCGACGCCAGCGAGCGGATCTCCACCGGCGAGACGCGCCGCAGGATGTGCTCGGGGCCCAGCTCGGCCGGATGGTTCAAACCGGCCGCACAGAGCAGGTCGCGCAGCGCGCGCACGGTGTTGTCGTGGTAGCTGTGCACGCGCGTGGCCTTGTCGGCCGCGTCCAGGTGGCGCCAGCGATGCGGGTCCTGGGTGGCGATGCCGGTCGGGCACTTGTCGCTGTGGCAGCTCAACGACTGGATGCAGCCCAGCGCGAACATGAAGCCGCGCCCGGCGTTGCACCAGTCCGCGCCAAGGGCGATGGTGCGCGCGATCTCGAACGCGCTGGTGACCTTGCCCGCGGCCCCCACCTTGATCCGCTCGCGCAGGTCCAGCCCGACCAGGGTGTTGTGCACCAGCAGCAGCGCCTCGTGCATGGGCACGCCCACGTGGTCGATGAACTCGGCCGGCGCCGCCCCGGTGCCGCCCTCGGCACCGTCGACCACGATGAAATCCGGCAGCAACTGGGTTTCATGCATGGCCTTGGCAATGCCGAACCACTCCCACGGGTGGCCGATGGCCAGCTTGAAGCCGACCGGCTTGCCGCCGCTGAGTTCGCGCAGGCGGGCCACGAACTGCAGCAGTTCCACCGGCGTGCTGAAGGCCGAATGCCTGGAGGGCGACACGCAGTCCACGCCCATCGGCACGCCACGGGTGATCGAGATTTCCTCGCTGACCTTGGCCGCCGGCAGCACGCCGCCATGGCCCGGCTTGGCGCCTTGGGACAGCTTGATCTCGATCATCTTCACCTGGTCGGTGTTGGCATTGGCCACGAACTTCTCTTCGCTGAAACCGCCAGCGTCATCGCGGCAGCCGAAGTAGCCCGAGCCGATCTCCCACACCAGGTCGCCGCCCATCTCGCGGTGATAGGGCGAGATCGAGCCTTCGCCGGTGTCGTGGTAGAAGCTGCCGCGACGCGCGCCTTCGTTGAGCGCGCGGATCGCGTTGGCCGACAGCGAGCCAAAGCTCATCGCCGAGATGTTGAACACGCTGGCCGAATACGGCTTGGCGCAGTTGGGGCCGATCAGCACGCGGAAATCGGTGTGGGCGATCTCGGTGGGCGCCAGCGAATGGTTGATCCATTCGTAGTCCACCGCGTAGGTGCTGCGCAGCGTGCCGAACGGCACCACGTCCATTTCATTCTTGGCGCGCTGGTAGATCAGCGCCCGCTGCTGGCGCGAGAACGGCACGTCCTCCAGGTCGCTCTGCACGAAGTACTGCCGGATCTCCGGGCCGATCGATTCCAGCCCGTAGCGGAAATGCGCCATCACCGGGTAATTGCGGCGCAGCGTGCTGCGCTTCTGCAGCAGGTCCCAGGTGCCGAGGATGGCCAGCGCCGCGCTGGCACCCACGCCCCAGTACCAGGCCGGCCAGATCGTCGCCAGCCACAGGCAGACCGGGAACAGCAGGATGGCGAGCACGTAGACCAGATAACGATGCATGGCTTTCCTCGATCAATAACGCTGTCGAGTCTACAACCGGTCGTCGACCACGTCGCGCGGCCAGACCGACTTCACGTCGTACACCACCCCGCCGGGGGCCAGCAGGGCCCGCACGCTGGCCGCATCGAAGGCGCGGAATTCGTCATGCGCCACCGCCAGCACCACCGCGTCGAACACGCCCGGATCGGCGCGCTCGACCCAGTGCACGCCACTGTCGGCCAGCACCGCCGGGCCCACCCACGGGTCCTGCACCTCCACCCACGCGCCGGCCGCGCCCAGGGCCTGGGCCAGCTCCAGCGCGCGGCTGTTGCGCAGGTCCGGGCAGTTCTCCTTGAAGGTCACCCCCAGCACCAGGATGCGCGCGTCTGCCGCGGCCTTGTCGCGCCCGGCCAGCAGTGCCAGCACCCGATCGGCCACATGCGCCCCGACCCGGTTGTTGACCTGGCGGGCGGTGTGGATGAGGTCGGGGTGGTAGCCCACGCTTTCGGACTTGTGCAGCAGGTAGTACGGGTCCACGCCGATGCAGTGGCCGCCGACCAGGCCGGGGCGGAACGGCAGGAAATTCCATTTGCTGCCGGCCGCGTCCAGCACGTCCTGGGTGTCGATGCCGAGCTTGTCGAAGATCAGCGCCAGCTCGTTGACCAGCGCGATGTTGACGTCGCGCTGGATGTTCTCGATCACCTTGGCCGCCTCGGCCACGCGGATGGACGGGGCCGGCCAGGTGCCGGCGGTGATGATGCCCGCATACAGGGCATCGACCACCGCGGCGGTCTCGGCGGTGGAGCCGGAGGTGATCTTGCGGATGTCCGGCAGGCGGCGCTGGCGGTCGCCGGGGTTGATCCGCTCGGGGCTGTAGCCGCCGTAGAAGTGCTCGTTGAAGCGCAGCCCCGAGCCGGCTTCCAGCAGCGGCACGCACACCTCTTCGGTGGTGCCCGGGTACACGGTGGATTCGTAGATGACCAGGTCGCCGGGCTTGAGCACGCCGGCGATCAGCGTGGAGGCGCTGCGCAGCGGCCCCAGGTCGGGCTGCTCGAAGGCATCGATCGGGGTCGGCACGGTGACGATGTAGACGTTGCACGCGGCCAGTTCGGCCGGGTCGTCGGTGTAGCGCGCCTGCGTGGCCGCGGCCAGCTCGTGCGCTTCCATTTCCAGGGTGTGGTCGTGGCCCTGCTGCAGTTCGAGCACGCGGGCGCGGTCGATATCGTAGCCCAGCGTGGGCTGGCGGCCGCCGAAGGCCACCGTCAGCGGCAGGCCCACATAACCCAACCCGATCACCGCGATCCGCGCGTGGCTGGCCGCTGCCAGGGCGACGGCCATCAGGCGCGGCCCCGCAGGGTGCACGGAAGGAACCAGCAAGGCGGCAACGGGGAAGAACGCATGGGCATGGCGCCAGGAATCGAATGCCGCAAGCGTAACGCGGCAACGCCCCCGCCACAAAGAACAAAGCCGCCGCCCGCGGAGAGTACGGACGACGGCCAACAAAGTGGTCCAGCTGCGGTTACTACCCTTTCAGACAGCCTGGCGGTATTTCCGCAGGACCGGTCACAGCTGGTAGACAGATGCTAGGCGACCCACCGTGAGAATCGTGTTACGAGCAAAGAACCGTTGTGTTACGAGCCCAGCATCACCGCCGCCGGCTCCAGCTCACCCGAGTCGCCGGTCCACAGCGCCAGCAGCCGGGCAAAGCCGATGCGCGGCTGGCCATCGACCGGTGCGGCGGCGGTAAAGCCGTCCCACGGGCATTCGATCATCGCGGTCAGCACCTCCGGCTCGATCGCCGCGGAGGTCATCGTCCAGCGCGGGAAGTGCCGGTAGGCCACCGGGCCGCGCGCCAGTTCGCGCAGGCACAGGTGGCTGCGCGCATTGAGCACGCGCTGGTGGACCGAATCCACGCCGTCCTCGGGCCCTTCGAAATACTGCAGGAACCGCGTGCCATCGAACATCAGCACCCCGGTCACCCCGGCCATCTTGTTGAAGCTGGACGCCGCCTGCAGGATCCGATCGATATCCGATGCCTGGATCCCTTCGAAGGCGACACTGGTATAGGCGATCGCACGCAACGGCATGCCGGTGAAGCCCCCTGTGAACTGCTTGGACTATGCCACGAACCTCGACGCCGGGGTAGCTGGAAACCGGCGTCGCGGTGCGCGCGATCAGGGTGCCTGGACCACGTAGCCGGCCTGCTCCAGCCGGGCCAGGTAGCCGCCCGGCTGCACCAGCAGGTGCACCGGTACCACCGCGAAGGTGGTGGGGTTGCGCGCCAGCGCCGCACGCGCCTGCTGCAGCCATTTGTCGGCGGCCTGCTGGTCCACCGCCTGCAGCCCGCGGCGGCGCCCGAAGTCGCTGTCGGCGATCGCGCCCACGCAGGCGTCGTACTGGCTTTGCAGCGCCAGCCGCTGCAGGGCGTCCACGTCGCCGACCGACCACGCATTGGCACGCTCCACCAGCAGCGGCAACTGCTGTTCCACCACATCCAGCGTGCGCTCGAAACACTGCACGTCCTGCAGGGTGCTGCCGCGCGCCTCCTTCAAGGCCTGCCGCGGGTCGTCGACGCGGATCACCATCCGGGTGATCACCGGCGTCAGCCCGCGCGCCTTGTACGCCTTGGCCAGCATCGCCGACACCGGCGAACTGCGCCCCAATCCCACCGACTTGAGGGCGGCGGCATACAGGCGCGTGCCGGCCACCAGCGGGCGGTCCTTCTCCACCCCGCGATCGCGGCCCAGGTAGCGCTGTTTGAGCGTGAGCCAGCGCGCGTACTCGGCGGCCGGCAGGATCTCCTCCAGGCGCCGCCCTTGCGGATCGTGCGCGGCCTTCATCGCCGAGGGCAGCAGCGTCAGCCCCTTGAAGAAGCCCACGTCGGCATCCAGCGTCCAGCCCGGCGGCCCCAGCACCTCATCGGCGCGGGCGATCACCGCCTCCACTTCATCGGCCCGCCAGTCCAGATCGGCCGGCAGCGGCGAGACCGTGCCCAGGATCCACAGCGCGTGGCCATCGGCCGCGGTCACCTGCCACATGCCCGGGCCCGGCTGCACCCCCGACACCACCACCGGGGCCAGGTCCACCACCGCCGGCGGCGCCCCCGGCACCGGCATCGGTGCCACCGGTCGTGCGTGGCCACCTGCAGCCCACAGCATCGCCATCATCGCCACGCCCACCGCCCCTGCCCGCGCCACGCTCGCCATGCTGCCTTGCCTGTGATGGAGTCGTGCGCAGCCTACGGCCAGCGGCGGCCGGCTGCGTAAAGTTTGCGTTGACCCGGGCGTGCACGGGCAGGCGGCATACTCGCCGGGTGTCCCCTGACGGAGTGAGCCCCATCGATACCCTGCGCAATGCCGAAGCCCTCGCACGCCGCGCGCATGCCGTCCAGCGCGACAAGGCCGGGCTGCCCTACATCGGCCACGTTGCGCGGGTGGCCGCGCGCGTCCACGGCGATGCACAGGCCGAAGCAGTGGCCTGGCTGCATGACGTGGTGGAGGACTGCCCGGCCTTCGCCCACGAGGTGGCCGCCTTCCCCGCGCCCATCCGCACGGCGGTGGCGTGCCTGACCCGCCGCGACGACGTGGCAGCCGATGCCTATTACGCCGGCATCCGCGCCAACCCGCTGGCCTTGAAGGTAAAGCTGGCCGACATCGCCGACAACAGCGACCCGGCCCGCCTGCAGTACCTGCCCGCCCACGACCGCGAGCGACTGGCGGACAAGTACGCGCACGCCCTGCGCGCCCTCGGCGTGGCCACAGGCGCGGCCACGGCCTGATCAGGCCGGATCGGGCCCCTCGCGGTAGGGTTCCTCGAAGGGCCGGAAGTCGTGCTCGGCCAGCGCCTCGCGGCGCCAGCGCAGCACGCCCGGCAGCGCCAGCACCGCCGCCATGTAGGCCTGTACGCGCGCGCTCACCGGCACGGCGTAGGTGTGCAGGCGCATCACCACCGGCGCGAAGAACGCATCGGCGATGCTGAAGCCATCGAACAGCAGCGGCCCGTCGTGGCGCGCCAGCAACCCTTCCCACAGCGACTGCAGCCGCGCCAGGTCCTCGACCACCGCCGGCTGTTCGCGCAGCACGCGCGCGCCCACCGCCGGCAGGTGCGCTTCGATGTTCATGGGGAAGTGCTCGCGCAGCGCGCCGAAGCCGCTGTGCATCTGCGCGCACACGCTGCGTGCGCGTGCGCGGTCGGCGACGGCCTGCGGCCAGAGCCCCTTGTCCGGAAAGCGCTCGGCCAGGTATTCGGCGATGGCCAGGGTGTCCCACACCACCAGCGCGTCATCGACCAGCACCGGCACGGTAGCCGACGGCGACAGCGCGGTGGCCGCGCGCTTGAACCGCGACGCCGGCTCGAAGCTGTCAAAGCGCAGCATCACTTCCTCGAACGGGATGCCGGCCTGGCTCATCAGCACCCACGGGCGCATCGACCAGGACGAGTAGTTCTTGTTGCCGATATGCAGGGTGAGCATGGGCGCGACACGCAGGCGGGGGAAGGCCCATGCTAACGGTATGCGCGCCCAGGCGTGCTGGTTGCCGCGCCTGCCTGCGCCTTGGTGCCCGGAGCCGGAATCGAACCGGCATGGGGTTGCCCCCGGCGGATTTTAAGTCCGATGCGTCTACCAGTTTCGCCATCCGGGCCGCGCCGCGCATAGGGTGCCTGATCGGGCCCGGTTTGGGAATGCGATCGCCCGATGCCGCCGCTCAGATGGCCCGCGAATAACGCGCCGGCTGCTCCGGTCGCGCCAGGTAACGGTCGAAGCACATCGCCAGCAGGCGCAGCAGCGGACGGCCGCGTTCGGTGCTGCGCACCACGCCGTCGGCAACCTCGGCCAGCCCGTCGTCCTGCAGCGCCTGCAGGGCATGCAGCGCGTCGGCAAAGTAGCTGTCGAAATCCACCCCATGCCGGCGCGCCAGCGCACGCCCGTCCACCTCGCCCTGGCACATCAGCTGGCCGATCAAGGCCGCCCGCAGGGTGTCGTCGGCATCCAGCTGCAGGCCGCGCCACACCGGCAGGCGGCCGGCGTCCACCGCTGCTTCCCAGGCCGGCAGCTCGCGCGGGTTCTGGCTGTAGGTGTCGCCGATGTGGCTGATCGCACTGGCGCCCAGGCCCACCAGGTCGGTCTCGGCATGGGTGGTGTAGCCCATGAAATTGCGGTGCAGCTGGCCGCCCCGCTGCGCGCGGGACAGGTCTTCGTCGGGCAGCGCGAAGTGATCCATGCCCACGTATTGGTAACCGGCCAACGACAACCGGCGCACCGCCAGGCCGAGCAGCGCCAGCTTCTGCTCGGGGCTGGGCAGGGCCGCCTCGGGAATCTGCCGCTGGGCCTTGAACAGCTGTGGCAGGTGCGCATAGCCATAGACGGCCAGGCGGTCCGGGCGCTCGCGCAGCACCGTCTCCAGCGTCTGCGCGAAACCGGCCGGGGTCTGGTGCGGCAGCCCGTAGATGAGGTCCACGTTGACCGAGCGCATGCCGTGCTCGCGGCACGCGCGCAGGATGTCCAGCGTCGGCTCGACGCCCTGCTCGCGGTTGATCGCACGCTGCACCACCGGATCGAAATCCTGGATGCCCAGGCTGGCGCGGTTGAAGCCCAGGGCGGCCAGCCCGGCGATGTCCTCGCGGCTGACGAAGCGCGGGTCCAGCTCGATGGAAAAATCGCGCTCGGACGCGTTGCTGAAGGCGAAGCGCTGGCGCAGGCCGTCCACCAGATCGCGCAGCTGCGCGGCCGGCAGGAAGTTGGGCGTGCCGCCGCCCAGGTGCAGCTGGATCACTTCGCGCGAGGTGTCGAACAGCGGCGCGATCCGGTCGGCCTCATCCAGCACGCGCGCCACGTAGGCCACGGCACGGGCGCGGTCGCGGGTGATCACGCGGTTGCAGCCGCAGTAGAAGCACGGGCTGCTGCAGTAGGGCACGTGCACGTACAGCGACAAGGGGCGCGCGCTGGCGTTGCTGGCACCGATCGCCGCGCGCAACGCAGGCTCGCCGAAGCCGTCATGGAAATGCGGCGCGGTCGGATAGGAGGTGTAACGCGGGCCGGGCCGGTCGTGACGACGCAGCAGGTCCGGGTCGAAGTGCCAGGCAAGCCCGGCAGCGGCAGGCGAAGGGATGTCCATGCCGCCAGCGTGCGCGCACCCGGCCGGGTGCGCATTGAGCCAGATCAATCCGGCGGCGAGGCCCCGGGGGCGCGCTCGCCCAGCACCGGCAGCGACGGCCATCGCAGCATCTGGAAGCGGCGCCAGAAGGTGTCGGCAATGCGCGTGGCCACATCGTCGGCCAGCCGCTGCATGGGCACGTTGCCGCTTTCGGCGGTGGTCTGCCGGAACAACGCCAGCCAGCGGTCGAACAGGTCGCGGTCGAGCTCGTCCATGGCCATGTGCTTGGGCATCGGCGCCCCACTGAAACGTCGGGTGCCGCGCAGCATCGCCGACCAGAAATCCACCAGTTGGGCCAGGTGCGCGTCCCAATCCTCCACGCGCGCGGCGAACACCGGCGCCAACCGCGGTTCCTGGCGCACGCGGGCGTAGAAATCGTGCACCAGACGGGTGACTTCCTGCTCGCTGCACAAGGCCAGCGACGGCGTGGGCAGCGCGGGGGCGGACGGGTCCAGCATGGGTATTCCTCTGCAGCCGCGGCGCGTGGGGTGGCCTGTACAGCGTGCGCGCGGGGCGCCGGCGGCGCCTTGATCAGGATCAATGTCGGGCCAGATCGTGCGCCCTAGCCTGTGAGCCTGCACCGTTGCGCGCGGGGCTGTTCGACCGCCGCCGAGTATAGCCCCGCCCTGCCCCTCCCTCCTGACCGAGGCCGCAATGACCGACCTGCACGACCCGCCCGTGGCCAGCCGCCGACGGCAGCTCATCCAGCAATGGGGCGCCATCCTGTGGCCCAGCTTCGTCGCCGCCGGGCTGGCCAGCATGGTCTTCTTCGCGTTCGTCGACCCGTTGCGGCTGCGCGACATCACCTTCCCCCAGCACGCACTCAGCCGCGAGCTGGGCTACTCGCTGGGCTTCTTCATGTTCTGGGCGGTGACCGCGGCGGCCAGCAGCGTCACCTGGTACCTGGTGCGACCGCCGCGTCGCGACGACGACGACCTTCCGCTGGGCTGACCATGCCGCACCGCCTGCACCTGCATCTGGTGGCGCCCGCCACGCCGCCACCGCCCGCGCCCCGCGCGCGCGCGCCGCTGCGCTGGCGCGCGGTGCTCGGCGCGGCCCTGCTCGCGCTGTTCTACGGGCTGCCGTGGCTGCGCTGGGATGGCCGCCAGGCGTTGTTGTTCGACCTGCCCGGGCGCCGCTTCGACCTGTTCGGGCTGACCCTGTGGCCGCAGGACCTGGGCGTGCTGCTGGGCCTGCTGGCGGTGCTGGCCAGCGGGCTGATGCTGCTGACCACACTGGCCGGCCGGGTCTGGTGCGGGCACGGCTGCCCACAGACGCTGTGGAGCAACCTGTACCGCTGGATCGAGCAGCGCTGCGCGCGCCTGCCCTGGCCGCCGCTGGCGCGCGCGCTGCGGCACCTGCTGTGGGCACTGGTGGCGCTGTGGACCGGGATCACCTTCGTCGGGCTGTTCAGCCCGATCCACGCCCTGGTCGGCGTGTGGCCACCGGCGTGGAGTGCGTGGGAAACCTTCTGGGTGCTGTTCTACGGCTTGGCCACCTGGGGCAATGCCGGCTTCCTGCGCGAGCAGGTCTGCATCGACCTGTGCCCGTTCGCGCGCCTCTGCCCCAGCCTGTGCGATGCGGACACGCCGCGCGTGCACTACGACGCGCGCCGCGGTGAACCACGCGGGCCGCGCGCGCCCGGCCAAGGCGCGGTGATGCAGCGCGGCCGGGGCCTGCTCGATGCGGTCAGCGCCAGCGACTATGCCTTCCGCGCCGCGCACCCGGCCCTGGCCGGCCCGCTGCCGCGCTTCAGCGCCGACCGCCTGGGCGACTGCGTGGACTGCGGCGCGTGCGTGCAGGTGTGCCCAATGGCGCTGGATATCCGCAGCGGCGCCCAGCCCGATTGCATCGCCTGTGGGGCCTGCGTGGATGCATGCGATGCGCAGATGCGCGCGTGGCAGTTCCCGACGGGCCTGATCGGCCATGCCAGCGACAACCGCGTGCAGCAGCTTCCCCGGCGCTGGCTGCGCATGCGCGTGCTGGTCGCCCTCGCCACGCTGGGCGTGCTGCTGGCGATCGGCTTGAACACGCTGTAGTGGCGGACACCGGGGCGGCGCGGGTCCGGGTCGAACGATCCGGCTCCCCAGCCGGGATCAGCGCGGGCGCGTGGTCCGCGGCGGCACCATCTGCGCACGCCGCACGACACCCAGCTGCTCGATGATCAGGGCCAGCTCGTTGGTGACCTGGGTGCGGCTGCGCCCCTTGGGCACCAGGCGCTCGAGCACCTGCTGGTAGGTCGTCCAGAATTCCGGGCCACAGCCATGCTTGCTGTAACTGGCTTCCAGCTCGGTACGCACGCCGTCAGCCAAGTCATGTACGCCGTTATGCATACGACCTCCCTTGGACCTGCCCTGGATCGGAGACGAGCACCCACCCTGTTTGCAGCTTGTCGTGCACGGACAACGAAGACACCCCGAACGGCAACGGATTCACTTGCGATTCACCTAAAATTTGCACGGTCTTCCCGCCAAGTCAATCCGTGCGGCGCCCAGGCCGTCACAGCCGCTGAACCGTTCATCCAGTCGGCCACCATCCGTCGAGCCAGCATGCGCCGGCAACGGTGACACTGCGATGTCAGGAAGGGCCCGCCGCGACGGTCAGGACCCCATGCGCCATACCCCGTAGACGCCGATCACGATGCCGGCCAGCAGCAGCGCCCACACCAGCGCGTTGAAGCGCTTGAGCGCCTTGGCCAGCACCAGCGAGAAGACGATCCCCACCAACCCGATCAGCAGCCAGATCACGCCACTCACGTTGCTCGGCGAGGCCCAGAACGAGCCGGCATTGCCGGCGGCAATCAACAGGGCCATGACCATCGGGGCAACCTCGCGTGTGAGTCGGCTTCCATCTTGGTCAGGCGCTCGTCCTGAACAGGTGAAGGGGCAGGCCCGTGCGACGGTGCCGGGCCTCAGGCGCCGGCGTGCACCGGCCCGTTGGTGCCCATGCGGCCGGTCACCAGCTCCAGCAACTGGTCCAGCGCGCTGTCCGCCGCCCGGTCCTGGGCCAGGCCCTGGGCGAAACCGTCCCAGTCGCCGTCGGCCAGCTGCCGGATCAGGGCCGCGTCCACGTCCAGCCAGCGCATGCCCCAGTAAGGGAAAAAGCGCCGGGGCACGCGGCCACGACTCAGTTCGGTGATGGCCGCATGGCTGCGCGCCTGCAGGATGCGCTCGTGGACGGCGGCCACGCCATCCTCGGGGCCCTCGAAGTACTGCAGGAAGCGCTGGCCGTCGAACAGCAGCACGCCGGTGACACCGGCCACGGTATTGAAACGGGCGGCGTCCTCGACCAACGCATCCAGCGCACTGCTGGACAAGCCGGCGGACGCCTCACTGACGTAGGCGATCGCGCGAAGGGGCATGGGCGTTGTCCTCAAAATAGGCCGTCATGCTGGCACTTTCAGGCAGATGAATAAAGTTCAGGCCTGAATTGTTCAGAATACGCCCGGATCGGCAAACCCGAGCTGCCGCGCACGGCGGCCAAACGCAAAGAGCCCGCTTGCGCGGGCTCTTGCTTGATTCTGGAGGCCTGGACGGGAATCGAACCCATCTCAACGGATTTGCAGTCCGGTGCATAACCACTCTGCCACCAGGCCGGTGACCCTACCGTCTATCGAGACATCTTACCCCGATAAGACAAGACCCCGAGAACGGGGCCTGGTCAGGATTTGGAGCGGGAAACGAGACTCGAACTCGCGACCTCAACCTTGGCAAGGTTGCGCTCTACCAACTGAGCTATTCCCGCAAAATCAGGCGCGTATCTTACCGAAACCGCAGGTAACACACCAGCCTTTTCACACTTTATTTCACATGCCGAGTGGCGATGCCGCCCGGGATGCCCACGTGCCACCGTGGAGAAAAACAAAGCCCCTTGAGGGCCTTGTCGAAAGATGGAGCGGGAAACGAGACTCGAACTCGCGACCTCAACCTTGGCAAGGTTGCGCTCTACCAACTGAGCTATTCCCGCAGATGATCTGCTTGCCCCGACTGCACCGCACCGTGAGGCGCTGGAGGCGGTCGGCCCATCGACCTGCGTCGAAGGAGCGCTATTGTGTCGGGATTTCTTCACGTCGTCAACATGATTGTGACCTCAGGTGCGCATGCCGCGCCGATGGAAATACACCTGCTCGGCCAATCGCCGCATCGGCGCCGACTGCAGCAGCACGTTGACCGGCCAATCACGCTGGAAGTGGTCCATGGCCCAGCGCATCACCCGCTTGCCGCGGAAGGAGGGTGCCGTGCGGCGCGCCTCGGCTTCCGGCGCCGGTCCGTTGCCACGCAGGTGGCGGCCCACGGCATCGCCCACGCCCCAGCCATGCCGCCATGAGGAATGGATGCCGCCAGCCGACAGTGGCGAGACGATGCCGGCGGCATCGCCGGTGAGCATCAGGCCCGGCGCGGTGATCGGCCCATCGGGCAGGCCGCACGGCACCAGCCCGGCACGGATGGCGCTGGGCTGTGCCTCCGCTGGCAGGCCCACCGCCTCGCGCACGTGCGCCAGGAAGCCGGCCAGGTCCGGTTGCCGCGCGTGCCGGGGATCGTGGCGCAGGGCCAGGCCGACCTGGATGCCGGTCGGGTTCTGCGCGGCCCAGCCGATGTAACCCGGTGCGAACCGCCGGCTCGCAAAACAGTGCAGCGCGCCGGGTTCGGCCAGGTGCAGGCCCGCAAACTCATGCTCGACACCGTAGAGGGTGTCGCGCACGCGGCCCAGGCCGGTGCGCTGGGCCACGCGCGAGCTCGCGCCATCGGCCCCCACCAGATAGCGCGTGCGCCCTACCCCCTCCACCTGCCAGCCATCGCCGTCGCGCCGGGCGTGGGTGAAGGGGTGCGCCAGGCGCAGCGTCACGCCGCTGCTCTCCACCTGCGCGGCCAGCCAGCGCATCAGGTTGGGCGTATCGGTGGTCATGAAGTAATAGCCCGGCGCGGACAACCGCACGCTGCGCAGGTTGGGCGCATACAGGCGCACCTGCGCCACGCGTTGCAGCAGCGCGGCCGGTATCCGTTTCAGCCAGGTCTGCTCGATGGCTTCCTTGACGATGATGCCGGTGGTGTGCAGCCGCGCGCCGGGATCGGCCTTGCGCTCCAGCACGCACACGCGCAGGCCGTACTGGGCGGCGGCCAGCGCGCAGGCGGCCCCGGCAAAACTGGCGCCGACCACGACCAGGTCGTAATCGTGGGCGGGGGAAGGAGAAAGCATCGCGCGTCTGCCTTGTAGAAAGGAGCGTGCAGCGTCGCGTGCGTCGGCGGGCAGGCCATGAAGTGCCGGTGAAGCGGGTATGAAGCCGCGGCTGCCGGCCTGACGATGCCCGCACGGAATGCTACGGTGGCGGCCCGTCCATCGCCGTCATGCCTGGCCCGCGCCGCGCGGTGCAGGCACCAATGACAAAAAAGCCCCTCGTGACATCGGATGCCGAGCTGTTACCGACATCCCCCAGCGACACCGAGGCACGCATCACCGTCTACAGCTATCCGTGCATGCTCCAGGCCAGCAAGCGGACCAGGCGAAGACGTAGCATGCCTAAATAATCAAGGAGATCAAGCAATGAGCAAACCCTTTGAAGAATATCTCTCTGAACACCAAGCAGACATGATAAGGATCGCTCTTGAGTATGTAGACAGCAGAGCTGACGAAGTTTTCGTCCATGCTGCATCCGAAGAAGGTACATCCTCCTTCGACGTGTGAATCGCCCAGGGTTCCGTAGACACCTCGCAGCCATAAACTATGGCTTACGCGG
>NZ_JAVWXA010000101.1:0-14067 GCF_036662295.1 Stenotrophomonas sp.
TCGGTACCTAGATCCCACTGTCCAACTTTGTGGGGTCAGTTCACATGCGTGGCTGATTTTGGTGCGGGCACCGTGATCGCGGATGGGGTGCGTTGCCACGCATGGCGTGGCACCACCCTGGGTGACGTGATGGCCGATCGGGGCGCGATCAGCGCGCCTGGTCGGCGAGCATCGCGTAGGCCGCGCGTACGGTTTCGTAGCCGTAGGTGCGCTCCAGCCGGCGCACGATGAAATGGCCGCGGGCCATGTCCTGGTAGTAGTCGGTGAACATGGTGTTGAGGGTCGCGCCGGTGACCGCGCCGATGATGGGCACCGCCTGCGCGGCGAACTTCTCGGTGATCACCACGCCAAAGCGCGCGGCGACCTTCTCCACGATCTTGGCCAGCCACTTGCCGGCCTCCTTCGGGGTCAGGCCGATCATCACCCCGCCACCGCCGGCCGCGCGGCCGGCCAGCTCGGCCGAAAGATGACGCATGACCTCGGCGGTGAAGCCACGGGTGACGTAGTAACCGGTTTCGCTGGCGTCATCGCTGGTGGCGTTGCCGCCCAGGGCGAACACCTCCAGGCAGGCATGCCGGGTGCTCAGTTCGCGCAGGTCGAAGCCTTCGCTGCGCGCCACGTCGGCCACCGAGCGCATCATGATGGTGGTGGACACCGGCAGCTCGATGAACAGCGAGGTGAAGCCGAACGCACCGCCGACCGCGCCGGTGGTGGCCGCGGCCAGCTTGTGCCAGCGCGTGGAGGCGGCCTTGCCCGGGGTGTTCTCCATGCTCCACAGCGCGGCCTGGGCCGACTTGAACAATGCCGCCTCCACCGCGCCGTGGATGCGCCGGGACACCACGTTCGGCAGCTTCTTTACCGCGAATTCCAGCGGCGAGCCGATCAGGTTGGCCATCTTGGCGGTGATCGTCGGCGACTCCAGCAGCGTGACGGCACGCTGCAGGTCGGCCCAGTCCTGCGAGGTAGGCAGGATCCGGGCGTCCAGCGGGGGTGGCGTGGTGCGGGCGATGGCGTTCATGGCCCGGATCATAGCGCCAGGCAGTTGAACGGCGTGTGCGCTCAGGCCGCCGGCAGGCCCGACAGCGCGCCCATGAACTGGCGGTAGTGGCGCAGCTCCTGGATCGAGTCGTGCACATCGCTCAGCGCGGTATGGCTGGCGGTCTTGCCGACCCCGGCGGCCACGCCCGGCGCCCAGCGCCTGGCCAGCTCCTTGATCGTGGACACATCCAGGTTGCGGTAATGGAAGTACTTCTCCAGCCGCGGCATCTCCCGGTGCAGGAAACGCCGGTCCTGGCAGATCGAGTTGCCGCACATCGGCGAGGCACCGGCCTGGATCCACTGCGACAGGAAGTTCACCGTCTGCGCCTCGGCCTGGCCGAGGGTGACCTGGCTGTCGACCACGCGCTGCCAGAGGCCGGAGCGGCGATGCTGGTTGCGGTTCCACTCGTCCATCGCCTCCAGGCGCTCGACCGGGTGGTGGATCGCAAATTCCGGCCCTTCGGCCAGCACGTTCAACTGCGCATCGGTGACCACGGTGGCGATTTCGATGATCGCATCGTTGTCGGTGTCCAGACCGGTCATTTCCAGGTCGATCCAGATCAGTCGTTCGCCTTCTGCGCCGTTGTCGGCCATGTCTACGCCTTGTGCAAGGGCCGGCGCGTGTGCGCCAACCGGGGTGTGGTGGGGCGTCCATGATACCGCCATCGTGTCGCCACCCCGTCGCGAAGCGGGCGCGGTTACTCCAGCAGCAGCGGCGGCTTGCCCCGCTTGGCGCGGAAATAATTGGTCAGGCGCAGGCCGGCCTCCTTGGCCAGCACGCCCCCGTGGGTCTCCACGCGATGGTTGTGGCGGGCATCGCCGAGCAGGTCGAACACGCTGCCGCAGGCGCCGGTCTTGGGGTCGCTGGCCGCATACACCAGGCGCGCCACCCGCGCGTGCACGATCGCCATGGCGCACATCGCGCACGGCTCCAGGGTCACATACAGCGTGCTGCCGATCAGCCGGTGGTTGGCGATCGCCCTGCCCGCCCGGCGCATCGCCACGATCTCGGCATGCGCGCTGGGATCATGGTCGGCGATGTTGAGGTTCCAGCCTTCGCCCAGCAACCGGCCATCGGCGCCGACCAGCAGCGCACCGACCGGGATCTCGTTGAACTCAAGCTCGGCGCGGGCGGCCAGGGCCAGCGCATGCCGCATCCAGTGCTCGTCCTGGTCGTGCACCGGCACGCCCAACGGCGGCGGTGCGGGCAGCCGCTCAACCATGCCCGTCGGCCTTGCGCACGAAGGCCTCGAAGGCGGCCAGGGTGGCCTCGCTCACATGGTGTTCGATGCCTTCGGCGTCGCGTCGCGCCGAATCGGCGTCCACCCCGAGGGCCAGCAGGAACCGCTCCACGGTCTGGTGGCGGGCGCGCATCTCCACCGCCAGCGCCTCGCCGGCCGGGGTCAGGAACACGCCCCGATACGGCCGCTGCACCGCCCAGCCTTCCTTGACCAGGCGCTTGAGCGCCTTGGCCACCGTCGGCTGGGCCACGCCCAGCCGCGTGGCGATATCCACCTGGCGGGCTTCGCGGCCGTCGGCGATCAGGTCGGCGATCAGCTCCACGTAATCCTCCACCAGCTCCGAGCGGCGCGCTTCGCGCACCTGCACGAACCCCTCCACGTGGACCTGGGCGTCGATCAGCGGGGGGGTCTTGCGCAGCGAAGAAGGCATGGCGGCTCCAGCGGGCGGCCAGCGATGGCAAGGGCCGCAAGGGCGCCAGTTTAGCGCACCGCGCCGGCCGTCAGCCCAATGCCGGCCGGCGTCAGCGCACCCGGCGCTGCAGCGCGGTCTCCAGCACCACGTGGCCGTCCAGGTTGCGCGCCACCAGCGTGCCGCCGTGGGCCCGCGCGAACTCGCTGGCGATGAACAGCCCCAGGCCCAGCCCGCGGCTGTCATGGAAACTGGCCTTGAACGGCTCGAACAGGCGCGGCAGCAGCGCCTCGGGGATCTGGCCCGCGTTGCGCACGCTCAGGTGCAGCGGGCCGTTGGGCGCCCCGCGCAGCTGCACCTGCACCGGCGCATCGCCACCGTGCAGCACCGCGTTGCCGATCAGGTTGGAGAGCAATTGCGCCAGGCGGTCCGGATCGCCCTGCACGCAGGTGTCGCCGTCCATCTGCAGCTCGATGCGCGCCTGCGGATGGGCCCGGCCGATCTCGGCCACCACCACCGCGGCCACCTCGCCCACGTCGCACTCGTCGCGGTGCAGGCGCAGTCCGCCGCTGCGGATCTTGGAGAAATCCAGCAGCTGCTCCACCATCCGCGCCATGCGCTGGGCGCTGTTTTCCAGGTGCCCCAGGGTGCGCTGCACCGCCGGGTCGCCCGGCAGGTCCAGGGCCAGCTTGTCGGCGCACAGCAGGATCGAGGCCAGCGGGGTGCGCAGGTCGTGGGTGAGCACGGCCATCATGGTTTCGTTGAGGTTGAGCGCATGCTCCAGCGCCTGGTTGCGGGTCTTGAGCAGCTGCTTCTGCTGGTACAACTCGATGAAGACGTTGACCTTGCTCATGATGACCTGCGGCTCGATCGGCTTGTGCAGGAAATCCACCGCCCCGCGCTCATAGCCCTTGAAGGCGCGCACCGGATCGTTGGGCGAGGCGGTCAGGAAGATGATCGGCACATCGCGGCTGCGCTGCGAACCGCGCATCAGCTCGGCCAGCGAAAAGCCGTCGATCTCGGGCATGTGCACGTCCAGCAGCGCCAGCGCCACCTCGTGCTGCAGCAGCAGTTCCAGCGCCTGGGCACCGGAGGCCGCGCACAGGATGTTGAGTCCGTCGCGGCGCAGCAGCGCCTCCATGGCCACCAGGTTCTGCGGCACGTCGTCGACGATCAGCAGGTTCACGCACTCATCGGTGGTCGCCCCCACGGGGTCGATCAGGTTCATCGTTCAAGCCTTTTCATGCGCGTGCACAAGGAAGAAAGCGGAAGCACCGCATCGGCGCCGGCGTGGGCCAGTGCCGAGGCGGGCATCAAGGGGGAATAGGCATCATCGGGCGACTGGATCCAGGCCTCGCCGCCGGCCTGGCGGACCGCGGCCACGCCCTGGCTGCCGTCGCTGCTGGCACCGGTGAGCAGGATCGCCAGCACGCCCGCGCCGAACACCTCGGCTGCACTCTCGAACAGCGGGTCGATCGCCGGGCGCGAGAACAGCACCGGCGCGTCGATGGACAGCGCCAGCGTCTGCCGGTCTTCCACCAGCAGGTGGTAATCGGGCGGGGCGAAGGTGACCGTGCCGTCCTGCAGCGGCTGCTTGTCCTCGGCCTCGCGGACCGGCAGCGGGCAGCGCACGTCGAGCAGGTCGACAATCCGGCTGGGGCGGTCGCGCGGCAGGTGCAGCACCACCAGGATCGGCAGCGCCAGCCCGGCCGGCAGCGCCGCCAACAGGGCCTGCAACGCCGACACGCCACCGGCCGAGGCGCCGATGACCACCAGGTCGAAGTGCCGTCGATGCGTGGCGGTATCCATCAGGCCACTTTCCGGTACAGCCGCTGCTCGCGGGCGCAGGCTTCAAAGGCGCCGGCGTGCTCGCCGAACTGCAGCGATTCCTTGCTGCCCAGGCCAAGGAAGCCACGGTGCACCAGCGCCTCGTGGAACAGGCCGATGGCGCGGTCCTGCAAGGCGCGCTGGAAGTAGATCAGCACGTTGCGGCAGGAGACCAGGTGCACTTCGGAGAACACCATGTCCGTGGCCAGACTGTGGTCGGCAAACACGATGTTGCGCTTCAGGCGGCGGTCGAACACCACGCTGCCATAGCCGCTGCTGTAGTAGTCCGACAGCGAGCCGGTGCCGCCGGCGGCCAGGTAGTTGCGACTGAACTGGGCGATGCGGTCCAGCGCGAAGGCGCCGGATTCGGCCGCCTGCAGCGCCTCGGGGTTGATGTCGGTGGCGTAGATGATGGCGCGGTCCAGCAGGCCCTCTTCCTGCAGCAGGATCGCCAGCGACCACACTTCCTCGCCGCTGCTGCAGCCGGCGATCCACAGCTTGATCGAGGGATAGGTGCGCAGCACCGGCATCGCGTGCTCGCGCAGCACCCGGAAATAGGCCGGGTCGCGGAACATCTCCGACACCTGCACGGTGAAGTACTGCATCGCCTGGGCGAAGGTCTCCGGCTCGTGCAGCAGCCGGTGCTGCAGCTCGCCCATGGTGGCGCAGTCGAAGCGGGCCATGGCATGGCGCATGCGTCGCCGCAGCGAGGCCATCGCATAGTCACGGAAATCGTAGTGGTAACGCTGGTACACCGCCTCCAGCAGCAGCCGCAGTTCCAGGTCGAACAGCTCGGTGTCGTTCATCGACGCGAGCACCAGACCCGGCACAGCGACACCAGCTTGTCCACGTCGATGGGCTTGGCGATGTAGTCGTTGGCGCCGGCCTGCAGGCAATGCTCGCGGTCGTCGGGCATGGCCTTGGCGGTCAGCGCGATGATCGGCAGGTCGCGCCAGCGCGCATCGCTGCGGATCTCGCGCATGGCCGTCAGCCCGTCCATCTCCGGCATCATGATGTCCATCAGCACCAGGTCGATTTCCGGACGCAGCTTGTCCAGCGCCTCGCGGCCGTTGCGGGCGATCTCCAGCGTCACCCCCAGCGGCTCGAGCACGCTGGACAGGGCGAAGATGTTGCGCACGTCGTCCTCGGCCAGCAGCACGATGCGGCCATCGAGCACCGCGTCACGGCGGCGCGCCTCGCGCAGCAGGCGCTGCTGGTCGCTGGGCAGCGACGCCTCCACGCTGTGCAGGAACAGGGTCACCTCGTCGAGCAGGCGCTCGGGCGAGCGCGCGCCCTTGATGATGATGCTCTTGGAATAACGGCGCAGGCGCTGCTCTTCATCGCGGGTCAGCGCGCGCCCGGTGTAGACGATCACCGGCGGGAAGGCCACCGCCTCGTTGCCGGCCATGCGCTCGAGCAGGTCGTAGCCGGTGCCGTCAGGCAGGGTCAGGTCGGTGACCATGCAGTCGAAGGTGGAGGTGGCCAGCGCGGCCATGGCCTCGGCGATGGTGCCTACCCCGGTGATCTCCAGCTGGTCACGGCCCAGCAGCAGCTGCAGGTTGGTGCGCAGTTCGCTGTCGTCCTCGACGATCAGCAGGCGGCGCACGTCGCGCTGGCTGGTGGCTTCCAGCTGCTGGATGGCCCCGACCAGGCGCTCGCGCGTGGCCGGCTTGATCACATAGCCGATCGCGCCCAGTTCCATCGCCACCTGCGACCGCTCCAGCCCGGACACCACGTGCACCGGGATGTGCCGGGTGACCGGGTCGCGCTTGAGCCGCTCCAGCACGCTCAGGCCGGACACATCGGGCAGGCCGATGTCGAGCAGGATGCCGTTGGGCCGCAGCTCGCTGGCCAGCGACAACGCTTCCTCGGCGGTGCCGGCCACCACGCAGTCGAAGTCCAGCTCGTGGGCCATGCCCACCAGCGCGCTGGCAAAGGCCACGTCGTCTTCCACCACCAGGATCATGCGACCGGCGCGGCTGCGCTGGCCGCGATCATCGGCCACCCGCTCCACGCTGGCCGGCGCAGGCGCCTGGCCATGGGCGCGACCGCCATTGAACAGCGGCGCCGGCGGGCTGGCCGGCAGCGTTGCCGGGCGCACGTCCGGTGCCATGCTGGCCATCGGCTGCACGCCCCCACTGGCCAGCAACGGCAGTTCCAGGATGAAGCAGCTGCCCCGCCCCGGTTCGCTGGAGACGCCGATGCTGCCGCCCATGCGCACGGCCAGGTCGCGCGAGATCGACAGGCCCAGCCCGGTGCCGCCGTAGCGGCGACGGGTGCTGCCATCGGCCTGGCGGAAGGCTTCGAAGATCACCGCCGTCTGTTCTTCGGCGATGCCGATGCCGGTATCGGTGACCACGAACTGCACCCGCCCTGCCCCGGCGCGGCGCACCTGCAGCGAGACGCTGCCGTGTTCGGTGAACTTGACCGCATTGGCCAGCAGGTTCTTCAGGATCTGCTGCAGGCGCTGGCTGTCGGCCACCAGGTGGGTGGGCGCGTCGGCCTGCGCGGCGATCTCCAGCTGCAGGCCCTTCTGCGCGGCCATCGGCTCGAAGGTTTCCTTGAGGCGATGCAGCACGCTGGCCACGGCCAGGTCTTCCTCCACCAGCTCGACATGGCCCGCTTCGATGCGCGACAGGTCCAGGATGTCGTTGATCAGCGCCAGCAGGTCGTTGTTGGAGGAGTGGATCGCCTGGGCGTACTTGACCTGCTCGGCGGTGAGCGTGCCGTCCTTGTTGTCGGCCAGCAGCTTGGCCAGGATCAGCGCGCTGTTGAGCGGGGTGCGCAGTTCGTGGGACATGTTGGCCAGGAACTCGGACTTGTAGCGCGAGCTGGCCTCCAGCTCGTTGCTGTTCTGCACCAGCTGGGACTGCGCCAGCAGCAGCGCCTGCTGGCGGGCTTCCAGCTCGTGGGTGCGCTCTTCCAGCTGCACGTTGGTCTGCTCCAGCTCGGCCTGCTGCTGCTCCAGGTTGGCCTGGGAATGCAGCAGGCTGCGGCTCTGCTCCTCCAGTTCCTCGTTGGCCACGCGCAGCTCTTCCTGCTGGGTCTGCAGCTCTTCGCTCTGGCGCTGGGTTTCTTCCAGCAGCTCAACGAGCTGGGCGCGCATCAGCGCGGCGCGCAGCGCCACCCCGACCGGCTCGGCGCACTGCAGCAGCAGGTCCAGCTCCAGCGCGCGCGCCGGCGATACCCCGGCGCGGCCCAGCTCGACCACGCCCACCACCGCGCCATCGGCGGTGATCGGCCCGAGCAGGCGCTGGCGCACCGTGCTGCGGCCCAGCGGCGTTTCGATCTCCAGCGGCGATTCGGCGTCTTCCAGCCGGCGCGGCTTGCCCTGGCTCAACACCTCGCCCCACTGTCCGGCAGTGGCCGGCAGCGTGCCGGGCAGCGCCGCCGGCAAGGCCGCGCCGCCCACCAGCAGCAGCCGGTCGCCCTGCAACCGGTACAGCGCGCCCACCTCGGCACCCAGCTGCGCACACAGGGCGCGCATGGCCGCATCGGCCAGCACCTGCGGCTCGGGATCGCCGCGCAGGCTCACGGTCACCGCGTTCTCGCCCTCCTGCAGCCACAGCGCGTCGGCGGCGGTGCGGCGCGACTGGATGGCCTTCATCACCGTCAGCGCCATCAGCAGGAACGAGACCCCGCCGATGCTGCGGTTGACGAAGGAAAACGCCGAGTTGCTGCTCGACGGCGCCACGTTGTAGCCCACCATCAACAGCACGCACGAGCCCAGCGCCACCAGCAGCGGCACGTCCAGGCGGCGCTGGAACAGGGTCACGCCCACCGCCATGAAGTAGGTCAGCCAGACCGCATAGCCCAGCGGGACCACCATCTCCAGGCCGAGGGTCAACGCCATCAGGGCGATGGCGATTCCCCATATCCAGCGGTCGCGAGCAGTGGGCGCGGCATTCATGCGGAAATCCAGCTCAAAAGGGGGCCGATGGTACCTGAACCCTAAAACGAGCGTTATCCGTCATAAGTCAGCCCCTATCGACCTCTCTTTACACCTTCTTCACACCAACGCTCCTACGGTTCGGCCCCTTATAGGGGAGTGCATTACCGTCGTGGCCGAGGTCGTATCCAGCGTAGCGCCGCTCGTCGATGAAAGCCGGCAGTTGAAGCTGTTGATCGACCATGTCTGCGACCATGCCATCTACCTGCTCGACCCCCAGGGCCGCATCTGCAGCTGGAACCGCGGCGGGGAGCGGGTCAACGGCTACACCGCCGCCGAGGCCATCGGCCAGCACGTGTCGATCTTCTACAGCGCCGAGGACCAGCGCCTGGGCCTGCCGCAGCAGACGCTGGACGCCGCGCGCAGCCAGGGGCGGCTGGTCGGCGAAGGCTGGCGGGTCCGCCGCAACGGCGAGCAGTACCGGGCCAGCATCGTGATCGAGGCGGTGCGCGAGCAGGGCCAGCTGGTCGGCTTCGTCAAGGTCACCCAGGACATCACCGAGCGCTACCAGGCCCAGCGCCTGCTGCAGGATGCCCAGCGCGCGCGCCAGCACCTGCAGCGCTTCGAAGGGGTCGGCCGGCTCACCCGGGGCCTGGCGCACGAGTTCAACAACCTGCTCACCACCGTGGGCAACGCGCTGGACCTGATCGCGCTGCGGCCCGGTGCCGACGCGCGCACGCTGGACCTGGTCGAGCTGGCGCAGGCCGCGGCCGATCGTGGTTCGCTGCTGACCCGGCAGCTGCTCGCCTTCTCCGCAGACCAGACGCTGGTGCGCGAACCGGTGGGCGTGCCGCAGATGCTCGACCAGGCCCTGCCCTCGCTGCAGCGTGCCTGCCCGCCGCGCGTGCAGTTGCACCTGGACGTGCCCGCCACGCTACCGCCGATCGCCACCGATGGCGTACAGTTGCACAGCGCGGTGCTCAACCTGGTGCTCAATGGTTGCGAGGCCATGCCGCAGGGCGGCACGGTGACCATCACCGCGCGCCTGGAGCAACGCCTGGCCCCCGACCTGGCCCACCCCACCCACCGTCGCTACGTCGCCATCGCGGTGACCGACGAAGGCGCGGGGATGCCACCGGACATCGCCGAGCGCGCCAGCGAACCGTTTTTCACCACCAAGGAAATCGGCAAGGGCAGCGGGTTGGGCCTGAGCCAGGTGTTCGGTTTCGTGTCCCAGTGCGACGGCTTTGTCGATGTACAGACCGCACCCGGGCGCGGCACCACCGTCCGTTTGTTGTTACCTGCCATAGAGGAAGTCGACCATGCCTGAGCCCCTTCGCGTTTTGATGGTCGAAGACCAGCAGGACCTGCGCGAGCTGATCGGGCAGGCCCTGCAGGACTTCGGCATCGAGATCCACACCGCCGATGACGGCCCGGCCGCGATGCGCCTGCTGCAGGAGCCGGGTGGTTTCGACGTGGTATTCAGCGACATCAGCATGCCCAACGGCATGAGCGGGGTGGAACTCAGCGCGCACGTGGCCGAGACGTTGCCGCACGCGCGGATGATCCTGGCCTCCGGCTATGCGCGCTCGCAGTTGCCGCCGCTGCCGGCGCACGTGGAGTTCCTGCCCAAGCCTTACCGGCTGCGCCAGCTGGTGGCGATGCTGCAGGCGCCGGCGGAGGCCCATTGAGCGCGCGCACGCTGCCCCCGTTGCCGGAACTGGCCAGCGGGCACTACCGCCATTTCAAGGGCGGCAACTACGAGGTGCTGGGCGTGGTGCGGCACAGTGAAACGTTCGAACCGCTGGTGCTGTACCGGCCGCTGGACAGCGACATCGGCGTATGGGTCCGCCCGTATGCGATGTTCTGTGAGCAGGTCGAGGTGGACGGTGTGATGCGCCCGCGCTTTGCGCCGATGCAGGGTGGTCACTGACGCCCATCATCGCTACGCTCCCTGCACCGCGGGCCAGGCCCGCCTCCAATGCAGGACGCAGGACATGATGGAAACCGGAAGTCTGTTGGTGGGCATCGTCGCGGCCGTGATGGGCCTGGTGTGGCTGGTCGTGCCGTTCGTGATCTTCGGCATCAAGGACCTGCTGCGCGAACTGCTCGCCGAGCAGAAGAAGACCAACGCCCTGCTGGCCCACGGCCCGCACGCCCAACCGCTGGATGCCCCGGCCCCCCTGCCGATCGAGATGGCGCGCCGCTACCCCTGAGGGTGAGAGCGGCCCGGCGGTTGCGCCGCCGGGCGAAACACCGCGCTGAACCCTCGACAGACACAGCGTCCTGCCCGGCAAGCCGCCGGGCACAGGCGGATGTTGCGCCGCAGCAGTACAATGACCAGCTCTTTGATCCCGCCTGGTCGCATGCGCCCTTCCATCGCCCCCCTGGCCTCGCGCCTGTCCCCGCGCGAACGCACGTTCATCCTGCTGGCCCTGTCGCTGGGTGGCTTCGCCATCGGCACCAGTGAGTTCGCCAGCATGGGCCTGATGCTGGAGATCAGCCGTGGCCTGTCCATCAGCGAAACCCAGGTGGGCCACCTGATCAGCGCCTACGCCATCGGCGTGGTGGTCGGCGCCCCGGTGCTGGCCTTCGCCGGTGCCGGCTACGCGCGCCGCAGCCTGCTGCTGGCCTTGATGAGTTTCTATGCGGTGGGCAACCTCGCCAGCGCGCTGGCCCCCAACTACGGCACCATGCTGCTGGCCCGTTTCGTGGCTGGCCTGCCGCACGGCGCGTACTTCGGCGTGGCCATGCTGGTGGCCGCGGCCATCAGCCCGCCGGCGCAGCGCGGATCGGCCATGTCCAAGGTGTTGCTGGGCCTCTCGGTGGCGATCCTGGTCGGCAACCCGCTCACCACCTGGCTGGGCCAGCAGGTGAGCTGGCGCACCGCCTTTGCGCTGGTCAGCGTGCTGGCCATCTCCACGGTGGCGATGATCGCCCGTTACCTGCTGCCCGATCCGGACGAGGTCCGCACCTCGCCGATGCGCGAGCTGCGCGCCTTCAACCGCACCCAGGTGTGGCTGGCCCTGGCGATCGGCTCGGTGGGCTTTGCCGGCATGTTCTGCGTGTTCACCTACCTGGCCCCCACCCTGGTCCAGGTGACCGGCCTGCCCGAGTCGTGGATGCCGCTGGCCGTGGGCATCTTCGGCATCGGCGCGATCATCGGCAACGTGGCCGGCGGCTGGCTGGTGGACCGCTTCCACTTCCGGGCCGCGGCGATCGTGCTGGTGTGGTCGATCGTGATGCTGCTGGCCTACCCGCTCGCCGCCCGCTCGGTGTGGAGCCTGTTCCCGATGATCATCGCGGTGGGCACCATGGGCGCGCTGGCCGCGGTGCTGCAGACCCGGCTGATGGACGTGGCCGGCGAGGCGCAGACCCTCGCCGCCGCCTCCAACCACGCCGCCTTCAACACCGCCAACGCGCTCGGCCCGTGGCTGGGCGGCATGGCCATCGGCGCCGGCTTCAGCCCGGCCACCACCGGCTATGTCGGCGCGGCCACCGCACTGGGCGGCCTGCTGCTCTGGGGCGTGGCTGTACTGGCGGATCGCCAGTCGCGCGCCAACCGCCGCGCCGCCTGCGAATCCTGAGGCGGCACGGGCGTCGGGTTTTTCCTATCATGCAGGGCTGACCCACCTCCGCGTCGCATCGCCGCGCGGACCGCCTTCTGGACGTACCGATGACGCACCACTGGATCCCCTCGCCCTGGGGTCGACGTTTCTCGCGCGCGCCACACTGGCAGTTGCGCCTGGTCGACACGCAGCTCGAGCTCCAGCTGGGCGAGCAGGTGCTGCTGGTACCGATCACCGCGCCGCCCTCGTTGCAGCTGCAGCGCGGGCTGTTCTGGACCCGCCTGGTGGTGTTCCCCGGCCAGCCCGACGCGTTGCGCCTGGCGGGCCTGCCCAATGCGCAGGCCCGCACCCTGCAGGCCACCCTGCATCGTCTTGCGCAGGCGCGTGCACAGGACCAGCGCCTGCTCGACGCCGACGCTGCCCTGGAGGCGATCGGCCGCTGGCTGGCCTGCGCCGATGACGCCGCCCACCAGGCCGACCTCGACGGACGCTGGCTGACCCAGGCCAGCCAGCACGCACTGCTGCAGCAGCGCCCCACCCTGCCACTGGAGGAAGACGCGCTGTGGGCGGTGTTCGACGATCCCGACCTGCGCGCGCAACTGCATGGCGATCCGTCACGGATCGAAGCGGCGCTGCTGCGCTACGGCCAGGATTGGCCCGCCGCGTGGGCGGCCCGCAACGAAGGCCACCTGCAGCAGGAACTGGTACAGCACCAGGCCCTGCTCGACGGCGTGGAGCGCCAGCCGCTCACCGCCGAGCAGCGCCGCGCGGTGATGTGTTTCGACGACCACGTGCTGGTGGTGGCGGCCGCCGGCTCGGGCAAGACCTCCACCATGGTGGCCAAGGCCGTGTACGCGATCGAGCGTGGGCTGGTGGCCCCCGAGCGCATCGTGATGCTCGCCTTCAACCGCGAGGCCGCCACCGAACTGCAGCAGCGCGCCGACCAGGCCCTGCAGCGGCTGGGGATGCACGGCGTACACGTACAGGCCCTCACCTTCCACGCCCTGGGCCGGCAGATCATCGGCAAGGCCACCGGCCAGCTGCCCGAGGTGCCGGCATGGGCGGTGGATGCCACGCTGGGTTTCCACAAGCTGGCCGAGCTGATCGACGATCTCAAGGACCGCTCGCACGCCTTCCGCACCCAGTGGGACATGTTCCGCCTGGTGTTCGGGCGCGACCTGCCGTTGCCCGGTGATGCCGCGCCCGCCGACGGCTGGGATGCCAGCGGCAGGGACTACCTGCACACCCTCAACGGCGAGCGCGTGCACGGCATCGAGGCCTGCGTGATCGCCGACTGGCTGTTCTACAGCGGCGTGGCGTATCAGCACGAGGCGACCACCACCTTCGACGCGGCCACCGATACCGTCCACGCCGCGTCGCCGGCGTTCCATTACCCGGGCATCGGGCTGTGGCATACGCACCAGGCCCAGGGCGATACCAGCGGCACGCCGCTGCCGCCGCCTGCCGGTGCACGCGGGGCCGATCCACTGCACACCACCGCCGCGCAGCTGCGCAGCGGGGTGCTGTTCGAGGTACTGGAGCAGGCATTGTCACGGCGAGGCGTGGTGCTGGACCCCAATCCGGACCGTGAGCTGGCCGACGGCGTCGCCCAGCCCATGCCCGATGCCGAACTGATCGCGCTGGTGCGCACCTTCATCAGCCACGCCAAGAGCAACGGCTTGTCGGTGGCGGACATGGCCGCGCGCCTGCGCGCGATGCCCGAGGACCGCTTCAAGCATCGCCATCGGCTGTTCCTGCAGCTGCTCACCCCGATCCTGCAGGCCTGGGACCAGGCGCTGGCGGCCGAGCACGCGATCGATTTCGAGGACATGCTCAACCAGGCCGCCGAGCACATCGAGCTGGGCCGCTACGTGCCCCCGTTCGAGCTGGTGATGGCCGATGAATTCCAGGATGCGTCGCGGGCCCGCGCGCGCTTGTGCCGGGCGCTGGTGCAGGCCCCGGGCCGCCACCTGTTCGCGGTGGGCGATGACTGGCAGTCGATCAATCGCTTCGCCGGGGCCGATGTCTCGGTGATGACCGGTTTCGCGGACTATTTCGGCGATGCCCAGGTGCTGCGGCTGGAGCAGACCTTCC
>NZ_JAVWXA010000102.1:0-14021 GCF_036662295.1 Stenotrophomonas sp.
TGAACATTCCTTTTCCAGAGGGAAAAGGTGTCAACTCAATTCAGGACGGGTCAGCCGCAACAAAAAAGCCCCGACCGAAGTCGAGGCTTTTCTGTTTTTCAATTGGCGTCCCCACGGGGATTCGAACCCCGGTCGCCACCGTGAAAGGGTGATGTCCTAGGCCTCTAGACGATGGGGACGCACGAAACTTCAAATTTTGTCACTGCACTTCAATCGGCCTAATGATTGGAGTGGTGGAGCCAGGCGGGATCGAACCGCCGACCTCCTGCATGCCATGCAGGCGCTCTCCCAGCTGAGCTATGGCCCCACGTCGTGAGGAGCGAAATCATAGCGACGAGGTTTCGGAATGGCAAGCAAAAACTGCATGAATTTCGCCTCGCGACGTTGAACGATCATCCACGCTGCGACGTGCCTGCATCGGGCAGTCGTTGATGACGCAGCCGCAGTGCATTGCTGATCACCGACACCGAGCTCAGGCTCATCGCAACGGCGGCCAGCATCGGCGACAGCGTGATGCCCAGCGGATACAGCACGCCGGCCGCCACCGGGATGCCCAGCCCGTTGTAGAGGAAGGCAAAGCCCAGGTTCTGGCGCATGTTGCGCACGCTGGCGGTGGATAGTCGGCGCGCGCGCAGGATGCCGCGCAGGTCGCCCTTGACCAGGGTCACCTGCGCGCTGGACATGGCCACATCGGTGCCGTTGCCCATCGCAATGCCGACATCGGCGGTGGCCAGCGCCGGCGCATCGTTGATGCCATCACCGGCCATGGCGACCTTGCGCCCCTGCGCCTGCAGGGTGCGGATCAACGCGGCCTTGTCGGACGGGCGCATGTCACCGTGCACCTCCTCCAGGCCCAGCGTGCGCGCGACCGCGTCGGCCGTGGCGCGGCCATCGCCGCTGGCCATCACGATGTGCAGGCCAGCGCGACGCAAGGCGGCGATCGCCTCGGCGGTGGACGCCTTGATCGGATCGGCCACCGCGACCAGCCCGGCCAGCCGCCCCTCCACGGCCAGGTACATCACGCTGGCCGCCTCGGCACGCAGCGCATCGGCGTGCGCATCCAGCGCGGTCAGCGCGATGCCCTGCGCCTGCATCAGCGCGGCGTTGCCCAGCAGCAGTGCCTTGCCCTCCACGCGTCCACGCACGCCCATGCCGGTGAGCGAATCGAAGCCGTCCACCGCCGCCAGCGTGCGCCCCCGCTGCCGGGCCTCGGCCACGATCGCCGCCGCGAGTGGATGCTCGCTGCCCTGGTCCAGGCTGGCGGCCCAATGCAGCACGTCATCGGCGTTGAACGGTGCCACCGCCTGCACGTGGCGGAACTGCGGGCGGCCCTCGGTGAGCGTGCCGGTCTTGTCCAGCACCAGCGTATCGACCTGGCGCAGCGCCTCGATGGCCTCGGCGTCGCGGAACAGCACGCCGTGTTGGGCCGCGCGACCGGTGGCCACCATGATGGTCATCGGCGTGGCCAGGCCCAGCGCGCACGGGCAGGCGATGATGAGCACCGCGACCGCGCTGAGCACGCCATGCGTCCAGGAGGGCACGGGGCCGAACAGGCCCCAGCCGAGGAAGGTCAGCAGGGCGGCCAGCAGCACCGCCAGCACGAACCAGTAGGCGACCGTGTCGGCCATGCGCTGCATCGGCGCGCGCGAGCGCTGGGCCTGCGCCACCAGCTGCACGATCTGCGCCAGCATGCTGTCATCGCCGAGCCGCTCGGCGCGTATCACCAGGCTGCCGGTGCCGTTGAGGGTGGCGCCGATCACCCCATCGCCGGCCTGCTTGGCCACCGGCACCGGTTCGCCGGTGAGCATGGATTCGTCCACGGACGAACGTCCCTCCAGCACGGTGCCATCCACCGGCACTTTCTCGCCGGGGCGCACGCGCAGGCGGTCGCCGGGCTGCAGGTGGGCCATCTCCACGTCTTCCTCCCGGCCGTCCTCGCGCAGCACGCGCGCGGTCCTGGGCGCCAGGCCGAGCAGCGCCTTGATCGCCGCCGACGTCCTGGCGCGTGCGCGCAGCTCCATCAACTGCCCCAGCAGGGTGAGGGAGATGATCACCGCGGCGGCCTCGAAGTAGACCCCCACGTGGCCGTGCTGGCGGAACGAGGGCGGGAACACGCCCGGGGCGAGGGTGGCCACCACGCTGTACCCGTAGGCCGCCAGCACGCCGGTGCCGATCAGGGTCCACATGTTGGGGCTGCGGTTGCCGATCGACTGCGCCCAGCGCTGCAGGAACGGCCAGCCGGCCCACAGCACCACCGGGCTGGCCAGGGCCAGCTCGATCCAGACCCGCACCGCCGGCGACAGCCCATGCAGCAGCGGGGTCATCGCCAGCATCGCCAGCGCCAACGTGGCCACGCTCAACGGCAGGCTCAACCAGAAGCGGCGATGGAAGTCGGTCAGCTCCGGGTTCTCGCCCTCGTCCAGGCTGGGCATCATCGGTTCCAGCGCCATGCCGCAGATCGGGCAGGTGCCGGGGCCGTCCTGCACGATCTGCGGGTCCATCGGGCAGGTGTAGGCGGTGCCGGCCGGCACCGGCGCGGCCACGTGGGAAGCCGGGTCGAGGTAGCGCGCCGGTTCGGCGATGAACCGGCGGCGGCAGCCGTCGCTGCAGAACGCGTAGTCGTGGCCGGCATGGTGTGCGTGGTGCGCCGTGCGGGCCGGGTCGACCTGCATGCCACAGACCAGGTCCTTGACCCGTTGCGTATCCGCCGCGGCGTCGCCGGCACCGGCGCTGGCCGGCGTGCTGCCGCAGCAGTGGCCCTTGCCGGCGTTGCCGTCGGGGGAATGCGCGCTCATGGGCGTGCCTCGGTCAGCGCACCCAGGATCGGGCACTGTTGCAGGTCGCCATGTCCCGGGCAGGCGTCCACCAGTTGCTGGAGCGCGGCGTGCATGCGCTGCAGTTCGGTGATGCGTTGCTGGATGTCGGCCAGCTTGAGCACGGCGCTGTCGCGGACCTGCGCCATGTCCTGCCCGCGCTGGTCGCTGAGGCCGAGCAGCTCGCCGATCTCTTCCAGGGTGAAGCCCAACGCCTTCGCACGCCGGATGAACTGCAGGCGGGTCAGGTCCGCGTCGTCGAAGAGGCGATAGCCGCCCGCGCTGCGCCTGGCGGTGGGCAGCAGCTGCTGCCGCTCGTAATAGCGCACGGTATCGATGGGCACGCCGGCCTGGCGCGCGAGCTGTCCGATGTTCATATCCACCTCGTTGAAGAGCTGGACGGCAGCCTAAACCCTGGAGTCTGGTCGAGAGTCAAGGGTTGCTGAAGCGTTGCCCACTGACCGGTGCCGATGGGGGCAAAGATACAACTTGTTTCATAGATCACGCCGCAGTGCCTCCGTAGGCTCGTGAAGGTTCGCGAAATCCCTTGTCCTGCCTGGGTTCCGCTGGTCTTCGACGTTGCTTGAGGAGTTTGCCCATGGATGCACGTGTCGCCCCCCTGTCCGCCCCTCTGAAGGCCACGTCGCCGGCGCTGCTGGAAGTGGCCGTGCTCGAGTACCCCGGCAGCCTGCGCGCCGCCGCCCCGGTACTGTCCGAACTGGCCCAGCGCTGCAACCGCACCGCCGCGGCGGGCCGCCGCTCCGGCGCGCGCATGCTGGTGACCCGCTGGACGCTGTCGCCGCGGGGCATGCACCGGGTGGCCGGCGCCGAACTGTTCGGCGATACGCCGCCGGCCATCGTGGTGGTGCCCGGCAACGAGCCGAGCTGGCCGTTGCCGCCGCAGGACGAACGCATGCTGGCCTGGGTGCGCGACTGCCATGACGGTGGCAGCGTGCTGGCCGGCTGCGATGAAGGCGGCCTGGTGCTGGCCGCCAGTGGCGTGCTGGCCGGGCGCACGGTGAGCCTGCCGGATATCTCGCGGTGCCCGTCGCTGGCCTCGACCGTGGCCAGCTGGGCGCAGGGCGACCGTGCGCTGGTGGACGACGGCGACCTGCTCACCGCCGCCGGCGCCGATGCCTGGAAGTACCTGAGCCTGCGCCTGCTGGCGCGGGTGTACGGCCAGAGCGTGATGGCCGAGGCGATCCAGCAGCTGCAACTGGTGATTCCGCGCGCCGTGCAGGACGACCTGGAACGCTTCAGCCCCAACTTCGCCCATGGCGACCGCGGCATCCTCAAGGCGCAGCGCTGGCTGCACACCATCGCCGCACGCGGGGTGACCCTGCAGGACATCTGCGAATCGGCCGGGCTGGAGCCGCGCACGCTGCAGCGGCGCTTCCTGAAAGCCACCGGCCTGCGCCCCATCGAGTATTGCCAGCGTCTGCGCATCGCCAAGGCGCAGCTGCTGCTGCAGGCCGGCGGCATCGTCGACGAAGTGTCCTGGACGGTCGGCTATTCGGACCAGAGCGCGTTCCGGCGGTTGTTCCTGCGCATCGTGGGGATCACTCCGTCGCGCTACCGGCGGCAGATCATCGCGCAGAGTCGCGTCGGGCGCAGCCGCGCGCCGGCGCCCGCCGACCTCGCCGAGCCGCTGCGTTCGGCGGCGTAACCTGCGCCACGCAGGATGGCCCTGCAACGGCAGGCCTGCGCAAGCGGCCTGCCGTTCTCATATGGACCAGCGCGGCTTGCCCGATCGGCAGCGTGCGGTGACCATGGCCGCGGGGCCGAATGCAGAAGTGCAGTGGCGCGCATGCCACTGGGCTGGAGAACGTTGAATGATGAGCAGTCTTGGCCCGGTGCCGCTGGGTGTGGTGTGGATGGTACTGGCCGCGCTGGTGGCGATCGGCGTGGCGCGTTGGCTTCGCCCGCCGGTGCGCGAGGGCCAGCCGACCGCGGCGGCCTTGCTGCTGGACATGCTGTTGCTGGGGTTGTTCGGCGGACGCCTGGGGTTTGTGTTGCTGCACGCGCGCGCCTACCTGGACGATCCGTGGGCGGTGCTGCGGCTGGGCGACGGCGGATGGCTGTGGTGGGCCGGGCTGGTGCCGGCGGTGGCGTGGGCGGCGTGGCGGCTGCGGCGCTGGCCGGCCCTGCGCCGCCCGGTATGGGCCGGCGCGCTGGCCGGTGGCGTGTGCTGGCTGGGCCTGACACTGGGCATGGCGCAGTGGCAGCAGGTGCGCATCGGTTTGCCTGCGGTGACCCTGCACACCTTGCAGGGCGAACCGGTGGGCCTGGCCGGGCAGGGCGGCACGCCGGTGGTGGTCAACCTGTGGGCAAGCTGGTGTGGCCCGTGCCGGCGCGAGATGCCGGTGTTTGCCGAGGCGCAGCGGCGCACGCCGCAGGTCCATTTCGTGTTCGCCAACCAGGGCGAGGATGTGCAGGCGGTGCAGCAGTTCATCGCCCGCGAAAGGCTGTCGCTGCATAACGTGCTGCTGGATCCGGACAGTGTGACCGCCGAACGGCTGCAGGTGCACGCCTATCCGACTACCCTGTTCTTCGATTCGCGCGGCCGGCTGCAGGGGCTGCACATGGGCGAACTGAGCGCGGCCGCGCTGCAGGCCCGCCTCGATGCCCTGCGCTGAGCGCGCGTTGCGTGTTGTTCTACTGAAACCAGGAGTTGCCATGTTGTTGAAGACCCCGCGCCCGATGCGCACCCTGCTGGCCACGACGCTGTTGCTGGGCCTGGCCGCTGCCAGCCAGGCGCAGACGCCGGCCCCGGCGGCCCCCACCGGCAAGGCCGGCAGCCCGCCGGCGGTGCTCAAGGGCATCGAGAAGCATGGCTTCGAGGTGCTGGGCGAATTCGATGCGCCCGGCGGGCTGCGCGGCTTTTCCGGGGTGGTGGGCGGCCAGCAGCCGGCCGCGGCCTACGTCACTCCGGACGGCAAGCACGTGCTGGTGGGCAGCCTGTTCGATGAGAAGGGCGAGGAAGTGGGCGCGGCGGCGCTGGAGAAGCTGGCCGCCAAGCCGATGTCCGACCGGATGTGGAACAAGCTCGATGCCAGCACCTGGGTGCGCGACGGGCGTGCCGATGCGCCGCGCGTGGTCTACACCTTCAGCGATGCCAACTGCCCGTACTGCCACCGCTTCTGGGAAGCCGCGCGGCCGTGGGTGGACAGCGGCAAGGTGCAGCTGCGCCACATCATGGTGGGGGTGATCCGCGAAGACAGCCCGGCCAAGGCCGCGGCGATCCTGACCGCGCCCAACCCCAGTGCCGCGCTGCTGGAGAACGAACACGCCTTCGACAAGGGCGGCATCAAGCCGGCACCGAGCCTGAGCGCGGCGATCGCCAACAAGCTCAATGCCAACCAGGAACTGATGCTGGAGATGGGGTTCCAGGGCACGCCCGGCATCCTGTTCAAGGATGAGAAGGGCTTGCTGGACCGTCGTTCGGGCCTGCCGCAGGGCAAGGACCTGGACGCGGTGATGGGGCCGCGCTGAGCGCGCCACCCCCTGCGAATGCGCGCGCCGGTGCAAGGCCGGTGTGCGTCCGGCGGCGAGGGCTGGGGGTGATCCGGCCCGGTCGTTGATCTGGATCAACGACGAAATACGCACGCGGCATAGGCTGTGTGTATGCCTGCAAACACCTTCATTCAGGGCGCCACGCGCTACGCGCCAACCGCGCGGTCATGCCGGCGACGTGAACACTTCACGAAATGCTCACCCGGCCATTGTTACTCAGGGCGCTGGCATGCCGCAGGTATGGGTCATGCCACCCGGGATGAGGAGGGAATCCCACGTGGGCAGCGTTGCAGCGGCAGGCGGATGGCCGGAGGTCCGGCACGCGCCGTCGCGGTGGACGTGCGCCTGCGATGCAGTACCGGGTTGCCGATCATCGTCGCGCACACCGATGCGTGGACGGCGGACGGCGCGGCTGTCTGCGGTTCATGGAGAACGTGATGCGCCTGGCTGTGTTGACGCTTGCCTGTGCCACGGTCCTGTCGGCCACGCCTGCCCACGCGCAGGATTCGGCCGATGCGTTGCGGCAGGAGATCCAGACCCTGCGGCAGACGCTGGCGGCGATGGAGAAGCGGCTGGATGCGCTGGAGGCGGCACCGGCGGCAACGCGCGCCGCCACGCCAGCGCCGAGCCCACCCACCGGCACGTTGGCCCAGGCCAGCCCGGGCCAGGTGCCCGGCGGCGGCCAGGCGATCCTGCCCGCGCGCGATTCGGTGTCCGACCCGTCCTCGGCGGCCTCGCGCCCGGACAGCGCCGCCGGCCCCACCGATCCGGAGTTGAAGGGGTTCTTCGCCATCCCCGGCACCGACACCCTGATCCGCATCGGCGGCTACGCCAAGCTGGATGCGATCGCCGATGCGCGCGCGGCCGGTGACGAATCGCAGTTCGTGACATCGTCGATCCCGGTGGGCGCCGCGCACCGCGACGTGTCCAACTTCACCCTGCACGCCAGGCAGACCCGCTTCAGTTTTGAAGCGCGACGGCCTACCACGCACGGCAACCTGCGCTTCTACCTGGAGAATGATTTCTTCGGCAGCAGCGACGGCTACGCGTTCCGCCTGCGCCACGCTTACGGGCAGCTGGGCAACACGTATGCCGGCTACGGCTATTCCAGCTTCATGGACGCCGACAGCCTGCCGGACACGTTGGATTTTGCCGGGCCCGGTGGCGCCGGCTACCTGCTGGTGGCCGGCATCCACCACAGTTTCGCCATGGGCAAGGGCAACACGCTCACCGTGGCCGCCGAAGATCCGGACACGCAGTTGAGCGCGCCGGGCGAGGGCATCTCCGCGGTGGACCAGGCCCCGGACCTCACCGTGACCGCGCGCATGGAGCGTGGCTGGGGCCACGTGCAGCTGGGCGCGGTGGCCCGCAGCCTGGGCTATGACGGAGACAACGGCGATGACCGCCGGCTCGGCGGTGGCCTGCAGCTCAGTGGCTCGGCCGCGGTGGGCGAGCAGGACCTGCTGCTGTTCGGTGCGCTGGGCGGCAAGGGCATCGGGCGCTACACCGCCGACCTGACCGGCTCGGGCATGGATGCGGTGGTGGCCAGTGACGGGCGGCTGGAACTGCTGCGGCTCTACGGCGGGTTCGTGGGCTACACGCACTACTGGTCGCCGGTGTGGCGCTCCAACCTGATCTACGGCCAGTTGGACAGCCCGCGCAATGAAGCGCTGGCCGCCGATGCCTTCCGGCGCAGCCGGTATGGGGTGTTCAACCTGATCTGGAGCCCGGCCCCGTCCTGGACGATGGGCATGGAGCTGCTGTACGGGCAATTGGAGCAGCAGAGCGGACGGCGCGGCGACACGATGCGGCTGCAGGGCAGCCTGCAATACAACTTCATCAAGTAGTCCCTCACGCCCGGCGCGACCGGGCCCATGCCTGGCAAAGGAGAAAGCGTCATGGCAGAAGCGAAGAAGATCGGGGTGGTCGGTGCCACCTTCCTGGTGGCCGGCAACATGATGGGGTCCGGCGTGTTCCTGCTGCCCTCCAGCCTGGCCAAGATCGGCACCGCCTCGATCTGGGGTTGGCTGATCACCACCGCCGGCGCGCTGCTGCTGGCCTTCGTGTTCGCCAAACTGGGCAAGCTGGCGCCCAAGGCCGGCGGCCCCTACGCGTATGCGCGGGATTGGTTCGGGCCGTACATGGGCTTCCAGACCAACACCATCTACTGGTTCGCCAACTGGATCGGCAACGTGGCCATCCCGATCGCGGCGGTGGGCTATTTCAGTTACTTCTTCCCGATCCTGTCCGAGCCGTTGCCGCGCTGCATCGCGGTTCTGGCGCTGGTGTGGGCGTTGAGCTTTGCCAACGTGATCGGCCCGGCGTTCGTGAGCAAGCTGCAGACGGTGACCACGAGCTTTGCGCTGGTGCCGATCCTGGGCATTGCGATCTTCGGCTGGTTCTTCTTCGATCCGACCATTTTCAAGGGCGCCTACAACGTGTCCGGCGAGTCCAACTTCGGCGCCATCTCCAGCGCGGCGGCACTGACGCTGTGGGCGTTCATCGGCGTGGAGTCGGCCTCGGTGACTGCCGGGGTGGTGGAGAACCCGGAGAAGAACGTGGCACGCGCCACCCTGGCCGGCGTGTTCCTGGCGGCCATCGCCTACATCGCCAGCTCCTCGGTGATCATGGGCATGGTGCCCAACGGCGCCCTGCAGGTGTCCGACGCGCCGTTCGCGCTGGCCGCCGCCAATGCGGTGGGCGGCTGGGGCGGGGCGCTGGTGAGCCTGTGCGCCTTCGTGGGGGCGGCCGGTTCGCTGGGCGGCTGGATCCTGCTGACCGCGCAGAGCGCCAAGGCCGCCTCCGACGACGGGCTGTTCCCCAGCATCTTCAGCAAGACCAACAAGGACGACGTGCCGGTGAAGGGCGTGCTGATCGTGGCGGTGCTGATGACCCTGGCGGTGCTGGTCACCTCCACCTCCGAGACCGCCTCGGCGCAGTTCGACGTGATCACCTCGGCGGCCGTGGTGCTGACCCTGCTGCCCTACATCTACTCGTGCGTGGCCTGCTATTTCGTGGTGGAGCGCTCGCACACGCTGGTGCACACCGGCGCGTTCTGGCTGCTGACCAGCATCACCGTCGTGTACTGCCTGTGGGCGATCTTCGGCTCCTCCGGCAGCATCGTCCAGTACGCCTTCCTGTTCGTGTTGTTCATCACCGTGTTCTACCCGTTCTTCAGCGAGGAGCGCCGCCGCCAGCGCGGCCAGCTGCCGCCGTTGGACGCCACCGGTGCCGCCCCACGCACGACGCTTTCGTGATCGATCCCCAGGAGAATGCCTGTGTACTTCAAGTCGCTTGATTACCCCATCATCGTCATCGACGACGATTACGAGTCCCCGCGCATCGGCGGCATCCTCATCCGCGCGCTGGTGGAAGAGCTGCGCAAGAGCGATCAGCGCGTGCTGTGCGGGCTGACCCTGGCCGACGCCCAGGCCGGCGCGCGCACCTACGTGGCGGCCTCGGCGGTGCTGATCTCCATCGATGGCACCGAGGACCAGCCCGAGCAGTTCCAGCGCCTGCTCGGCTTCCTGCGCGAGCAGTCCGCGCGCCGCGGCAACCTGCCGGTGTTCCTGTATGGCGAGCGGCGCACGATCGAGAAGGTGCCGAGCAAGCTGCTCAAGTTCGTGCACGGCTACATCTTCCTGTTTGAAGACACCAAGAGCTTCATCGCCCGGCAGGTGATGCGTGCGGCCGAAGACTACATGGCCAACCTGCTGCCGCCGTTCTTCAAGGCGCTGATCCACCACACCGCCGACTCCAACTACTCCTGGCACACGCCCGGCCATGCGGGCGGGGTGGCCTTCACCAAGTCGCCGGTGGGCCGCGCGTTCCACCAGTTCTACGGGGAAAACACCCTGCGCAGCGACCTGTCGATCTCGGTGCCGGAGCTGGGCTCGCTGCTGGACCACAGCGGGCCGATCAAGGCGGCCGAGAACGAGGCGGCGCGCAATTTCGGTGCGGACCACACCTTCTTCGTCACCAACGGCACCTCCACCGCCAACAAGATCGTCTGGCATGGCACGGTGGGCCGGGGCGATGTGGTGTTCGTGGACCGCAACTGCCACAAGTCGCTGCTGCACTCGCTGATCATGACCGGCGGCATCCCGGTGTACTTCACCCCCAGCCGCAACGCCCACGGCATCATCGGCCCGATCAGCCTGGACCAGTTCACGCCTGAGTCGCTGCACCAGGCCATCGCCGCCAATCCGCTGGCCAGCAAGGCGTTCAAGGCCGGCTCCAAGCCGCGCATCGCGGTGGTCACCAATTCCACCTACGACGGGCTGTGCTACAACGCCGAGAAGATCGCCGAGGAGATCGGCAGCGCGGTGGACTTCCTGCATTTCGACGAAGCCTGGTACGCCTACGCCGCGTTCCATCCGTTCTACGAGAACCATTACGGCATGGCCAAGGGCAAGCCGCGCGAGCAGGACGCGATCATCTTCACCACCCATTCCACCCACAAGCTGCTGGCCGCCTTCTCGCAGGCCTCGATGATCCACGTGCGCAACGCGGCCACGCGCGAGCTGGATGCCGAGCGCTTCAACGAAGCGTTCATGATGCACACCACCACCAGCCCGCACTACGGGGTGATCGCCGCGTGCGACGTGGCCTCGAAGATGATGGAGGGGGCGGCCGGCGAGTCGCTGGTGCAGGAAATGCACGACGAGGCCATCGCCTTCCGCCGCGCCATGCTGCACGTGCGCGAAGACCTCGGCCGCGACGACTGGTGGTTCAGCGTGTGGCAGCCGGACAAGCTGGAGCGCTCGCTGGCCAAGGGCGATGCACCGGCGCCGATGATGGCCAAGCGCAGCGAGTGGTACCTGCAGCCGGACGCGCATTGGCACGGGTTCGACGGCCTGGTCGAGGATTACGTGCTGATCGATCCGATCAAGGTGACGCTGCTGACGCCGGGGCTGTCCATCGACGGCGCACTGGGCGAGCGCGGCGTGCCGGCGGCGGTGCTGAGCAAGTTCCTGTGGACGCGCGGCATCACCGTGGAGAAGACCAACCTGTACTCGGTGCTGTTCCTGTTCTCGATGGGCATCACCAAGGGCAAGTGGAGCACGCTGGTGACCGAGCTTATGGCGTTCAAGGAGCTGTATGACGCCAATGCCCCGTTGACCCGCGCGCTGCCCGGGCTGGCCGCCGACTATCCGGTGGCCTACGCCGGGTGGGGCCTGCGCGACCTGTGCCAGGCGCTGCACGCCTTCAACCGCGAGTTCGCGGTGGCCCAGGTGATGCGCGAGATGTACGTGGACCTGCCCGAGCCGGTGATGACCCCGGCCGAGGCCTACGACCACCTTGTGCGCGGGCAGATCGAGCGCGTCGACATCGAAGCGATCAGCGGCCGCATCGCCGGCACGATGCTGGTGCCGTATCCGCCGGGCATTCCCACCATCATGCCGGGCGAGCGCTTCGGTGCCAGCGATGAGCCGATCATCCAGTCGCTACGCATCGCCCGCGAGCAGAACGCGCGCTTCCCCGGTTTCGAGTCGGACGTGCACGGGCTTATCATCGACCGTGACGGTGATACGCCGAGCTACAAGGTGGAGGTGCTGAAGGTCTGACGCCCACGCGCAGGCCTTCGGCGAGCGATGGATACAACACGCGAGCAGCGGGTCCTGAGGTTCTCGATCGCGGTGACGCTGGCCGTCAGCGCCACCGGCTTTGCCGGCGGCCTGCTGGTGGGGTCGCAGGCGATCCTGTTCGACGGGGTGTACAGCCTGGTCGATGTGGCGTTGACGCTGGTGGCGCTGTCGGTGCTGCGGCTGGTGGCGCGGGAGGAAAGCCCGCGCTTCCAGTATGGCTACTGGCACCTGGAGCCGATGGTGGAGGCGCTGGGCGGGGCGATTCTGTCATTGGCGTGCATCTACGCGCTGGCCAACTCGGTGATCGGGCTCACCACCGGCGGCCATGAAGTCAAGGCCGGCCCGGCGCTGGTGTGGGCCATCGTGCTGTGCGTGAGCAACCTGGCGATGGCCGCGTTCGTGCGCACGCGCGCGCGCCGGCTGCAGTCGCCGCTGCTGTGGCTGGACGTGCGTGCTTGGCTGCTGAGCGGGCTGATGAGCCTGGCGGTGGTGCTGGCCTTCGCGCTGGCACTTCTGCTGCGCGGGGGCGCACATGCGCATTGGATTCCCTACCTGGACCCGCTGGTGCTGGCCGCGATCAGCCTGGCGGTGCTGCCGGTGCCGCTGCGCAGCGCATGGACGGCGATGCGCGAGGTGCTGCAGGTGGCGCCGGACACGCTGGACGCCCGCGTGCAGGCGGTGATGACTGACTTCGTGGCCGAGCATGGGTATCTGGATTTCACCAGCCACGTGGCCAAGATGGGGCGCATGCGTTTCGTGGAGATCCACATCCTGACCCATCCGGAAACGGTCATCGGCAACATCGGCAACGTGGACCGGCTGCGTGATGAGATCGCCGAACGCCTGGACGCGCGCGGCAGTGAGTTCTGGCTCACCATCGACTTCACCGCCGATCCGGCCTGGACCTGAGGACGCGGCTGGCGACGCGCAGGACGGCGGTGCCGTGGCGGCGGGCCATGGTTTGCGGTGGATATACGAGGCATATATGATGCATATATCCTCCCCCTTGCCGAGACCGCCCATGGGCATCGTCAACATCGACGACGAACTGCACGACAACCTGCGCCGCGCCAGCGGCGTCTCCGGCCGTTCGATCAATGCCCAGGCCGGGTTCTGGATCAAGATCGGCATGCTGTGCGAAATGAACCCCGGCATGAGCTACCAGGAGATCGTCAGCCGCGAGCTGCGTGCCGCCGGGGTCGCGCCGGGGACTTTGCGGGTGGCCGAGGCATGATCAAGACCCTCGACGAGCAGGCCTTGATGCGCGCATCGGGGCGTCTGTTGGCCCAGGTGTTCGAAGCGCTGGACACGTTGCCGCTGGAAGGCATGAGCACGCTGCAGGTCAATGACTGGGTGGAGCGCTTCATCGTGGATGAGCTGCACGCGCGCCCGGCCAGCAAGGGCCAGTACGACTTCGCCTTCGTGCTCAACAGCTCGATCGACAGCGTGGTCTGCCATGGCGTGCCGTCGGCCGACGCGATCCTGCGCAGCGGCAGCATCGTCAACCTGGACATCACCCTGGAGAAGAACGGCTACATCGCCGATTCCAGCAAGACCTACCTGATCGGCGAGGTGGACTACGCGGCCAAGCGACTGGTGCGGGTGACCCGCGAGGCGATGTGGAAAGGCATCGGCGTGGTGCGCCCGGGCGCGACCCTGGGCGACATCGGCTTTGCCATCCAGCAGCATGCCAAGGCGCACGGTTACAGCGTGGTGCGCGAGTTCTGCGGGCACGGCATCGGCCGGGAGATGCACGAGGAGCCGCAGGTGCTGCATTACGGGCGGCGGGGGGACGGGCTGGAACTGGAGGAAGGGATGACCTTCACCATCGAGCCGATGATCAACCAGGGCCGCGCGGCCATCGACATGAGCGACGATGGCTGGACCGTGACCACGCGCGACGGGAAGCTGTCGGCGCAGGCCGAGCATACGGTGCTGGTGACCGCCGACGGGGTGGAGGTGCTGACCCTGCGCGCCGAGGAGCGTGGGCTGGTTGCGTGATGGATGCTGTGCGTGGCCGGACGGGCGCGGGTGCTTCGCAGCCGGGCAGAGCCCGGCTCTACGGGGTTCGCGTGGAGACGAGTTTGAGGAAGGCCTCGTTCTGGTA
>NZ_JAVWXA010000103.1:0-13826 GCF_036662295.1 Stenotrophomonas sp.
ACCTGATCACCCACGGCACCACCGAGCCGTACCGCATGTTCACCAGCCGCGCCGAGTACCGCCTGCAGCTGCGCGAAGACAATGCCGACGTGCGCCTGACCGCACTCGGCCGGGACATGGGCCTGGTCGACGAGCGCCGCTGGGCCGCCTTCCAGACCAAGCAGGCCGCGGTGGCCGCCGAATCGGCGCGCCTGCGCGCGCTCTGGGCCACCCCGGGCAACGCGCTGGGCCGCGAAGTGGAGGCCACGCTCGGCGTGGCGGTCAGCCGCGAAACCAACGTGCTGGACCTGATCAAGCGCCCCGAGCTGGACTACGCCACCTTGATGCAGGTGCCCTCGCTGGGCCCGGCGGTGGACGACCCCAAGGTGGCCGAGCAGGTGGAGATCGGGGTCAAGTACGCCGGCTACCTGGACCGCCAGCGCGATGAGATCGCCCGCCAGCAGCGCCACGAAAACACCGCCATCGCCAGCGACTTCGACTACGCCAGCGTGCGCGGGCTGTCGGCGGAGGTGCAGCAGAAGCTCGAACGCGTGCGCCCGCAGACCATCGGCCAGGCCCAGCGCATCCCCGGCATGACCCCGGCGGCGATCTCGCTGCTGCTGGTGCACCTGGAACGCGCCCGCCGCATGCGCGTGGCCTGACCCCGCGCCGGCCACCTGCCGGCGCCGCTTTCCCCGTCCACGCCATCACCCCACGACGCAGGACAACCGATATGGATATCCACCCGATCGCGCCGGACAAGCGCGCGGCCATCATGGCCGAGCTGGAGCGCATCGAACGCGACCACGAGGTGCGCGTGCTGATGGCCTGCGAGTCCGGCAGCCGTGGCTGGGGGTTCTCCTCGCCCGACAGTGACTACGACGCGCGCTTCATCTACGTGCACCGCGCCGCGTGGTACCTCAGCGTCAACGAACTCACCGGCCCCGGCCAGCCGCAGCGCGACGTGATCGAGCTGCCCATCGATGACGAACTGGATGTCAGCGGCTGGGACCTGCGCAAGGCACTGCGGCTGGTGTCCAAATCCAACCCGACCCTGTCCGAATGGCTGCGCTCGCCGATCGTGTACCGCCAGGACGACGCCGCGGTGGCCTCGCTGCTGGCGGCGGTGCAGGCGTTCCACTCGCCACTGGGCAGCTGGTGGCATTACTTCAACATGGCCACCTCCAACTTCCGCGGCTACCTGCGGGGTGAGCGGGTGCGCACCAAGAAGTACCTGTATGTCCTGCGCCCGCTGCTGGCCTGCCGCTGGATCGAGTGCGAGCCCACGCCGCCGCCGATGGCCTTCGAGCTTCTGCTCGACCGCCTGCTGCCCAGCGGCCCGGTGCGCGCGGCGATCGAACAGCTGCTGGTGGTCAAGCGCGCCAGCGCCGAGGTGGACGACGGCCCGCGCGTGGCGGCCATCAGCGATTACATCGAAGCCGAACTGGACGCGATGGGCCAGGCGGCCCCGGCCCTGGTGGCCGGCACCGGCGACGGCGCCGCACTGGATGCGCTGTTCCGTCAGATGCTGGCTGACCACGCGCCGAGGTAACGCGGGCCGCCGCCCGGCACCCCCGCGTTATCATCGGCGCATCGGGACGGCGCCGCCGGCGCCCACCCGCCCCTGCCTTGCCGGAGTCCTCGCATGTCCCCCATCCGCCCCTTCCTCGGCACGCTCCCGGTGATCGGCCAGCGCTGCTACATCGACCCGGCCTGCACCATCATCGGTGACGTGGAACTGGGCGATGACGTGTCGGTGTGGCCGGGCACGGTGATCCGCGGCGACGTCAACTACGTGCGCATCGGTGCACGCAGCAACATCCAGGACGGCACCATCATCCACGTCAGCCACCACAGCCCCTACAACCTGGAAGGCTTCCCCACGCTGATCGGCGAGGGCGTCACCGTGGGCCATGGCACCATCATCCATGCCTGCACCATCGGCGATTACAGCCTGATCGGGATGGGCGCGCGCATCCTCGATGGCGCCCGCGTGGCGCGCCATGGGTTCGTCGGCGCCGGCGCGGTGGTGGGCCCGGGCAAGGTGGTGGGCGAAGGCGAGCTGTGGGTGGGCAACCCGGCGCGGCTGATGCGTACCTTGACCGCCAAACAGATCGAATCGCTGCACTATTCGGCCGACCACTACGTGCGGCTCAAGGACAAGTACCTGGGTTGATCGGGGATCGGCGCTGGGCATCGGCGCGGCTGCACGGTAAAGTCCACAGCCGACCAGGAAGCAGTCGAGAACCGCATGCCCCCGTTGGCAGCAGACCGGAGAGGATTCCGGGCCCCTCTTTCCCGCCGCGTGCGCGCATGAGCGCGACGATGCTGGATACCTACCGTGAAGTGATCACGCCCGAAGGCGTGCCATTGCACCTGCCGGCCGCCGGCCCGGTGCCGCGTGCGCTGGCCTGGCTGGTCGACTTCATGGTCCGGATCGGCGCCCTGATGGTGCTGAGCATCCCGCTGGCCTTCCTGGGCGGCTTCGGCCAGGGCCTGTACCTGGCGCTGATGTTCCTGCTGATGTGGGCCTACACCATCGTGCAGGAAGCCCTCTGGGGGCGCACGCTGGGCAAGCGCGCGTTCGGCCTGCGCGTGGTGGCCCACGATGGCGCGCCGATCGGCTGGATGGCCGCGATCACCCGCAACCTGCTGCGCACCGTGGACATGCTGCCGTTCGGCTATGCGCTGGGGTTGCTGTCGAGCCTGTTCGATCCGCACGGGCGCCGCCTGGGCGACCTGGTGGCCGGCACCGTGGTGATCCATGACAGCGCCCCACCGCCGCCGGGCGCGCTGGCCATCGACAGCGTGCTGGCCCCGCCGCACCCGCTGCAGCCGGCCGAGCAGGCCGCCGTGGTGGCCTTCGCCGAACGCGCGCCGCGCCTGTCCGTGCCGCGCCAGCAGGAACTGGCCAGCCTGGTCGCCCCGCTCAGCGGCGGTGGCCAGGTGGGCGTGCTGCGCCTGTATGCCATGGCCAACTGGCTGTTGGGGCGCCGATGAGGCAGGAACAGTTCGTCGCCCGTTACCAGCACGAGTGGCAGGCGCTCGAGCGCTGGATGGCCCTGCGCGGGGACAGCGCACGCCGCGCGCGCCGCCAGGTGGCCGACGACGCCCTCAATGACGAGGACATCCCCCAGCATTACCGGCGCCTGTGCCAGCAGCTGGCACTGGCGCGCCGCCGCGGCTACAGCCCGCAGCTGGTGGCGCGCCTGCAGTTGCTGATGCAACAGGGCCATGGCCTGCTGTACCGCACCCCGCCGCCGCACTGGCAGCGCGCGCTGGCGTTCCTGTTCGCCGATTTCCCGCAGCTGGTGCGCAGCCAGGCGCGCAGCATGTGGACGGCCACCGCGCTGTTCGTGCTGCCGCTGGTGGGCAGCTTTGTGCTGGTGCAGTTCTACCCCGATTTCATCCACCTGATGATGGACAACGCCGAGATCGCGGCGATGGAGCGCATGTACGACCCGGCCTCCCCGCACCTGGGCCGCGACAGCGGCACCGACTGGATGATGTTCGGCCACTACATCATGAACAACATCAGCATCGGCCTGCGCACCTTTGCCAGCGGCCTGCTGGCCGGGGTCGGCACGGTGCTGGTGCTGCTGTTCAACGGGCTCACCATCGGCGCGGTGGCCGGCCACCTGCAGCACATCGGCCACGGCGGCCCGTTCTGGCAGTTCGTGGCCGGGCATGGGTCGTTCGAACTCACCGCCATCGTGATCGCCGGCGGCGCGGGCCTGCAGCTGGGCATGAAGCTGCTGGCACCGGGGCGGCGGCGGCGGATCGATGCGCTGGTGGAAGGCGGCGGCATCGGCGCGCGGCTGTGCCTGGGCGTGGCGGCGATGCTGCTGGTGGCTGCCTTCATCGAAGCCTTCTGGTCCTCCATCGCCGAAGTACCGGCGTGGGGCAAGTTCAGCGTGGCCGGCGTGTTGTGGGCGGTGGTCGCGCTGTGGCTGTGGCGCGGTGGCCGGGGCAGCAGCCATGCGCATTGACCAGCTGGATGTCGTGCTGCGCGCCCGCAGCGGCTGGGAGGCCGTGGAGCTGGGCACGGCGCTGGTGCGCCGGCATGCGCGCGCGATCTGGGTGCCGTGGCTGGTGTTGAGCCTGCCGGTGTTTGCCGTGGTCAACGCGCTGGCCTGGTGGGCCGACGCGTTCGGGCTGGCCTGGTTGCTGATGTGGTGGCTCAAGCCGTTGTTCGAACGCATTGCGTTGTATGTGATCTCGCGCGGGGTGTTCGGCGATGCGCCCACCCCGTGGCAGGCACTGCGCGCGCAGCGCCATTGGGGCTGGAGCGGCTTCTGGGGCTACCTGGGCTGGCGCCGGTTCAGCCCGCTGCGCTCGCTGCTGCTGCCGGTCAACCTGCTGGAAGGCAGCGACCCGGCCGTGCGCGGGGCGCGGCGGCGGGCGATGGCCGGCAGTGCGTTCGGCCATGCCCTGCTGCTCACCCTTACCTGCCAGATGTTCGAGGTGGTGCTGGTAGCCGGTGGCATCGCCACGGTGTTCCTGTTCATTCCCTACGAGCTGCTCTCCGATTCGTGGCGCGCGGCCTGGGCGATGGTCACCAGCGATACGCCGGCCTGGGCGCGATTCGGCGGCAACCTGGTGTACTGGCTGGCGGCCGGCCTGATCGGGCCGTTCTACGTGGGCGGTGGTTTTGGCCTGTACCTCAACCGGCGGACCGAGATGGAAGCGTGGGACGTGGAGATCGCCTTCCGCCGCCTGCGCGACCGCCTGCAGCAGGCCGCGCCACTGCTGGTGCTGGCCCTGGTGCTGGCGTGGCCCGGCGGCGTGCTGCACGCCCAGCAGGCCGCAGGCGAAGACCCCGTGTCCGCGCAGGCCGATGCGCAGGCCGACGCCGACCCGGCCGATGCGGCCGAGGGCAGCGACGAGGAGGCCGACGCGCCCGAACGCACCTGGGAGAACGATCCGGACAACCGCCCCGACGGCGTGTTCGGCACCGACAGCGTGGACACCGCCGGCTTCCGCCAGGCCGTGCAACGCGCTTACGAAGACCCGCTGCAGAGTCCCACGCGCAAGGTGAGCCGCTGGGAACCGTCGCGCAAGGATGCGCAGGACAAGGACAAAGAGAAGAAGGACGCCGACGCGGCAAAGCGCAAGCGCGATGCGCAGTCGCAAGGGCCGGTGCTGCCGGCGCAGATCGCCGAGTGGATCCTGTGGGGCCTGGTCGGGGTGCTGCTGCTGGCGCTGGTGGTGACCGCACCGCGCTGGGTGCGCTGGCTGCGCGGCAGCGGCAAGCCGCGCGCGGTGGCCGCCTCGGCGGTGGTGGAAGATGACATCACCCTGCCCGAGGAGGTGCCGCCGGACGCGGCCGCGCGCGCGCGCACGCTGTGGCAGCAGGGCCGCCCGCGCCAGGCGCTGGCGCTGCTGTACCGGGCCAGCGTGGAATCGATGAGCGAGCGTGCGCAGACCGCGTTGCCGCCCGGCGCCACCGAGGCGCAGTGCCTGCGCGTCTCCCGGCGCATGCCCGAGGAAGCCGACCGCCGCCTGTTCGCGCGCGTGGTCCGGGTCTGGCAGTACGCCGCCTATGCCGGGCGCCTGCCCGATGACGACGAGTTCGATGCGTTGGCCAGCACCCTGCAGCAGCAGTTCCGGTGGCGCGCATGAGCGTGCGCCTGCGCTGGCTGCTGGTGGTGCTGGGCGTGCTCGCCCTGGGCGTGCCGCTGACCATTGCCTTCCTGCGGACCCACGAGCGGGTGACCCGCACCGAACACCTGCCGCCGCAGGGCGAGGCCAGCTACAACCCGCTGTACGTGCTGGGCCAGGCGCTGCGCGCCGATGGCATCACCGTGCATTCGCGCCCGCGCGTGGACCTGGCCACGATGTCGCTGCAGCCCGGCGACACCCTGGTGCTCCTGCAGGACAGCGCAACCCTGCCGGCGCCGACCGCGCGTGCGCTGCTGGCCTGGGTGGCCCGCGGTGGGCACCTGGTGGTGCGCACGCCGCCGCCCAGCGAGGAGGCGCTGCTCGCCAACGGCCCGTTGCTGGAGGCGCTGGGCGTGGACGCGGTGGACTACGGCAGCGCCTGCCAGCCGTTCCATGTGCGCGATGACCCCCACCACGTGGAGTTCTGCCGTGGCCGGCGCTTCTGGGCAGAGCCCCCCTCGGGCATGCGCGTGGCGCGCGAGTGGGGCGATGTCGACGAATACGGCGACGACGCCGGCCGGGTGTTCGTGCGCCTGCGCCACGGCCAGGGCAGCGTGGACGTGCTGGCCGACCTGGACTTCATGAAGGGCCTGGGCCGCCCCGCCGAGCTGGATACGTCCAATGCCGCGAAGGGCCAGTACGTGGATGGCCTGCACGACAAGGCCCACCGCGACCTGACCCGCTACGTGCTGGCCCCGCGGTATGGCCAGGGCAGCATGTGGCTGGTGTATGGCGCGCAGCCGCCCTCGTTGTGGAACCGGATCTTCTACCAGGGCTGGCCGGTATGGGCACCGTTGCTGCTGGCGCTGCTGGGCTGGCTGTGGCGGCGCGCGCAGCGCATCGGCAGCCTGCTGCCCTCCCCGGCGGTGGAGCGACGCTCGCTGCTGGAACACGTGCGCGCCAGCGGCGACCACCTGCTGCGCTATGGCAAGGCCCCGCTGCTGTACGACGCAGTGCGGCGCGCCTTCCTGGCCCGCCTGCGCCGCCGCGCACCCACCGCCGCCGCGCTGGCCGGCGAGGTGCAGGTGCAGGCCATCGCCACGCTGCTGCAATGGCCACATGGCCGCGTCCACACCGCCCTGACCGCTCCGGCCTCGCACGACCTGACCGGTCTGCGCGAGCGCATCCGCCTGCTGATCCAGATGAGAAACCTGCTATGACCGAGCCGACCCCGCCGCCGCTGTCCACTCCCGATCCCATCCCGGCCCCGGCGCCTGCCCCGGCCCCCGCCGTGGTGCCGGGCCCCAGCCTGGTCGACCGCGTGGAGGCGGTGCGCGAAGCGGTCGGCCGTGCCTTCATCGGCCAGCCGGAGGTGCTGGACCAGATCCTGATCGCGCTGCTGGCCGGCGGCCACGTGTTGATCGAAGGCGTGCCCGGGCTGGGCAAGACCCTGCTGGTGCGGGCACTGGCCCAGGCGCTGGAGCTGGACTACGGCCGCGTGCAGTTCACCCCGGACCTGATGCCCAGCGATGTCAGCGGCCACGCCGTGTACGACCCCAAGTCGGAGAGCTTCAAGATCCGCCGCGGCCCGGTCTTCACCAACCTGCTGCTGGCCGACGAGATCAACCGCGCCCCGGCCAAGACCCAGTCGGCGCTGCTGGAAGTGATGCAGGAAGGCCAGGTCACCATCGAAGGCAAGGCCTTCGCGCTGACCCCGCCGTTCCTGGCGCTGGCCACCCAGAACCCGGTCGAGCAGGAGGGCACCTATCCGCTGCCCGAAGCGCAGCTGGACCGCTTCCTGCTCAAGGTGCTGATCGACTACCCGCAGCTGGAGGACGAGAAGCGCATGGTGGGTGCGATCACCACCGGCCGCAGCGCGTCGGACTTCGACCTGTCCCAGGTGCCGCGCGTGCTGACCGCCGCGCAGGTGGTGTCCCTGCAGCAGGCCACCGCCGCGATCGCGGTGGACCCGGAAGTGATCGACTACGCGGTGCGCATCGTGGCCGCCACCCGACGCTGGCCGGGCATCGCACTGGGCGCCGGTCCGCGCGGCAGCATCGCGCTGGTCCGCGCCGCGCGCGCGCAGGCGGTGCTGGCCGGGCGCGATTTCGTCACCCCCGATGACATCCGCGACATCGCCAAGCCGGCCCTGCGCCACCGCATCGCCCTGGCGGCGGAGCTGCAGATCGAGGGACAGAGTGCCGACGACGCGCTGGACGCGCTGCTGGCCAAGGTGGAAGCCCCGCGCAAATGAGCCGGTGGTGCACCGCGGATCGGGACGGGGCAGGCGCATGAGGCCGGCTCCGCTGCTGCTGGCGCTGATCGTGGCCTGGGGCCTGCTCGGGCTGCCGGTGGTGTTCGGGCTGTGGCCGCGCACGGTGTGGGCGGCCGCCGGCGTGGGGATCGCGCTGGTGGCGCTGCTGGACCTGCTGCGCTTGTGGCGGCAGCCCTCGCCCAGCCTCCACCGCGAACTGCCCGAAGCGCTGGCGCTCAACGTGGAGCGGCCGGTGACGCTGCGCCTGGAGTCCAGCCTGCGCCAGCGCGTGGACGTCTTCGACCTGGTGCCCGGCGAATGGACGCTGCAGGGCCTGCCGCGCCGGCTCACGCTCAAACCGCTGGTGGCCAGCAGTTTCCAGTACCGCCTCACGCCCACCGCGCGTGGCCGCTTCGAGTTCGAGGGCGTGCACCTGCGCGTCCACGCGCCGTGGCGGTTGTGGCAGCAGCGCCGCCAGCTGCCGCCGGCGCTGACGGTCCGCGTGTACCCCAACTTCGCCCCGCTCACCCGCTTTGCCTTGTTCAGTGCCGAACAGGCCTCGCGCCTGGTGGGCGCGCACCTCAAGCGCCGCCGCGGCGAAGGCACCGACTTCCACCAGATGCGCGAGTACCGGCTCGGTGACAGCCTGCGCCAGATCGACTGGAAGGCCACCTCGCGCGCGCGCAAGCTGATCTCGCGCGAGTACCAGGACGAGAAGAACCAGCAGCTGATGCTGATGATCGACACCGGCCGGCGGATGATGGCCAGCGAAGGCGGGCTGTCGCACTTCGACCACGTGCTCAATGCCGCGCTGGTGGTGGCTTACCTGGCGCTGCGCCAGGGCGATGGCGTGGGGCTGTTCGCCAGTGGCGGCGACAGCCGCTGGGTGGCACCGCAGCGCGGCATGGGCGCCATCGACGGGCTGCTGCGCGCCAGCTACGACCTGCAGGCGCGCCCGGTGGCCACCGATTACCTGGCCGCCGCCACCGAGCTGACCCTGCGCCAGCGGCGGCGCTCGCTGGTGATGCTGGTCACCAACGTGCGCGATGAGGACATCGAGGACCTGCTGGCGGCCATCCGGCTGCTGCAGCGCCAGCACCTGGTCTGCGTGGCCAGCCTGCGCGAGGGCGAACTCGACGACGCGCTGGCCGGCGAGGTGGACACCCTGCAGGACGCCACCCAGGCCGGCGCCATCGCCCGCTACCTGCAGCAGCGCAGCGATGCGCACGAGGCGTTGCGCAGCCATCGGGTGATGGTGCTGGACGTTACCGCCGATGCCCTGCCCGCCGCGCTGGTGGAGCGCTACCTGGCGGTCAAGCGCGACGGGTTGCTGTAGCCCACCCGTACCGACCAACGGTCGGTACCTACCGGACGGCGTTGGCCTTGGCGATCAGCCGGGCCGTGGCCTTCTGCAGCAGCACGCGGTTGCGGGCCAGTTTCATCCACTGCGGCAGACGCGAGAACATTGACCCATTGGCGATTCCGGTGCTCTCGCGCAGGGGCGCAGCAGCGTAGGCGTGCAGCGCCTGCAGATGCGCTGCGTTGTAGGCCCAGAGCACGCCGGCGGCCGTCTTCTCAACCAACAGCAGCGACAGGCCGAAATGCGGGTCGAGCGCTTCCGTGCCGCGGACCTGCACGACACTGACGGTGACATCGCTGCTGCGTCCACATTGGGCGCAGGTCGCCGCAAGGAATTTCACTGGCGGGCAGGCCACCTTGCGTCTCGCTTCGGCATAGACCCACTGATGGCCACAGTAGCCACAGGGACGCCGGCCGCTGTAACACGCCGGCCCCACCCAGTCGCCAGGCCCGCAGCAGCTGCAACCGCAGCCTCCGTTCAGCGCAACGCTGCAGTTCAGGCACCGGAAGCGGGCGGTTTTCTCCTGTCTGATCACCCATCCCGGCGACTGGCAGCGGTGGCAGCGTACCGCCACCCGGTCCGCGTACCGCCGCAGACCATGCCCATCATCCAGATGCCGGCCGGCCAACGGGCGGCCGCGCAGATCGCGACGGTACCTCATGGCCATCAGACGAAGATCCGCGTCGGCGCTTCGTCGATGATCGCGTGCGGCACGAACCGTGCGCTGTCGCGGGTGATCCGGCTGCTGTCTTCGCGGATGCCCATGCCGCAGGCCTGGTCGCCGATCACCCAGCTGCCGATCAGCGGGTAGCCGCCGTCGAACGCGGTGAGCGGGTGCGCGGCCTGGCGGATCGCCGGGCCGGTGTAGGGGCCCTCGCTTTCCTGCCAGCTGCCGTCGGCCAGGTGCATGGCCACGTTGGCGCCCTCGCGCGAGAACAGCGGCTTGCGCACCCAGCCACGCGGCAGCGCGCTGCCGTCATCGAACTCGGCCGCCAGCAGGTTGGGGTGGCCGCGATGGCGCGCCCACAGCAACGGCAGCACGCCCTTGTTGCTGAGGATCGCCTTCCACGCCGGCTCCAGCAGCTGCACGCCCGAGCCCGGCAAGGCCTGGCCGAACGACTCGGTCATCAGGTCTTCCAGCGGGTACAGCTTGAACAGGCTGCCGATCACCGTGTCATCCAGCGCGGTGAAGCGGCCATCCTCGGACAGGCCGATGTCTTCGATGGCGATGGCCTCGCCACGCAGGCCCGCCTGCGCCGCGCAATCGCGCAGGTAGGCAACCGTGCCCTGGTCTTCCACCGACTCGCCCACCGCGCTGAAGTACAGCGGCGGCGGCAACTGCGCCGACAGCTGCGCAAAGCGCTCCACCAGTGCCTCGTGGAGGGCGTTGAACTGGTCGGCGTGCGGCGGCAGGCGGTTCTGGTTGCGCTGGTCTTCCAGCCATTGCCACTGGAAGAAGGACGCCTCGAACAGCGAGGTCGGGGTGTCGTAATTCAGTTCGTACAGCTTGGCCGGGCCGGTGCCGTCGTAGGCGAAATCCAGGCGGCCATACAGGTGCGGCTCGCGGCGCCGCCAGCTGTCGGCGATCCAGTCGCGGAAGGCCGGCGGGATCGCCAGCTGCTCCATCAACTGCTGGCTGCCCACCACCTCATCGACCAGGTCCATCGCCATGGCGTGCAGCTCGGCGCTGGGGTCTTCGATGTCCTGTTCGATCTGGCGCAGGGTGAAGGCGTAATACGCACTCTCATCCCAGTACGGCAGGCCATCGATGGTGTGGAAGCGGAACCCGGATTCTTCTGCCCGGGCGCGCCACTGGCTGCGCTCGGCGATACGCACGCGTTGCATCGATCAACCGCCGTAGCTGCTGCGGCTGCTGCTGGTGTTGCCAAAACCGCCACGGCTGGCCGTCACCGCGCGGTTGGGGGTGCTGGTGACCGGGGCCAGGCCGGCCTTGCCGGCACCGATGCCGCTGGCGGTGTTCAGGCCGCCGCTGCCACCCGGGGCCGGGCGCGCCCAGCCGTTGGCCTTGTCCTGGTAGGCCGGGCTGGCCGCCGGAGCCTGCGTCAGGCCGGCGCCGCGGTTGCTGAGCATCTGCGACATGAAGAAGCCCATCATCATCGGGCCGATGAACGAGTGGCCGGTGGAGGTCTTCTGTTCCACGCACTGCTCGGCGCTGTAGTCGGCCTGGCAGGCCTCGCGCGAGGCGTACTTGGGGGCCGCGTCGGCCGACTGCTGCTGTGCCTGCGCAAAGGCGGTGCGGCAGGTGGACGGATCGCCGGTGGCCTCGGTACAGGCCTGCACCGAGGTGTACAGCCCTTCCCGCACCTGGACGGCTTCGTCCTTCTGGCAGGCGGTGAACAGCAGCGGTGCGGCGCTCATCAACAGCAGCGCGGTGGTCCTGGAACGTTTCATGGCGTCATGCCCCCTAGTGCGGTTATCCCCGCAATCATGCCTCATCGCCGCGAACAACCAAAACCGGCAAAGCCAAGAAGATGAACGGCATTTCAGCATTCGCCCCTGGCCTGCCGCCGGCAACGCGCGCGGGCAGGTGCAGGACCGCATCCGACGGGGCGCAGCGCAGACCCTCGCCCGCGGCCGCGCTTGGTTGCAAACGCAACCGGAATTTTTCGGCAGAATCGAGCTGAAACGCGCCCCCACGGCCCGCCAGATCCTGCCAGCCACCATGCCTGAATACCGCTCCCGCACCTCCACCGCCGGCCGCAACATGGCCGGCGCCCGCGCCCTGTGGCGCGCCACCGGCATGACCGATGGCGACTTCCACAAGCCGATCATCGCCATCGCCAACTCCTTCACCCAGTTCGTGCCCGGCCACGTGCACCTCAAGGACCTGGGCCAGCTGGTGGCGCGCGAGATCGAACAGGTGGGCGGGGTGGCCAAGGAGTTCAACACCATCGCGGTGGACGACGGCATCGCCATGGGCCACGACGGCATGCTGTATTCGCTGCCCAGCCGGGAGATCATCGCCGACTCGGTGGAGTACATGGTCAACGCGCACTGCGCCGACGCGCTGGTGTGCATCTCCAACTGCGACAAGATCACCCCCGGCATGCTGATGGCCGCGCTGCGCCTGAACATCCCGGTGGTGTTCGTCTCCGGCGGGCCGATGGAAGCGGGCAAGACCCGCCTGTCCGAGCACAAGCTGGACCTGGTGGATGCGATGGTGATCGCCGCCGATGAGAGCGCCAGCGACGAGAAGGTGGCCGAGTACGAGCGCAGTGCGTGTCCCACCTGCGGGTCGTGTTCGGGCATGTTCACCGCCAACTCGATGAACTGCCTGACCGAGGCGCTGGGGCTGTCGCTGCCGGGCAACGGCTCGACCCTGGCCACCCATGCCGACCGCGAGCAGCTGTTCCGCCGCGCCGGGCGCCTGGTGGTGGAGCTGTGCCACCGCTGGTATGGCGGCGAGGATGCCCGTGCGCTGCCGCGCGGCATCGCCACCCACGCCGCCTTCGAGAACGCGATGACCCTGGACATCGCCATGGGCGGGTCCACCAACACGATCCTGCACTTGCTGGCCGCCGCGCAGGAGGCCGAGGTGGACTTCGACCTGCATGCCATCGACGCGCTGTCGCGGCGCGTGCCGCAGCTGTGCAAGGTGGCGCCGAACACGCCCAAATACCACATGGAAGACGTGCACCGCGCCGGCGGCGTGTACGGCATCCTGGGCGAACTGGCGCGTGGCGGGTTGCTGCACACCGACGTGCCCACCGTGCACAGCCGCACGCTGGCCGAGGCGATCGCGCGCTGGGACGTGGCCGTGAGCGAGGAGGAAAAGGTGCACGATTTCTTCCGCGCCGGGCCGGCCGGCATTCCCACCCAGGTGGCCTTCAGCCAGGCCACGCGCTGGCCCACGCTGGACGTGGACCGCCGCGAGGGCTGCATCCGCAGCGTGGCGCACGCCTACTCGGCCGAGGGTGGGCTGGCGGTGCTGCGCGGCAACCTGGCGCTGGATGGCTGCGTGGTCAAGACCGCCGGCGTGGATGAATCCATCCACGTGTTCGAGGGCAACGCGCGCGTGTTCGAAAGCCAGGACGCGGCGGTGGCCGGCATTCTCGCCGACCAGGTGGTGGCCGGCGACGTGGTGGTGATCCGCTACGAAGGCCCGCGCGGCGGGCCGGGCATGCAGGAGATGCTGTACCCCACCAGTTACCTGAAATCCAAGGGTCTGGGCAAGCAGTGCGCGCTGCTCACCGATGGCCGTTTCTCCGGCGGCACCTCGGGCCTGTCGATCGGCCACGCCTCGCCGGAAGCGGCCGCGGGCGGCGTGATCGGGCTGGTGCGCGACGGCGACCGTATCCGCATCGACATTCCCGCACGCCGCATCGACCTGCTGGTGGATGACGCCACGCTGGCGGCACGCCGTGCCGAGCAGGACGCAGCCGGCTGGACGCCGCGCGAGGTGCGCCCGCGCAAGGTCACCGGCGCGTTGAAAGCGTACGCGCTGCTGGCCACCAGCGCGGACAAAGGCGCGGTACGCGATCTGTCCAAGCTGTAGGGGGAGCCGGCCAGCGGCCGGCACTACCGGTGGCCGCGCTGGCATGGCTCGCGGTGATCAACGCCCCTGTATCGCGGTAGTGCCGGCCGCTGGCCGGCTCTCCTCAACGCCGGCCC
>NZ_JAVWXA010000104.1:0-13814 GCF_036662295.1 Stenotrophomonas sp.
TCCAGCACCTTCTGGTGGCGGCGCTGCACCGAGCAGTCGCGCTCGAACAGGTACACCACGTTGCCGTGGCTGTCGCCGAATACCTGGATCTCGATGTGGCGCGGGCGCTCGACGTACTTTTCCACCAGCACGTGCGCGTTGCCGAACGCCGATTGCGCCTCGCGCTGGCAGCTGGCCAGCGCGTCGATGAAGTCCGCGCTGGCATCCACCCGGCGCATGCCCTTGCCGCCGCCGCCGGCACTGGCCTTGATCAGCACCGGGTAGCCGATCACATCGGCCTGGGTGCGCAGGAAGTCCGGTGCCTGCTCATCGCCGTGGTAGCCGGGGGTGAGCGGCACGCCGGCCTGCTGCATCAGCGCCTTGGCCGCGCTCTTGTCGCCCATCGCGCGGATCGCCGCGGCCGAGGGGCCGATGAAGGCGATGCCGGCGTCGGCGCAGGCCTGGGCGAAGTCCGCGTTTTCCGAAAGGAAACCGTAACCGGGATGGATCGCCTGGGCGCCAGTGCGGCGCGCGGCGTCGAGGATGGCCTCGCCGCGCAGGTAGCTCTCGCGCGCCGGGGCCGGGCCGATCGCGATGGCCTCGTCGGCCAGGCGCACGTGGCGCGCGTGGCGGTCGGCGTCCGAATACACCGCCACCGTGGCGATGCCCAGGCGTTGGCAGGTGGCGATGACACGGCAGGCGATTTCGCCGCGGTTGGCAATCAGGATCTTGGTGAACATGAGGGTCTCGTTGCGCGGGCCAGGGGCGGAGCGGGGCGGCACCTTGCGGGGCCGCGCCTGCCTTACATGCGGAACACGCCGAATTCGGTTTTCCGGGCCGGTGCGTTGAGGCTGGCCGACAAGGCCAGGCCCAGCACGCGGCGGGTGTCGGCCGGATCGATCACGCCGTCGTCCCACAGCCGCGCGCTGGCGTAGTAGGGATGGCCCTGCTGCTCGAACTGGTCGCGGATGGGCGCCTTGAAGCCGTCTTCATCCTCGGCCGACCACTGCCCGCCCTTGGCCTCGATGCCGTCGCGCTTCACCGTGGCCAGCACGCTGGCGGCCTGTTCGCCGCCCATCACGCCGATGCGCGCGTTGGGCCACATCCACAGGAAGTTGGGTGAGTAGGCGCGGCCGCACATGCCGTAGTTGCCGGCGCCGAACGAACCGCCGATCACCACGGTGAACTTGGGCACCTTCGCGCAGGCCACGGCCATCACCAGCTTGGCCCCGTCCTTGGCGATGCCGCCGTGTTCGTACTTGCGCCCGACCATGAAGCCGGTGATGTTCTGCAGGAACACCAGCGGGATGCCGCGCTGGGTGCACAGCTCGATGAAGTGCGCGCCCTTCAGGGCCGACTCGGAGAACAGGATGCCGTTGTTGGCGATGATGCCCACCGGGTAGCCGTGCAGGTGCGCGAAACCGGTGACCAGCGTGTTGCCGTAGCGCGGCTTGAACTCGTCGAAGCGCGAGTCGTCCACCACGCGCATGATCACCTCGCGCACGTCGTAGGGCTTGCGCGTGTCGGCCGGAATCACCCCATACAGCTCGCTGGCAGGATAACGCGGTTCCAGCGGGGCCTGCACGGCCAGCGCCGGCTCGGGCTTGCGCCAGTTGAGCTGGGCGATGATCGCCCGGACCCGCGCCAGCGCCTGCAGGTCGTTGTCGGCCATGTGGTCGGCCACGCCGGAAATGCGCGTGTGCACGTCGGCACCGCCCAGTTCCTCGGCCGTCACCACTTCGCCGGTGGCCGCCTTCACCAGCGGCGGGCCGCCGAGGAAGATGGTGCCCTGCTCGCGCACGATCACCGTCTCATCGCTCATCGCCGGCACGTAGGCACCGCCGGCGGTGCAGCTGCCCATCACGCAGGCGATCTGCGGGATGCCCTGCGCCGAGAGGTTGGCCTGGTTGTAGAAGATGCGGCCGAAATGGTCGCGGTCGGGGAACACCTCGTCCTGCAGCGGCAGGAACGCCCCGCCCGAATCCACCAGGTAGATGCACGGCAGCCGGTTCTGCTCGGCCACCTCCTGCGCGCGCAGGTGCTTCTTGACCGTCATCGGGTAGTAGGTGCCGCCCTTGACCGTGGCATCGTTGGCCACAATCACGCATTCCACCCCGCTGACCCGGCCGATGCCGGCCACCACGCCCGCGCTGGGGATGGGGTCGCCGTACATGCCGTGCGCGGCCAGCGGCGCGATTTCCAGGAAGGCGCTGCCCGGATCGAGCAGTGCATCGATGCGATCGCGCACCAGCAGCTTGCCGCGCGCGGTGTGCTTGGCGCGGGCCGCCTCGCTGCCGCCCAGCGCGGTCTGCGCCAGGGTGGCGCGCAGGTCGTCCACCACGGCCTGAAGGGCCGCGCGGTTGGTGTCGAAGGTGTCGCTGCCCGGTTGCAGCTGGGTGCTCAATACGGTCATGGCGTGCCCTTACCTGGTGCGCTGGAACAGTTCGCGGCCGATCAGCATGCGGCGGATCTCCGAGGTGCCCGCGCCGATTTCATACAGCTTGGCATCGCGCCACAACCGCCCGGTCGGGTACTCGTTGATGTAGCCGTTGCCGCCCAGCACCTGGATGGCCTGGCCGGTCAGCCAGGTGGCCTTCTCGGCCGAGTACAGGATGGCACCGGCGGCGTCCTGGCGGGTGGTGCGGCCCAGGTCGCAGGCGCGCGCCACCGCATACACATAGGCGCGGCAGGCGTTGAGGCCCACGTACATGTCCGCCAGCTTGGCCTGCATCAACTGGAAGGTGCCGATGGCCTGGCCGAACTGCTTGCGCTCGTGCACGTAGGGCATCACCACGTCCATGGCCGCGGCCATCAGGCCCAGCGGGCCACCGGAGAGCACCACGCGCTCGAAATCCAGCCCGGACATCAGCACGTTGACGCCACCGCCGACCGCGCCCAGCACGTTCTCTTCGGGCACTTCGCAGTCCTCGAACACCAGCTCGCAGGTGTTGGAGCCGCGCATGCCCAGCTTGTCCAGCTTCTGCGCGGTGGAGAAGCCCTTCATGCCCTTTTCCACCAGGAAGGCGGTGATGCCCTTGGCGCCGGCGTCCACGTCGGTCTTGGCGTACACCACCAGCACGTCGGCGTCCGGGCCATTGGTGATCCACATCTTGTTGCCGTTGAGCACGTAGTGGCTGCCGCGCTTGTCCGCGCGCAGCTTCATGGACACCACATCCGAGCCGGCGCCGGGTTCGCTCATCGCCAGCGCGCCCACCTTCTCACCGCTGCACAGGCCGGGCAGGAAGCGCTGCTTCTGGTCTTCGTTGCCGTTCTTGCGCAGCTGGTTCACGCACAGGTTGGAGTGCGCGCCGTAGGACAGGCCGATGCCGCCGGAGGCGCGCGAGATTTCTTCCATCGCCACCACGTGGGCCAGGTAGCCCATGCCGCTGCCGCCGTACTGCTCTTCCACGGTCAGGCCGAGCAGGCCCTGTTCGCCGAGCTTGCGCCACAGCGGGTGCGGGAACACGTTGTCCTCGTCGGCCTGGGCGGCCAGCGGTGCGATCTCCGCCGAGGCAAAATGGGCCACGCTCTGGCGCAGCAGGTCGATCTCTTCGCCGAGATCGAAATTCATGGTGGGGACGTGCATTGGGGCGGCTCCGCAACTGCTGGATGGGACGCGCCGGTTGGGGTGGACGGACAGCAGACCGTCCCGCGGGCGATGTGGCCCCAGCGTAGCGGGGTTCCTGCAAGAAGTGAACACAAATTCAAAAATTGAACATAGAATCAACAAATGGCCTACAAACGCTCCGCATTGATGGAAGAACGCCTGGCAGGGGCCCGTGAACGGATCCTGCTGGCCACCCGTGCGCTGGTGGCCGCCGGCGGCTACCGCAACGCCCCGGTCACCGCCGTGGCGGCCGAGGCGGGGGTCTCCACCGGGCTGATCTACCGGCACTTCCCGTCCAAGGCCGAGCTGTTCGTGGAGGTGCTCACCGCGGCGGTCGAGCACGAGCTGCGCATCTTCGAGGCCATCGCCGCCGAGCCGCTGCCCGCGCCCGAGCGCCTGCGCCGGGCGATCACCGCCTTCGTGCGCCGCGCGCTGGCCGGCCCCGGGCTGGCCTATGCCTTCATCGCCGAACCGGTCGACCCGGAGGTGGAGGCCGAGCGCATCCGCTGCCGCCGGCTGTTCGGCGAGGTGTTCCGGCGGATCGTGGCCGATGGCGTCCAGGCCGGCAGCTTCCCCGCGCAGGACACCCACGTGGCCGCGGCCTGCATCGTCGGCGCCTTCACCGAGGCGCTGGTCGGCCCCACCGCGCCCAGCCGCGACGCGCATGGCGACGAAGACCAGCTGGTCGAGTCGATCTGCGTTTTCTGCCTGCGCGCCGCTGGCGGCTGAGCCCGGGCCATGCTGCATTGCGATAGAACGTGGCGGCTTGCAGAGCGCCGCTGACGCTGGTCATACTCGGGCGACAAGCCGTGGTCCAACGACTACCAGCCAGGGGTATAGAGAGTGCGGAATTACGACCTCGAGTTCCTGAAACGCTTCTCCATGGTCATCGCGCTGCTGATGGCCATCACGCTCGGCCTGATTCTGTTCGCTGCCTACCTGCACACCCGCATTCCCCCTGAAATCTCGCCCCAGGCGGCCAAGCGCACCGAACTGCGCATTGCCCCGGCCGGGGCGGTCTATGCCGGCAGCACCGGCGCCGCCGCGCAGGCGGCCGCCAAGACGGCCGCGCTGGCCAAGGCCGCCTCGCAGGTCGCTTACGGCGGCACCACCGACGGCAAGGTGATCTTCGACAACCTCTGCACCGCCTGCCACACCAACGGCGTCGGCAATGCCCCCACGTTGGACCATGGCCATTGGGATGCGCGCATCGCCCAGGGCAAGGACACCCTCTACAAGCATGCGGTGGAGGGCTACACCGGCCCCGATGGCGGCATCATGCCGCCCAAGGGCGGCAACCCGGCGCTGACCGAAGAACAGATCCACGCCACCGTCGACTGGATGCTGGCCAACCTGCGGTAACCCTCACCGCAGGTCGCGGCATTGCCCCCACGCAGGGCCATCCGCCACGACCCACGGTCGTGGCCTGCCGACCAGGCCGATCACCGCCCGCCGCCCGGCCGTGCCACCCGGCGCGGCCGGGCCGCCGTGTTCTGCAATGCCGCCGTCGTGGTGGCGTTGCTACCATCTGCTCCCTGCCGGCGGCGCATGCCCCGGTCGTCCCTGCCTGATCGTCTGGTTGCACGTTCCCGGAGTCGTCTTCCCATGCGTTGTTCCCCGCTTGTGTTCGCCCTGTTGCTGGCACTGCCCGGCCTGGCCCCGGCTGCCCAGCCGCAGCGCGTTGCCGCGCCGGCCGCCCGCCCGGCCAAGGCCGCTGCCACCGTCACGCTGACCGCCGCCCCGGCCGACTGGCGCGCGCTGGACGGGCAGGCGGTGCGCATCGCCGCCCCGCTCACCCTGGCCGGGACCGACGGGCTGGCCCGTTTCGGCGAACTCACCGTGGCCTTCGACGGTCGCCTGTGGCAGCCCAGCGAAGTGGCCGCCCCGCGCAGCGCCGGCCATTCGCAGGTGGCCGCCGACAACGCCCACCGCCGCCTGCTGCTCGATGACGGCAGCACCGCGCGCGATCCCGGGCCGGTGGCCTACCTGCCGGCCGGCGCCACCCTGCGCACCGGCATGGTCCTGCGCAACGTGGAGGGCATCGTGCGGGTGGACGACAAGGGCACCCCGCGGCTGCAGGTGACCCGCCCGCTGGTGCTGCCGCGCCTGGCGCGCCCGGCCGTGCCGGTGGTGCCCGGCGCGCTGCACGTGGCTGCCTTCAACCTGGAAAACTTCTTCAACGGCGACGGCCAGGGCGGTGGCTTCCCCACCCTGCGCGGCGCGCGCACGCTGGCCGAACACCAGGCGCAGAAGGCCAAGCTGGTCGGCACCATCAACGCCCTGGGGGCCGACGTGGCCGCGCTGATGGAACTGGAAAACGACGGCTACGGCCCGCAGTCGGCGATCGCCCAGCTGGTGGATGCCCTCAACGCCGATCGCGGCGCCGGCGCGGACTGGCGCTTCGTCGACGCCGGCAAGGGCCCGGGTGAAAACCCGATCCGGGTCGGCATCCTCTACCGCGCCTCGCGGGTCACCCCGGTCGGTGCGCCGGCCACGCTGGAGCAGGGACCGTTCGGCCCGCACAGCCGCGTGCCGCTGGCCCAGGCCTTCCGCGCCGGCAAGGGCGCCCCGTTCGTGGTGGTGGCCAATCACTTCAAGTCCAAGGGGTGTGCCGAGGCCAGCGGTGCCGACGCCGACCAGAAGGACGACCAGGCCTGCTGGAACGCCACCCGGGTGGCCTCGGCCACGCTGCTGGACCAGTGGCTGGCCACCGACCCCACCGGGATCGGCAGCACCGATGCGGTGCTGCTGGGCGACTTCAACGCCTATGCGATGGAAGATCCGATCCGCACCCTGCACGAGGCCGGCTGGCGCGACGCCTTCGCCGTGGCCAAGGTCGAGCGCCCCTACAGCTACGTCTACAACGGCATGAGCGGCCGGCTCGACCATGCCCTGCTCAGCCCGGGCATGGCCGCGCGCCTGCGTGGCGCGGCCGAATGGCACACCAATGCCGACGAAGCCGACGACGTGGGCTACCGCGACCGCAACGAGAAGGGCCCGTGGCGCAGTTCGGACCACGACCCGCTGCTGCTGGGCTTCGATCGCTGACCCGGCCGGCCGGTGCTGCACCGGCCGCCGATCAGCCCGCCGCCGTCCCCCAGGCGATCAAACCGATCGCCACCACCGCCAGCCCCAGGCCTGCCCGGTTCCAGGGGCTGGTGCGCTCGCCGAAGGCCAGCACGCCCACCAGCGCGCCGAGCACCACCACGCCGATGTTCATGCCGGCAAACACCACCGCCGGGCTGTCGGGCAGGTGCTGGTGGGCGCGCACGTAGAACAGGATGTTGCCGAAGTTGAGCAGCCCCAGCAGCGCGCCCGCGCCCAGGTTGCGCCACTGCAGCGGCGAGGTGCGGCGCGCATGCCGCCACAGCTGCAGGGCCAGCATCAGCACGAAGGCCAGGGCGAAACTGGCGGTCAGGGCCGCCATCGACGGCGTGCCCGACAGCGCCACCTGCTTGAGCATGATGTCCACCGCCGCGTAGCCCACCCACACGCCCAGCAGCCACGGCCAGGCACGCTGCCCGCCGGGTTCGGCAGCCGCCGCGCGCGGCCGCACGCTGATGCCCACGATCGCCAGCAACCCCAGCCCCAGCCCGGCCAGCTTCCAGCCGTTGGCGGTCTCGCCGAACACCAGGAAGGCGGCGGCCAGCGACAGCAGCAGGGACAGGCGCTGGGCCACGTCGCTGCGCACGATGCCGGCGGCGTTCACCGCCCGGGCCATCACCAGGAAGATCGACGGCAGCACCACCGCCAGCCCCAGCAGGGCCAGCCAGGGCGCGCGCGCGGCCTGCAGCGAGGCCAGCGACGGGCGCAGCAGCACCAGGCTCAGCACGCTCGCCACCAGGTAGTTCCAGGTCACCACCTGGGCCATGTCCAGGCGCTGGCGCGGCGCCAGCTTCAGCAGCACCGACACCAGCACGCTGCAACACACACTGAAAACCAGATAGAGCATGTCCGACCAGGCAAGCGCGGCGGTGCAGCCCGCGGGGGAGCGGTATTATGACGCCATGCACAATCCTCCTTTCCCCCCCGCCAGCGCCACCCTGGTGCTGGATGGCCCGGTCGGGCCGCTGGACGTGGCGGTCGACCTGCCCACCGGCGAAGCGCCGGCCCTGCCGATCGTCGCGGTGATCTGCCACCCGCTGTCCACCGAGGGCGGCACCCTGCACAACAAGGTGGTGACCATGGTCGCCACCACCCTGCGCGCGCTGGGCATCACCACGGTGCGCTTCAACTTCCGCAGCGTGGGCGGCTCGGCCGGCAGCTTCGACCACGGCAACGGCGAGCAGGACGACCTGGCCGCCGTGGTCGCCTGGGTCCGCGCCCAGCGCCCGGGCCAGGCCCTGTGGCTGGCTGGTTTCAGCTTTGGCGCGTTCGTCTCGCTCAAGGCCGCCGCCGCCCTGCAGCCGCAGGCGCAGATCTCCATCGCCCCGCCGGCCGGCCGCTGGGACTTCGACGGCATCCAGCCGCCGGCGCAGTGGCTGGTCATCCAGGGCGAGGACGATGAAATCGTCGATCCCCAGGCGGTCTATGCCTGGCTGGACAGCCTGCAGGCGCCGCACGAGCTGGTGCGCATGCCCGACACCAGCCACTTCTTCCACCGCAAGCTGATCGACCTGCGCGGGGCCATCACCCACGGGGTCAAGCACTGGCTGCCCGACGCCGGCGCCACCGGCGCATGAGCGACGGTGCGATGACCCCGTCGCAGCGCTACGCCGATGGCGTGGCCCGGGGCGAATGGCAGAACGATCCGGCCCAGCATGCCGCGCTGGCCGAGCTGGACCGCATCCACCTGGCCCTGGTCGACAGCGCGCAGGACGGCTGGCTGGACCGCCTCTCCGCGTTCTGGAAGAAGCCCGACCCGGTCAAGGGCCTGTATTTCTGGGGCGGAGTGGGCCGCGGCAAGACCTTCCTGGTGGACCTGTTCTATGACGGGCTGCCGATCGAGCAGAAGTACCGCACCCACTTCCATCGCTTCATGCGCGGCATCCACGAGCGGTTGCGCGAGCACCAGGGCCAGAGCGACCCGCTGGCCCGGATCGCGCAGGAATGGCGCACCAAGCTGCGCGTGCTGGTGCTGGACGAGTTCTTCGTCACCGACATCGGCGATGCCATGGTGCTGGCCCGGCTGCTGGAGCGGCTGTTCGCCGAGGGCGTGACCCTGGTCACCACCTCCAACACCGCCGTGGAGAACCTGTACCTCAACGGCCTGCAGCGCGACAGCTTCCTGCCGGCCATCGGCCTGCTGCAGACCTACTGCGTGGAGCTGTACGCCGAGGGCACCGAGGACTACCGGATGCGCGCGCTGACCCGCTCGCCGGTGTACCAGGCCCCGCGCGACGCCGGCAGCGATGCCTGGCTGGGCACGCGCTGGGCCGAACTGAGCGGCGGCCAGCCGGCCAAGCCGGGCAACATCGAGATCGAGGCCCGCAAGATCCCGGTGCGCGCCCGCGGCAAGAGCATCGCCTGGTTCGACTTCAAGGCCCTGTGCGAAGGCCCGCGCGGCCCGTCGGACTACATCGAGATCGCGCACGAGTTCACCACCGTGCTGCTGGGCGACATCCCGCACTTCGACAAGCTCAACGAGGACGCCGCGCGCCGGTTCGTGAACCTGATCGACGAGCTCTACGACCGCCACGTCAACCTGGTCTGCACCGCCACCGACGCGCCGGTGGCCCTGTACTCGGGCACCCGCCTGCAGGGGGCCTTCGAGCGCACCGCCTCGCGCCTGATCGAAATGCAGAGCGCCGAGTACCTGGGCACCGCGCACCGGGCCTGAGCGGCGCATGTGCGGCGGCAGGGGCGGGGCCGCACCGGCACGCCCCTGGGGCGGGGCAGGGGGCCGGTCCGCGCCCGATTCGTTAGGGCCGCGTGAGGCCGGTGTTCTGTTTTCGGCCTGCCTGTTTCTCACCGGCCGTGGCCGTTCCGGCCTTGACTGCGCACTCGGTTTCGACGGGTCCGGACCGTTCGTCGGCGGGCCGGAAATGCGGATCCTTGCGCCCCAAGGGATTGCCCAATTTCACTACATTTGGCGTTGACGACACCTGGTACCCCCACTATCTTGTGGCCGTCGGTACCGGGGACCACAAGTCACCGGGCGTATCGCCTTCACGCTGATGGCCTGAAGACCTACTGACAACCGCATGCAGTACAGCGTGCGGTGCTGGTCGCGCACACCCGGGGGGAAGGGGCCGGCGACGCAAGGGACACCGCCCGCAGGCACGCCTGCGCTGTCGCGGCCCATGCGACGCCGCAGGTCCACCCTTGGGAGTCCGTGTACCGGTCCGACGCCTGACCGTCAGGCGACGCTGTACGACCCCAAATCACGCCAAGAGGAAAACGCCGTGAGCACCGAAACCAGCGCAGCCACCCAGCAGGAAAGCGAGTTCCTCCTGACCTCGCCGCCCACGGCCAACGCCATGAGCGTCACCAAGCGCAACGGCACTACCGAACTGGTGGACCTGAACAAGATCGTGCGCGCGGTGCAGCGTTCGGCAGAAGGCCTGCACGCGGTCGATCCGATGCGCGTGGCCACCCGCACCATCTCCGGCCTGTACAACGGCGCCACCACCCAGGAACTGGACGAACTGTCCATCCGCACCGCCGCCCTGCTGATCGGTGAAGAGCCCGAGTACGGCCGCCTGGCCGCGCGCCTGCTGGCCAACTTCATCGCCAAGGAAGTCTCCGGCCAGGAGATCTACGCCTTCTCCCAGTCGGTCAGCCGCGGCCACGAAGTGGGCCTGATCAACGACCGCCTGCTGAACTTCGTGCAGACCAACGCACGCAAGCTCAATGATGCGATCGACATCTCGCTGGACCTGAACTTCGATTACTTCGGCCTGCGTACCCTGTACGACCGCTACCTGCTGCGCCATCCGCACACCCGCAAGGTGATCGAGACCCCGCAGCAGTTCTTCCTGCGCATCGCCAGCGCGCTGAGCGAAGACGTGCCGGAAACCTTGGCCCTGTACAAGCGCATGGGCAGCCTGGACTACCTGCCGTCCAGCCCGACCCTGTTCAACTCCGGCACCACCCACGAGCAGCTGTCCTCGTGCTTCCTGCTGGACTCCCCGCAGGACTCGCTGGAGTCGATCTACGCCAAGTACGGCGACATCGCCCAGCTGTCCAAGTTCTCCGGCGGCATCGGCGTCAGCTACACCCGCGTGCGTTCGCGCGGCTCGCTGATCAAGTCCACCAACGGCCATTCCAACGGCATCGTGCCGTGGCTCAAGACCATGGATTCGTCCGTGGCCGCGGTCAACCAGGGCGGCAAGCGCAAGGGCGCGGCCTGCGTGTACCTGGAAACCTGGCACGCCGACATCGAGGACTTCCTCGAGCTGCGCGACAACACCGGTGACGAATCGCGCCGTGCGCACAACCTGAACCTGGCCAACTGGATCCCGGACCTGTTCATGAAGCGCGTGGAGACCGACCAGGAATGGTCGCTGTTCGATCCGCGCGTGGTGCCCGAGTTCACCGACCTGTTCGGCGAAGCCTTCGAGCAGGCCTACCTGCAGGCCGAAGCCCAGGGCAAGGCCCAGCGCACCATCTCCGCGCGCAAGCTGTACTCGCGGATGATGCGCACCCTGGCCGAGACCGGCAACGGCTGGATGACCTTCAAGGACAAGTGCAACCGCGCCAGCAACCAGACCCTGCGCGCCGGCAACGTGATCCACCTGTCCAACCTGTGCACCGAAATCCTGGAAATCACCTCGGCCGAAGAGACCGCGGTGTGCAACCTGGGCTCGATCAACCTGGGCAACCACTTCGATGCCCACGGCGAGTTCGATTTCGACAAGCTGGCCGACACCGTGCGCCTGGCCGTGCGCCAGCTCGACCGCGTCATCGACCTGAACTTCTACCCGATCGAAACCGCGCGTCGCGGCAACCTGCGCTGGCGTCCGGTCGGCCTGGGCTGCATGGGCCTGCAGGACGTGTTCTTCCGCAAGCGCCTGGCCTTCGACAGTGCCGAAGCGCGCGCGCTGTCGAAGAAGATCGCCGAAGCGATCTACTTCCACGCGCTGGAAACCTCGGTCGAACTGGCCCAGGAACGCGGCAAGCACCCGTCCTTCGCCGACACCCGTGCGGCCAGCGGCGAGCTGCAGTTCGACGCCTGGAACGTGGTGCCCGAAGACACCGCGCGCTGGGACGCCCTGCGCGAGCGCATCAAGGAACATGGCCTGCGCAACTCGCTGCTGATCGCCATCGCCCCGACCGCGACCATCGCCTCGATCGCCGGCTGCTACGAGTGCGTGGAGCCGCAGGTGTCCAACCTGTTCAAGCGCGAGACCCTGTCCGGCGACTTCCTGCAGGTCAACCGCTACCTGGTCAACGAGCTGAAGAAGCTGGGTCACTGGACGCCGGAAATGCGCGATGCGATCAAGCTCGCCGAAGGCTCCATCCAGGGCATCGCCCAGATCCCGGAAACGCTGCGCAACGTGTACCGCACCGCGTGGGAACTGCCGATGCGTTCGCTGATCGACATGGCCGCCGACCGCGGCGCGTTCATCGACCAGTCCGCCTCGCTCAACCTGTTCATGGAAAGCCCGAACATCGGCGCGATGTCCTCCATGTACATGTACGCCTGGAAGCAGGGCATCAAGACCACCTACTACCTGCGCTCGCGCCCGGCCACCAAGATCGCCAAGACCACGGTCAGCAGCTACACCCCGGTCGAAGCAGTGGCCTGCTCGCTGGAGAACCCCGAAGCCTGCGAGGCGTGCCAGTAACACGGCGTGCCGGCCCGATCGGCCGGCATTGCAACGGGTAGGTACCCACCGTTGGTGGGTACCGGAGAGGATCGACACCGCTTGAACGCCGGGCCCTGCCCGGCGGCGTTACCCCAGACACGCTGACACCGCCGGGCGCAGACCGCCTGCGGTGCCGGAAGCCCGCCGCGCACCCGCGCGGGTCTTTCGACGCTTCCCCCGATCGGGAAGTGGCCAACCGAACCAAGGACATTCCCATGGCAGACAAGCCGAGCCAAATGCTGCTCGATCCAGGTTTCGAACTGACGTTGCGCCCGATGCGCTACCCGCAGTTCTACGACATGTATCGCAACGCGATCAAGAACACCTGGACGGTCGAGGAAATCAATTTCCAGATCGACATCAGCGACCTGCACGACAAGATGTCGCCGGGCGAGCGCCACCTGATCCACCGCCTGGTCGCGTTCTTCGCCACCGGCGATTCGATCGTGTCCAACAACCTGGTGCTGAACCTGTACCAGCACTTGAACGCGCCCGAAGCGCGCATGTACCTGTCGCGCCAGCTTTACGAAGAAGCGCTGCACGTACAGTTCTACCTGACCCTGCTCGACAACTACCTGCCGGACCCGGATGAGCGCGTCAAGGCGTTCGCGGCGGTGGAGAACATCGACTCGATCAAGAAGAAGGCCGACTTCTGCTTCAAGTGGATCGACTCGATCCAGAACCTCAAGCGGATCGAAACGCGCGAGGAGCGTCGCCAGTTCCTGCTCAACCAGATCTGCTTCGCCGCCTGCATCGAAGGCCTGTTCTTCTTTGCGGCCTTCGCCTACGTGTACTACTTCCGTTCGCGCGGCCTGCTGCCGGGCCTGGCCTCGGGCACCAACTGGGTGTTCCGCGACGAAAGCGCGCACATGGACTTCGCCTTCGAGTCGGTGCGGGTGGTGCGCGAGGAAGAGCCGGACCTGTTCGATGACCGGATGAAGCAGGAGGTCTACGACATGCTGGCCGAGGCGATCGAGTGCGAAGTGCAGTTCGCCGAGGACGTGCTGTCCGGCGGCGTGGCGGGCATCTCCACCCGTGACATGCGCGAGTACCTGCAGCATTGCGCGGACAACCATTTCCAGAAGCTGGGCATGGAAAAGAAGTACAACGTGCGCAACCCGCTGCCCTTCATGGAGCTGCAGGACGTGCAGGAACTGACCAACTTCTTCGAGCGCCGCCCGTCGGCCTACCAGGTGGGCGTGCAGGGCGAAGTCGCCTTCGACATGTCCTTCTGATTCCAGCGGTAAATGCTCGATCACGAACCCCGGCCTTGCGCCGGGGTTTTTGTTTTTCTCCACCCGGTCATGCGGGTTTTGTTGATGGTCTTTGCGAGGGTGTAAATGCGTGCGAGTGCCGGCTTTTTCGCGCGGGGTGGGGGTGTGCGGGTTCGCGGGACACGCGGTGAATCCATCCATGGACGCTGGCACACGCCATCCATGGCGTGTGACGGTCCCGCGAACCCGCACACCCCCACCCCC
>NZ_JAVWXA010000105.1:0-13774 GCF_036662295.1 Stenotrophomonas sp.
GGCACTGCAGCGCGCTCGCGGCTGTGGCCCTGGCTGTGGCCTTGGCTCTCGCTCTCGCTCTTGCTCACGCACTTAAAAAAAGACCCCCCCACCCTTCACGAAACGTTGAATCCTGTGTGAGGATTCGATGAGCCGGACCGGGCCACCATGGCCGCACCTGCTGCCCCCACGCAGCCATCCCGGGCCCCGGCCCATACCAAGGAGATCCACCTGATGAGCACACCCACCCGATCGCTGTCCCTGCTCGCCGCCACCGCGCTCGCCGCCGGCCTGGGCGTCACCGCCTCCGCCTCTGCGCTCAGCATGACCGACCTCGCCCAGGGCTACCTCGTCGCCGGCCAGGCTGCCACCAAGGCCGCCGAAGGCAAGTGTGGCGAAGGCAAGTGCGGCGCCGACAAGGGCAAGGCCGGCACCGCAGCCGGCACCGCAGCCGGCGCAAAAGCCGCCGATGCCGGTGCCAAGAGCGCCGAAGGCAAGTGCGGCGAAGGCAAGTGTGGCGCCGACAAGGGCAAGGCCGGCGACGCCAAGGCCAAGACCGCCGGCGACAAGAAGGCGGCAGAAGGCAAGTGTGGCGAAGGCAAGTGCGGTGGCAAGCACTAACGCCACCGCCCGCGGCAGCGCCCGGTCGCCGCTGCCTGCGGCGGCGGTCGGGCTCGGCCTGCGCCGCGCCCTGCTGCAGGAACTGCGCCAGGCACCGGCCGGCGACCTCGACTTCCTCGAATGCGCCCCGGAAAACTGGATCGGCGTGGGCGGCCCGGCCGGTGACGCACTGGCCGAGCTGGCCGCCCGCCACCCGCTCAGCTGCCATGGCCTGTCGCTCTCGCTGGGCAGCACCGCACCGCTGGACACCCACCTGCTCGACCAGGTCGCGCGCTTCCTGGACCAGTACAACGTGCCGCTCTACAGCGAACACCTGAGCTACTGCAGCGACGACGGCCATCTCTACGACCTCCTGCCCATTCCCTTCACCGACGAAGCCGTGCGCCACACCGCCGCGCGCATCGCCCGCGTGCAGGACCGGCTTGGCCGGCGCATCGCCGTGGAGAACGTCTCCTACTACCTGGCCCCGCAACCGGCCATGGACGAACTGGCCTTCACCAATGCCGTCCTCGCCGAGGCCGATTGCGACCTGCTGCTGGACGTCAACAACGTCTACGTCAACGCCTGCAACCACGGCTACGACGCCGACGCGTTCATCGCCGGCCTGCCCGCCGCACGCATCGTGTGCCTGCACGTGGCCGGCCACCTGGACGAAGCCGACGACCTGAAGATCGACACCCACGGCAGCGCGGTGATCGACCCGGTGTGGGCGCTGCTGGCACGCACCTACGCACGCATCGGCGCGCGTCCCACCCTGCTGGAGCGCGATTTCAATTTCCCGCCCTATGCCGAGCTGCGTGGCGAACTGCACACCATCCGCACGCTGATCGCCGCCGCCAACGGTGCCGGGCATGACTGACATCCCACCGCGTCTGCACGCCCAACAGCGCGCGTTCACCGCGCACCTGCGCGACCCGGCCCAGGTGGTCGCGCCCGACGGCCTGGACGCGCGGCGGCTGGCGATCTACCAACGGCTGGTGTTCAACAACGTGCTGGGGCTGCTCGGCAACGGCTTCCCCGTCTGCGTGCAGTTGCTGGGCCAGGCCGATTGGCAGGCGCTGGTGCGCACCTTCCTGGCCGGGCATCACGCGCAGACGCCGTTGTTCACCGAACTGGCCGCCGAGTTCGTGCAGTGGTTGCAGGGCCAGGCCACGCTGCCGCATCCGGCATTGGCCGAACTGGCCCATTACGAATGGGTCGAGACGGCCCTGTACCAGCTGGAGGCGCAGCCGCTGCCGCCCTCGCCCGGCCTGGACCCGATGCACGCGGCGCTGCAGCGATCGCCGCTGGCCTGGCCGCTGCTCTACCACTGGCCGGTACACCGGCTGGGCACCGACGACGCCCAGATACAGCCCGACCCCGGCCCCACCGGGCTGCTGGTCCGGCGCGATCCCGATGGGCAGGTCCGCTTCGCCACCATCAGCCCGCTGGCCGCGCAGTTGCTGGCGCGCATCGGCGAGCAACCTGGCCGCACCGGCACCGCCTACCTGCACGGCCTCGCCGCCGACCATGGCCTGGCCGCCGACGCCCTGCTGCAACCGGGCGCGGCCCTGCTGCTGCAGTTCCATGCCAGCGGCGTGATCGGCCCCGCCACCCCCGCTTCCTGATCCCTCCGTAGAAGGACCGTTTGAATGAACACACCGCACCTGGTCGCCGTTGGCGACCGGCTGGACCGTCTCGGCCCGTGGTTGGCCCCGCTCGGCCTGCGCCTGCTGATGGGCTGGGAATATTTCGAGTCCGGCCGCGAGAAGCTGCACGGCCAGAACTGGTTCGCCGACCTGCAGCAGGCGTTTCCGTTTCCGTTCGACCAGCTGCCGGCCACCCTCAACTGGCAGCTGGCCACCTGGTTCGAGCTGGTCGGCGCGGCCTGCCTGCTGCTGGGGCTGGGCACTCGCGCGGCGGCCAGCAGCCTGCTGGTGCTGACCGTGGTGGCCACGGCGGCCGTGCACTGGCCGATGCACTGGGACGGGCTGGCCGAGCTGGCGATGGGCTACGTGATCACCGACCAGGGCTTTGGCAACTTCAAACTGCCGCTGCTGTTCATGGCCATGCTGGTGCCGCTGGCCCTGCAGGGCGCCGGCCCGCTGAGCCTGGACCATCTGCTGCGGCGCTGCCTGGCAGGCCGTGCTGCGCGGGCGTGAGCCACGGGGGCGTACCGCCCCCCTCTGCTAGAATCGCCGCATGAACGATGCTGCCCTGCCCCCCGCCGCCGCCCTGGCGCCTGTCCTGCCTGCGGCAAACCCGGCCATGGCCCAGCGCTTCCGCGGGTTCCTGCCGGTGGTGATCGACGTGGAGACCGGCGGCTTCGACTGCAACCGCAACGCGCTGCTGGAAATTGCAGCCGTGCCGATCGAAATGGATGAAAACGGGCTGCTCTACCCCGGCCAGACCGCCAGCGCGCACGTGATCCCGGCCGACGGCCTGGAGATCGACCCCAAGTCGCTGGAAATCACCGGCATCATCCTGGACCACCCCTTCCGCCTGGCCAAATCCGAGAAGGACGCACTGGACCACATCTTCGCGCCGGTGCGCGCGGCGGTGAAGAAGTACGGCTGCCAGCGCGCGATCCTGGTGGGCCACAACGCGCATTTCGACCTCGGCTTCGTCAATGCCGCGGTCAACCGGGTGGGCCACAAGCGCAACCCGTTCCACCCCTTCAGCGTGTTCGACACCGTCACCATGGCCGGCATCGCCTATGGCCAGACCGTGCTGGCACGCGCCGCCACCGCCGCCGGCCTGGGCTGGGATGCCGACGAAGCGCACAGCGCGGTGTACGACACCGAGCAGACCGCCAAGCTGTTCTGCACCATCGCCAACGCCTGGCCGCGCTGACCGCACCCGTCGCCGCGCCTCCGGAAGCGTAGCGCCGGCGTTGGATCGCCGGCGGTATCAGCCGATGCTGGTCCGGTCGCGGCCTTCGCTCTTGGCCCGGTACAGCGCGCGGTCGGCGCGCTGGTAAAGCAGCATCGGGGTGCGGTCGGCCGCGTCCAGTTCGACCAGGCCGGCACTGAAGGTCACCTTCAGGCCCGGCACCCCGGCCCAGTCCGGGTGGTCGTGGAACAGGCCGCGCAGGCGCGCGCAGACCTGCGCCGCTTCGGCCAGGCGGGTGTCGTTGAGCAGCAGCGTGAATTCTTCGCCGCCGGTACGCGCGGGCATGTCCGAATCGCGGCACGCCGAGGCGATCACGCGGGCCACCTCCACCAGCACCACGTCGCCCACGCTGTGGCTGTGCTGGTCGTTGACCTCCTTGAAGTGGTCGATGTCCAGCACCACCAGGCACAGCGGGTGGCCGCTGCGCTGGGAACGCGCGAAATCACGCGCCAGCGCCTCGTCGAAGGCGCGGCGGTTGGGCAGCCCGGTCAACGCGTCCTCGCGCGCCTGCCGCCCGAACTGCTCGGCCTGCACGGCCAGGCGGTCGGCCAGCTCGGTCTTTTCCTGGTTCAGCGCCTGCAGGTTGACCGTCTGCGCCTGCAGGTCGCGGGTGGCCTCATCGACCATGCGCGCCAGGCGGATGTTGCTGGCCTTGTAGCGGTTGATCAGGTAACGGTACAGCGCCACCAGCCCCGCCAGCAGCAACAGCACCGCCACCACCTGCACGCTGCGGCGCTGCCACAGGAACGGCTCCACGGTGAATGCCCAGACCGCCTCGCTGTCGCTCCAGCTGCCACCGGGATGGGCGGCGGACACGTGCAGGGTGTAGTCGCCCGGCGGCAGGCCGATGAACTCCACGCTGCGCTGCTGGCCCCGCTCGATCCAGCCGTTGTCCAGCCCGGCCAGGCGGGTGCGGTAACGGATCCGCTCGGACATCAGGTAGCTCAGGCCCACGTAGCTCACGCTGAGCCGGCGCCCGCCGGGGATGCTGTTGTGGTCGCTGCCCTGCCAGTGCAGCGACTTGCCATCCACCAGCACGTTCTCGATCACCGCCGGCGGTGCCAGCCGCTCACGGAAGCGCTGCAGCCGCAGTGGATCGACCATGCTCAGGCCACCGGCGGTGACCACCCAGAACGTGCCGTCCTGGCGCAGGATCGCCGACGGCCCGGAGCTGCCGTTGGCCTGCGAATTGGCCATGCCGTCGATTTCGTTGTAGTGGTCCACTTCCACGCGCGCCGCGCGGCCGTCGGCGACCTCGTTGAGCATGGCCATGTCGGTGCGCAGCACGCCGCGATTGCTGCTGATCCAGACATTGCCGATGCGGTCGGGCACCAGCTGGAACACCGTATCCACCGGCATGCCCTGCTCCAGGCCCACCCGCGCCAGCGTGCCATCCTGCCAGCGGTACAGCCCGCGATCGCTGCTGATCCACATCGCATCGCCGATCTGCTGGAAGCCGAACACGCTGCGGCCACCGCCCAGCGGGGCCAGGTCGATGCTCTGCACGTCGTTGCCGCGCAGCACCTTGATGCCTTCGATGGTGCCGATCCACAACGCGCCGTCGGCATCGTGCGCCAGGGCGGTGATCAGGCCGCCGGGCATGCCCGGGGCGGACGGCACCTCCACCCCATGCCGGTCGATCCGCACCACGCCCTTCTGGGTGCCGGCCCAGACCGCGCCGGCACGGTCCACGCTCATCGCGCGGATGTTGCCGCCGGGCAGGCCGTCGGCGGTGCCGTAACTGCGCAGCATGCGGCCCTGGGCATCGAGCCGGTACACGCCATCGCCGAAGGTGCCCACCCACAGGTCGCCGCCGTGGTCCTGGGCCAGGCTCAGCACCGAGGGCGTCTTGCCGCCGCTGTTATGCAGGGTGACCGGCGAGAACCGGCCCTGCGCATCGCGCCGGTCCAGGCCGCTGGCACTGCCGATCCAGAGCTGGCGCTGCTGGTCTTCCAGCACCGTGCGCACGTAGTCGCCACTGAGCCCATCGCGCTCGGTGAAGCTGCTGAACAAGGTCTCGCGCAACCGGTACAGGCCGCCATTGGCGCCCACCCAGATGCTGCCCTCGGCATCCTCGCGCAGGCTGACCACGCGCCCGCCGGGCAGCGACAGCCCGGTCGGCAGGCGCTCCAGCCCGTGCCGCGACAGGCGCAGCAGGCCCTGGTTCTCGGTGCCCAGCCAGAGGTCGCCATGCCGATCCTGCAGCATGGCGGTGATGTGCATCACCCCGGGCAGGCGGTGCTGCAGCTGCGGCAGCCCATCCTGCATGCGGTAGACCCGTTCGCCGGCCACGATCCACATCACCCCGTCCGGGGCGCGGTAGGGCCAGACCAGGCCGCGGCCCAGCCCGAAGCTCTCCGGGGCGCGGCGCAGCACGCCGTCGTTGTCGCGCACCACCAGCCCGTCCAGGGTGCCCACCCAGACCCGGTCCTGCGCATCGACCACCAGCTTGGTGAAGCTCATGGCCATCGGGATGTCGGCCGGGGGCTTCTGGTACTGGAACGTGCCGTCCGGGCCCAGGCTGCCGATGCCCTGGCCTTCGTAGAGCAGCCACAGGCGGCCGTGGCTGTCCATCTGCATGGCCTGGATCAGCACCTGCGGCGCGCCCGGCGCGTGTTCGAACACCTGCCAGCGGCCATCGGCGCTGCGCCGGGTGACATTGCCGCGCGAGTCGCTGATCCACAGCGCGCCGGCGCGATCGACGAACAGCGCGCCCACGCCGTTGTCGCGCAAACCGGGCCGGGTGCTGCGGTCGAAGACGGTGAAATCCAGCCCGTTGTAGCGCACCAGGCCTTCCCAGGTGGCGAACCACAGGTGCCCCTCGGGGGTCTGGGCGATGTCGCGCAGGGAGTTGTGCGGCAACCCGTTGCGCGAGGTCCACACATCGATGGCGTAATCGCGCAGCGGCGGCGGGCCGTCCTGGGCCGCCAGCGGCCACGACAGCACGCCGCACAGGCACAGCCACAGCAAGGCCGCGCCCAGGCGCCGGATCAGCTTCAGTTGTACCGGCCGCCACCGGCTACCACGCCCCCCTTGGCTCATCCGTCAGGACCAGCCGGGGGGACACGGGACAGCAGGTAACCGGCGGCATGCGCTCCAGGGGAGCTGACAGGCAGGGACGCGCTCATGCAGGACAAAGCGGTGGGGTTGCCCATAGTAGGCAAATCCGCACCGCTTTGTGTTCACAACCCTCAACCGTGGCGCGCGCCCGGTGCGCGCAGGCTGGCCGGCCACTCCACCACCGCCTCCAGCCCGCCCTGCGGGTGGTTGCGCAGCACCAGCCGCGCCCCGTCCTTTTCCGCCAGCGCGCGGGCAATGGTCAGGCCCAGGCCGGCGCCGCCGGTCTCGCGCGAACGCGAGGTCTCCAGCCGCACGAACGGGTCGAACACCGCCTCCAGTTCGTCCTCGGCCAGGCCCGGGCCGCTGTCGCGGATGCGCACCACCACCTTGTCCGGATGCTGCTCCACCCCCACCCGCGCCGACTGGCCATAGGTGACCGCGTTGTCCACCAGGTTGGAGAACAGCCGGTGCATGGCCAGCGGGCGCAACATCAGCACCGCCCCGCTGGGCTGCTCGAAACGCACGTCCGCGCCGGCTTCCACCGCATCTTCCACGATGCTCTCCAGCAGCGAATCCAGGTCCAGGGCGGCGCGCTGTTCAGCGCTTTCGGCGCTGCGGGCCAGCTCCAGGCCCTCGCGGATCAGCGCCTGCATCGCGGCCAGGTCGCCGATCAGGCGCTCGCGCAGGGCGTCGTCGCCCACGTTCTCCAGGCGCAGGCGCAGCCGCGTGACCGGGGTCTGCAGGTCATGGGTGATCGCCGCCAGCATCTGCGTGCGCTCGCCGAGGTGGCGCTGCAGGCGCTTCTGCATGGCATTGAAGGCTTCGGCCGCGCGCTTGACCTCCAGCGGGCCGGTCACCGGCATCGGTGCGCCCTGCAGGTCATCGCCCAGTGCCGCGGCCGCGGCCGCCAGCCGCTGCAACGGCGCACTGGCCATGCGCGCCACCACGTAGGCCAGCACGCCGATCGCCAGCACCAGCAGGGTCAGGAACAGCGGATCCACCGCCAGGATGCCGTTGTGCGCCACCGCCGGCGAATCCAGCGACAGCTGCAGGGGCGTGCCGTCGCTCAGGCGCAGGCTCACCATCCGGCACTTGGGCGGGATGAAGGCCGGGTCGCGCTCGCGCGGTGGGCCGTTGCTCGGCTTCTTGGGATGCGGCAGCTCGGGCAGCCGTGGCAGGCAGGAGCGGAACGAGGTGAAGGCCACCTGGCTGGACGCCACCGGGCCGGGGCGGTCGTCGAGCACCTCCATCAGCGCCGCATCCGGGCGCCCCACCCGCGCCCCGGGCGGCAGCCGCCGCACGCTGGGGCCGCCGCTGTCCAGCAGGCGGTCGCGCAGCTCCGGGTTGCCGTCGAGCATGTTCACAAAGCCCTGCAGGCGGTCGGCGATGCGGTTGAGGTTCTGCCGCTCGAACTCCTGCTGGCGCTTGGCGCTGGCCAGCATGGTGGCCCCGATCGCAGCCACGCTCATGCCCAGCAGCAGGATCAGGAACAGCCGCCCCACCATCGAGGCGAAGAAACGGCCCAGGCGATTCATTCCAGGGTCACCGCCGTTGCCAGCACATAACCTTCGTTGCGAACGGTCTTGATCAGCCCGTCGCTGCCGCCGTCATCGGCCAGCTTGTTGCGCAGCCGGCTGACCTGCAGGTCGATCGCCCGATCCTGGGATTCATAGCTGCGGCCACTGCTCAGGGCCACCAGCTGCTCGCGCGAGAGCACCTTGTTGGCATGCCCCACGAACACGCGCAGCAGGCGGAACTCGGCCCCGGACAGCACCACCACGCGGCCATCGGGATCGAGCAGGTGGCGGTGTTCCAGGTCGAAGATCCAGTGCGAGAACCGCGCCCGGCGAATGGCCAGCGGTTCCAGGTTGGCCGGCAGCGCTTCGGTGCGACGCAGCACGTTGCGGATGCGCGCCAGCAGTTCGCGCGGCTCGAACGGTTTGCCCAGGTAGTCGTCGGCGCCCATCTCCAGGCCCAGCACGCGGTCGATCGGCTCGCTGCGCGCGGTGAGCATGATCACCGGCGTGCTCGAGCGCGCGCGCAGATCGCGACACAGGGTGAGGCCGTCTTCGCGCGGCAGGTTGAGGTCGAGCACGATCAGGTCCACGTGCTCGCGCTCCAGTACTTGGCGCATGGCCTGGCCATCGCTGGCGGTGCTCACCTGGTAGCCGGCACGGCCGAGCTGTTCGGCCAGCAGGTGGCGGATATCGTGGTCGTCGTCGACGATCAGCAGTCGATGCATCGGGTTGGGAGTCTCCATGCGGCCATGATCCCCTGTCGGGAGCTGAACCGCATCCTGTGGTTTGCGTACGCGTGTTTCAAACATGACCCACGACACATAAGGACATATCCGACGCGTCGGGGATACGCCCCGACACACGCGGAGTGTTGAGCCGACGTGGTGCCGTCTTCACAATGCTGACAACGCCGCATGCCGGCCAGCCGAGTAGACGATCATCGTGAAGCCCCGCCTGCCCACTACCCGCCGCGGCCGCCTGCTGCTGTCGATCATCGTCCTTGCCGTGCTGGCCGCGATTGTCGCATGGACCCTGCGCAAGCCGGCGGCGCCGACCCTGGCCACCACCGCGGTGAGCCGTGGAGACATCGAGCAGACCGTGGAGGCCACCGGCGTGATCGATGCCTACAAGCTGGTCAGCGTGGGTGCGCAGGCCTCCGGCCAGATCAAGTCGCTCAAGGTGCAGCTGGGCGATACCGTGCGCGAAGGGGACCTGATCGCCGAGATCGACGCCACCACCCAGCAGAACCAGGTGCTCAACGCCCAGGCCACGCTGGACCAGGTCAAGGCGCAGCGCGCGGTGCAACAGGCCAGCCTGCGCGAAGCCGAGCTGGAATTCGCCCGGCAGCAGCAGATGCTGGCCGCCGAGGCCACCTCGCGCGCCGAGTACGACGCCGCCGACGCCAAGCTGAAGACCGCGCGCGCCCAGATCCAGTCCTACGACGCGCAGATCAAGGGCCGCGACACCGAACTGGCCACCGCCCGCGCCACCCTCGCCTACACCCGCATCACCGCGCCGATGGACGGCACCGTGGTGGCGGTGGTGGCCGAGGAAGGCCGCACGGTCAACGCCAACCAGACCGCGCCGACCATCGTGATGCTGGCGCGGCTGGACCTGGTGACGGTCAATGCCGAGGTGTCCGAGGCCGACGTGGTCAAGATCAAGGCCGGCATGCCGGTGTACTTCACCACCCTGGGCGAGCCGGACCGCAAATACCACGCCACCCTGCGCCAGATCAATCCGGCGCCGTCCTCGATCGCCAACGACAGCAGTTCCAGCAGCAGCTCGTCCAGCTCCAGCGCCAGCAGCGCGGTGTACTACAACGCCCTGTTCGACGTGGAAAACCCCGATGGCAGCCTGCGCATCGACATGACCGCGCAGGTCTCGGTGATGCTCAAGCAGGCCAAGGACGTGCTGACCATCCCGGCGGTGGCACTGGGCCCGAAGGGCCGCGATGGCCAGTACATGGTGCGCGTGGCCGACGCCGACGGCCGCCCGGCCCCGCGCAAGGTGCGCATCGGCATCAACAACGGCGCCACCGCCGAAGTGCTGTCCGGGCTGAAGGAAGGCGAAAAGGTGGTGGTCGGCGAAGGCGGCGCGGCGGCGGCGAGCGGCAGTGGTGGCGGCCGCGGCGCGCAGGTCCGCATCGGCGGCCCGGGCATGGGAGGGCCGCGCCGATGACGGCGACCGCCACGGGCATGCCGCTGCTGCGGCTGCGCGACCTGCGCCGCGAGTTTCCCGCCGGCGAGGAGACCATCGCGGTGCTGCGCGACGTCAACCTGGACATCGCCGCCGGCGAGATCGTGGCCATCGTCGGCCAGTCCGGCTCGGGCAAGTCGACGCTGATGAACATCCTCGGCTGCCTGGACCGCCCCACCCGCGGCAGCTACCAGGTGGCCGGGCGCGAGACCGGCAGCATGCTGCCCGACGAGCTGGCCGAGCTGCGCCGCGAGCATTTCGGCTTCATCTTCCAGCGCTACCACCTGCTCGGCGACCTGGACGCGCGCGGCAACGTGGAGGTGCCGGCGGTGTATGCCGGCAGCCCCGGCCCGGTGCGCACCGCGCGTGCCGAGCAGCTGCTGCAGCGCCTGGGCCTGGGCGACCGCATGCAGCACAAGCCCGGCCAGCTCTCCGGCGGCCAGCAGCAGCGCGTGTCGATCGCGCGGGCGCTGATGAACGGCGGCGAGGTGATCCTGGCCGACGAGCCGACCGGCGCACTGGATACCAAATCCGGCGAGGAAGTGATGGGCATCCTCGGCGAGCTGCATGCCGAGGGCCACACCATCATCATCGTCACCCACGACATGAGCGTGGCCGAACACGCCCAGCGCATCATCGAGATCCGCGACGGTGAAATCATCGCCGACCGCGCCAATCCCAACGCGCCCACCTACCGCGCCCAGCGCGCGGCCACCGTGGCCGCCGGCAAGGGCAATAGCTGGCGTGCCGCGCGCGATCGCTTCACCGAGGCGTTCCGGATGGCGTTGCTGGCCATGAACGCCCATCGCCTGCGCACCTTCCTGACCATGCTCGGCATCATCATCGGCATCGCCTCGGTGGTCTCGGTGGTGGCGCTGGGCAACGGCTCGCAGCAGCAGATCCTGCAGAACATCAGCGCGCTGGGCACCAACACCATCGACGTATATTCCGGGCGCGGCTTCGGCGACATGCGCTCGGCGCGGGTGCAGACCCTCAAGGCCAGCGATTCGGACGCGCTGGCCCAGCAGAGCTACGTGGACAGCGCCACGCCGAGCGTGTCCTCCTCGGTCACCGCGCGCTACCGCAACCAGTCGGCCACCGCCCAGGTCAGCGGCGTGGGCGAGCAGTTCTTCCGGGTCAAGGGCGTGACCCTGAGCCAGGGCAGCTTCTTCGACCGCGACGCGGTCAAGGCGCTGGCGCAGGTGGCGGTGATCGATGAAAACACCCGCACCCAGTTCTTCCCCAATGGCGAAGACCCGATCGGCCAGGTGATCCTGCTGGGCAACGTACCGGTGCGCGTGATCGGCGTGGCCCAGCGCCAGAGCTTCGGCTTTGGCGGCAGCACCAGCCTGGGCGTGTGGGTGCCCTACACCACGGTGATGTCGCGCATGCTGGGCCAGCGCTACGTGTCCAGCATCACCGTGCGCGTGGACGACAGCACCCCGATGGACGCGGCGCAGGCGGCGATCTCCAAGCTGCTGATCATGCGCCACGGCACCGAGGACTTCTTCCTCAGCAACAGCGCCGAGATCCGCGAGACCATCGAGCAGACCACCCGCACGATGACCCTGCTGATCAGCGCCATCGCCGCCATCGCGCTGCTGGTGGGCGGCATCGGGGTGATGAACATCATGCTGGTGTCGGTGACCGAACGGACCCGCGAGATCGGCGTGCGCATGGCCGTCGGCGCGCGCCAGAGCGACATCCGCCAGCAGTTCCTGATCGAGGCGGTGCTGGTGTGCCTGCTCGGTGGCCTGCTGGGCGTGGGGCTGTCGCTGCTCGTGGGCTGGCTGTTCGGCAAGTTCGCCCCGGATTTCCAGATGGTGTTTTCCACGGCCTCGATCGTGGCCGCCTTCGCCTGCTCCAGCCTGATCGGTGTGGCGTTCGGCTTCCTTCCGGCACGCAATGCCGCCCAACTTGACCCCGTGGAGGCGCTGGCGCGCGAATGACGATCTCTTCTGCCTTGTTGCACCCCGCCTCGCTGCGGCCGCTGGCCCTGGCCTGCGTGACCGCGCTGGCGCTGTCGGCCTGCGTCAGCACCGGCCGTTACGCGGTCCAGGCCCCGACCGTGCCCGCCGCCTACGGCCGTGGCGATGCCAACGTGAACACCCCCACCCACGCGGTGACCGAGGCACCGCAGGCGAGCACCGCCGACGTGCGCGAGGACGCCTGGTGGACCGGATTCGGCGATCCCGGGCTGGACCGCGTGATCGAGCGCGCCTTGGCCGCCAACACCGACCTGGTCTCGGCCGGACTGGCCGTGCAGCGCGCGCGCCTGCAGGCCGGGCTGGCCGACAACGCCCTGTGGCCGCAGCCTTCGGGCAGCGTCAGCAGCAGCGGCAACCGCCCGATCGACCAGGGCGCGGACTGGAACCGGGGCAGCTCGACCGGGGTGTCCCTGCAATGGGAGATCGACCTGTGGGGCCGCCTGCGCACCCAGCGCGACATCGCCCAGTGGGAAGCCCAGGCCAGCCAGGAGGACCTGCAGAACACCGCGCTGCTGGTGATCGGCGACGTGGCCACCCAGTACTGGACGCTGGCCTTCCTCAACCAGTCGATCAACGCCGGCCAGGCCAACCTGGACCGCCTGCAACGCACCCGCGAGCTGGTCCAGGCGCGGTTCGACGCGGGCGCGGTGTCTCGGCTGGAAGTGCGCCAGGCAGCCCAGAGCCTGGAGGCGCAGCGCGCCGCACAGAGCGCGCTGGAGCAGCAACGCGTCACCACGCGCAATGCATTGACCGTGTTGCTGGACGGCCAGCCGCTGGCCCTGGCCGACGAACCGCAGCAGCTGCAACGTGCCGGCAGCCCAGCCATCGCCGAAGGCCTGCCGGCCGACCTGCTGGGGCGCCGGCCGGACCTGCGCGCGGCCGAGCTGCGCCTGCGCAACAGCCTGAAGAACATCCAGGTCACCGCCACCCAGTACTACCCGGCGCTGAGCCTGACCGGCAGCGTCGGCACCGGCGCCACCTCGCTGTCGGACGTGCTCCGCAACCCGGTGGCCACGCTGGGCGCGGGGCTGTCGTTGCCCTTCCTCAACATCCGCCAGGCCCAGTTGAACACCCGCGTGGCCGGCACCGACTACCAGATCGCCGCCAACGGCTTCCGCCGCACGCTGTACACCGCGTTGTCGGAGGTGGACAACGCACTGTCGGCGCGCGAGCAGTTCGCCAACCAGCTGGCGTCCTCGCAGGCCTCCTACGATGAGGCGGTGGAGATCGAGCGCATGTACGAAGTGCGTTACCGGGTCGGCGCCACCGACCTGCGCACCTGGCTGGAAGCCCAGCAGACCCGCCGCGACGCCGAGCTGTCGCTGGCCTCGGTCAGGCAGAAGCAGCTGGTCAACGACGTCACCCTGTTCAAGGCGTTGGGCGGCAGCGCGGGCTGATCCCGCGTCCGCGGCACGGCACAAATGGGTGGCTGCGTTTCGATCCGGCCCAAGGGTAGAGCCACCCCATGGGGTGGCTCTACCTGTGGGCTGGCACCGCGTGCAGCCACCCATGGGGTGGCTCTACCCCCCCGGCGGTGGG
>NZ_JAVWXA010000106.1:0-13197 GCF_036662295.1 Stenotrophomonas sp.
GGTGCAGGATCGCGAGGAGCCGGCCAGCGGCCGGCACTACCGGTGCAGGATCGCGAGGAGCCGGCCAGCGGCCGGCACTACCGGTGCAGGATCGCGCGGAGCCGGCCAGCGGCCGGCACTACCGGTGCAGGATCGTGCGGAGCCGGCCAGCGGCCGGCACTACCGGTTCAGGATCGCACCGGCCCGCACCTGCACTACCCCGGCGGATGGCTGTCGCGCACGGCATCCAGGAAATCGCGGCCCCAGCGGTCCACGTCGTAATACTCCACGCTGCCGAACAACTGGCGCATGCGGCCGGTGGCTTCTTCCTCGGGCATCGACAGCGCCTGCAACAGGCCGGCGGTGAGGTCGGCCGGATCATGCGGATTGGTCAGCACCGCGCCCTTGAGTTCGGCCGCCGCGCCGGCAAATTCGCTCAGCACCAGCACGCCACTGCTGCCCTCGATGCCATGGGTGGCCACGAACTCCTTGGCCACCAGGTTCAGGCCATCCCGCAGCGGCGTGATCCACATCACCTGCGCGGCCGCGTAATGGGCCACCACCTCCTCGAACGGCAAGGCCTGGGCGAAGAACCGCACCGGGGTCCAGTCCAGCCGCGAGAAGCGCCCGTTGATGCGCCCCACCGCCTGTTCGATCTGGTTCTGCAGCGTGCGGTACACGGTCATCTCGCGCGCGGCCGGCACGCACACCATCAGCAGGGTCACCTTGCCCTGGCGGTCTGGATGCTGTTCCAGCAGGCGCTCGAAGGCCTCCAGCTTGGCCAGCGTGCCCTTGGTGTAATCCAGCCGCTCCACCGACAGCACCAGCTTGCGGGCACCGATCTCGCGGCGCAGCTTGAAGATGTCGTTGCGCACCTGCGCGCGGGCCAACACACCGTGGATGCGGCGCAGGTCGGTGCCCACCGGATGGGCGCCCAGCGCCACCTCGCGGTCGCCCACGCGCAGCCGCGTGGTCATGGTGTCCAGGCCCACCGCGCAGCCGTAGGTGAGGAAGCGCGGCGCGCAGCTCTCCCAGGCCAGCCGTTCGGCCGGCATCGCCCCGCGCACCACGTCCACGAAGTTCTCCACCTGGCGCGGGATGTGGAAGCCGATGTAGTCGCACGACAGCAGGCTGCCGATGATCTCGCGCCGCCACGGCACCACGTTGAACACGTCGGCCGAAGGGAAATAGGTGTGGTGGAAGAAGGCGATCTTCAGGTCCGGGCGCAGCTCGCGCAGCGTGGCCGGCACCATCCACAGGTTGTAGTCGTGGATCCACACCGTGGCCCCGTGCGCGGCTTCGGCCGCGGTGGCTTCGGCGAACTTGCGGTTGACCTTCAGGAACACCTGCCAGTCGTCCTCGCGGAACTTGGCGCGCTCCCAGAACACGTGCAGCATCGGCCAGAACGCTTCCTTGGAGAAGCGCTTGTAGAAGATGTCCACCTCCTGGCGGCTCAGTGGCACGCGCGCGGCGGTGAGGGTGGGGTAGCGCTCGGCATCCACCGCCAGGTGGGTCTGGAAGGGGCCGCGCTTGGGATCATCGATGCCCCAGGCCACCCAGGAGCCTTTCTGGCCGCCTTCGAAGAAGCTCAGCAGCGAGGGAATGATGCCGTTGGGCGAACGCGGCGGGCGCTGCACCAGCACGCCGTCCTCCACCACCTCATCGAAGGGCAGGCGGTGGTAGACCATCACCAGGTCGGCACCGTCGCGGCGGGCCGGCGCATGCGGGCGCAGGTAGGGGTCATCCTGGGCGAGCAGGCCGAAGTGCTCGATCGCTTCCAGGATGCCGCCGCAACCCGGCGCGGTGGCGTGGTAGGTGTGCGCCAGTCCGGCCGTCGCCGTGGTCAGCGCCGGCTCCGAATCGCCCACGCATACCCCGCGGAAACCGGCGGTGTACATCGACAGGTCGTTGAGCGTGTCACCAGCCACCAGGATGCGGTCGCGCGGCAGTTCCAGCAGGCGCGACAGCGCGGCCAGCGTGCGGCCCTTGTCCGTGTCCGGCGGCAGGATGTCCAGGTAGCGGTCGGCCGAATACAGCACGTCGCAGCCCAGCGCCTGCGCGGCGGCCTGGATCTGCGCGCGCAGCGGCGCCAGCGTCTGCGGATCGCAGAAATACGAACAGCGCCGTTCCTGCGGCACGTCCTGGCGCTGCAGGGCGGTGAAGGGGCGCATCGCGGCGGCCACCACGTGCTCACCGGGCCAGTGCGCGTCGATCATCGATTGCAGGGGCTGCAGGGGCTGCAGGGTGTGGCCGTCCACCACGGTGGCGCCGACATCGCAGACCACGTAGTCCGGGCGCGGGATAGCGGGGTCGGAGAGCAGTGGCATCACCGCTTCCAGGCCGCGGCCGGTGATGAAGATCAACGCGATACCGGGGTGCTGGTCGACCAGCCGGTACAGGCGGTGGCGCGCGGCGGCATCGCCGGCGAGAAAGGTGCCATCCAGGTCGGTGGCGAGGATCAGTTGCGGTGCCGGGGCGGCCGGCGGTGTACGGGCGGGGCTTGCGGTATTCGGTGTCGATACAGTCAATGCACTTCCTTATCGGAGCGGAGGAGAGGGGGTGTCCGGCGGCACCTCGGTGTCGGTCTCGGGCATCAGTTGCAGCGCCGACGGCGTGGTGCGCAGCATCAGCCGGAAGCCGACCGGATGGGTGCGCACGCGCTGGAAGCGCAGCAGGCGGGCGGTGGTGAAGGCGGCCAGCAGCACCAGCACCAGCGCGAAATACAGCGGCAGCGCGGCCGCGCCGAAACGTTGCATGGCCGCGCCGGCCAGCGCCGGGCCGATCGCGGCGCCCACGCCGTGCACCAGCAGCAGGCTGGAGCAGCCGGACAGCAGGTGCTGGCGCGGCAGGTAGTCGAGCATGTGCGCCACGGCGAAGGGGTACAGCGAGAACGCCAGCCCGCCGTAGAAGAAGAACAGGCCGAATACCAGGTGCGTCTGCACCTGGATCATCGGCAGCGAGGCCACCACGGCGATGCCGGCGGCAGCCAGGCACAGCGCGACCAGCCCGCTGCGGCGGTCATGCCCGTTGCTGATCTGGCCCAGCGGCCATTGCAGCAACGCGCCACCGAGGATGGCGGTGAGCATGAACAGCGCCACGCCATTGCCGTCCAGCCCGATCGCACCGGCATACACCGGCAGCAACCCCCAGAAGGCGCCCATCGCCAGGCCGGACAGGCCGGCGGCCACGGTGGCCACCGGCGCCATCGCATACAGCCGGCCCAGCGACAGCCGGCTCACCACCGGCACCTCCGGCTGGGTCAGGCGGGTGGCCGTGACCGGAAGCACCGCCGCGCACACCAGGATCGCGGTGAACATGAACATCGCCACCGCGCTGGCATCGCCCAGCATCAGCAGCACCTGGCCCAGCGCCAGCGCCGAGAGGTTGACCACCATGTACAGCGAGAACGCGCGGCTGCGCCGGCCCGGGTCCGGCTCGGCGTTGAGCCAGCTTTCAATCACCGTGTACAGCCCGACCAGCGCGATGCCGGTGGCCACGCGCAGCACGCCCCAGCCCAACGGATGGATCCATAGCGGGTGCAGGAGGATGGCGATGGCCGCCAGCGCGGCAAAGAAGGCGAAGGCGCGGATATGGCCGATGCGGCCGATCAGCGAGGGGGCCACGAACGTGCCGAGGAAAAAGCCCGCGAAGTAGCCGGACATCACCAGCCCCAGCGTGCCGGCGCCGAAGCCGGCCTGGCCGCCGCGCACCGCCAGCAGCGTGCCCAGCAGCCCGCTGCCGGTCAGCAGCAGCGCGACGCCGGTCAACAGGGCGGTCAGCCGCCACATGGGGGCGACCTCGGTGGCATTGAACATGAAAACACCTGGCCCACCCTAACACAGGCCGATGACACGCCCGCTGCACGAACGCGCGCTGCAGGCGCCGCGCGCGGGTTGCGCAATGCCGGTGAACGCTGGAAACTCCGCGGGCCGCGCGCGGCCGCCGTGCGCGTTCTTTTCCGCTTTTTCCCGGTATCGGGAAGGGTTCAACAGGAGTACCAGGTGTGATCCAGGACGTCGATTCAACGCGCAGCCTTCTGCCGGGCCGGATCCTGCTGTACGTCGGCATGGCGATGTTGCTGGCCCTGCTGGTCTACGGCTGGTCGATGCCGCCGGTGGACGCCTCCGGATTCCGCCAGACCCAGACCGCGCTGTCGATCGACTGGATGGCGCGTGGTTTCCCGGTGTTGAGCTACATCACCCCGGTGATCGGCGCGCCCTGGGCGATCCCGTTCGAATTCCCGCTGTACCAGTGGCTGGCGGCGATGCTGGTCAGCGCGACCGGCATGGAGGTGGGCAACAGTGCGCGGCTGGTGTCGGCGTTGTTCCACCTGGGCTGCATCGGGGTGGTGTACCGCCTGGTGCTGGTGATCCGCCCCGATCGCGCGCTGGCGCTGTGCATCGCGGGCGCCTTCGCGGTCTCGCCGTATGCGCTGTTCTGGGGGCGCTCGGTGATGATCGAGTCCACGGCGGTGTTCTTCGGCCTGGTCTTCGTATGGGCCCTGGCGCTGCTTCGCGAGCGGCCGCAGGGCGCGGCGCGCATGATCGGGCTGGGCCTGCTGGCGGTGGTGGCGGCCATGCTGTCGGCACTGGTCAAGGTGACCACCTTCTTCGGCTTTGCCGCCTTCGTCGCCCTCGGCGTGGCCTGGCTGGCGCTGCGCGAGCAGGGCTGGCGCCCGCAGTGGCTGGCCCGGCATTGGCCGATGCTGGCCTGGGGCGCGCTGTCCGCACTGGCCGTGCTGGCCGTGTTGATGCAGTGGCTTTCCCACGCCGATGCACTCAAGGCGCAGTCGCCGCTGGGCCGTGAGGTCACCTCCAGCGCCTTGTCCACCTGGAACTACGGCACCCTGCAGCAGAAGCTGGACCCGGCCACCTGGTGGGGCACGGTGTTCAAGAAGCGCTTCAGTGGCGCCGTCGGTTCCAACTGGGTGTTCCTGATCCTGCTGGTGGTGGGCCTGTGCGCGCGCCCGATCCGCGCGGCGGTGGCGCTGCTGCTGGTGGCCTACCTGGCACCGGTGGCGGTGTTCACCAACCTGCATATCGCCCATCCGTACTACCAGGCGGCCACCATCGTGTTCGCCACCTCCATCGTCGGGCTGGTGGTGTGGTGGACGCTGCAGCGTGCGCAGGCCAGCGGCAAGACCTCGCGCCCGCTTTGGCTGGTGGGGCTGCTGTGCCTGCTGTCGCTGGCCAACGTGGGCGGCAACTACGCCAAGCGCATGCGCGAGGCGCGGGTGCCGGGCGAGGTGGCGCAGATCGCCGCGCTGATCAAGGCGGGCACGCCGGCGCAGGGCGTGGTGGTGGCCTTCGGCCAGGACTGGTCCTCCGAGCTGCCGTATCTGTCCAGCCGCCGCGCGGTGATGGTGCCCGACTGGGCCCCGACCAGCGCGCTGGCCTCGATGGCCGCCACGGACGACGCGCTGGGTGGCTTGCCGATCGGCGCGCTGGTCAACTGCCCTAATGCCATCGGCAGCGACGCGCAGCGCAGCGCGTTGCAGCAGCAGATCATCGCCCGCTACAGCGCCGGCATCGCGGCCCGCAGCGTGGGGCAGTGCCAGGTGTGGCTGCATCCCTGAGCCGGGGCGCTCGCCGGCAGCGGCGGGCGCTGCGCGGTTTGCGCCGGCCGTGCCGGGCCGTTCGGGTGGGGGCATGAATGTTTTCGTTGTTGTTCCCGCCGTTGCACTGCTCGCCCTGGCCGGCTGCTCCCGCCATTCGGATGCGGTGTCCCACGACATCGCCAACGCGCCGGCCGATGCCTTCCTGGCGGCGGTCGCCGCGCATTGCGGCAAGGCATACGAAGGCCGGGTGATCGCCGACGAGCCGCGCACCGATGCGCCCGATCCCTTCAAGGGCCAGCGCCTGGTGATGCATGTGCGCGGGTGCGAGGATACGGCGCACGAACTGCGCATTCCCTTCCATGTGGGCCAGGACCACTCGCGCACCTGGGTCATCAGCCGTACTGGAAACGGCCTGCGCCTGAAGCACGACCATCGCCATGCCGACGGCAGTCCGGATGCGGTCACCCTGTACGGCGGTGACAGCGCGCCGCCGGGCACCGCCCAGCGCCAGGCCTTCCCGGTGGATGCCGAATCGGTGGCGATGTTCCGCAAGGCGGACATGCTGCCCTCCACCCACAACACGTGGGCGATGGAGATCGAGCCGGACCAGCGCTTCACCTACGAGCTGACCCGGCCCGGCGGCCGTCGGTTCCAGGTCGAGTTCGACCTGACCAAGCCGGTCGCCTTGCCCCCGCCGCCGTGGGGCAGCGACCCCGCCACCCCGTAACCCCCGGCACCGCCGGCCATTGGCCGGCGACGTCGTATTCGCCCCTCAGCGCACGCCAAACCGCGCGCGGCAGCCGTTGCTGACCCACAGGCTGGCGTTGGTGTAACCCCAGCTGCGGCCTTCGGTGCAGGCGCTGCCCGACAACTGCTGGACCAGCACCGGCCGGCCCTGGCGGGCATCCCAGGCGCAGGTCTGCTGGCGGTTGCTGTTGCTGCTGCAGGTCACGCTGTAGTTGCTGTTGCCACCGCCCGATCCGCCGCCCCAGCCGCCACGGGCTTCGGCAAACTCGCCGCGGCAGCCGCGGTTGACCCAGATCGCACCGTTGCGCACGCCCCAGGTCTGGCCCTCCACGCAGGCCGAGCCGGACACCTGGCGGACCAGGGTCGCATTGCGCCAGCCGGTCGTGCAGGTGCGTTCGCGGTTGTCCTGGCTTTCGCAGCGGATGGTGCCGCCGCTGCCGCCACCGCCCCAGTTGCCGCCGCCGCCCCGGCCTTCCACGAAGTCGGCGCGGCAGCCGCCGCTGACCCACACCGTGCCCTCGCGCGAGCCCCAGGTGCGGCCTTCCTGGCAGGCCGTGCCGGAGATCTGCCGCGACAGCCGCGCGCTGCGCCAGCCGGTGTTGCAGACCCGCTCGCGGTTGTTCTGGCTCTCGCAACGCACCGTGCCGTTGTTGCCGCCACTGTTGCCGCCGCCGTTCCAGCCGCCGCTGCCGGTGAGCGAGGTGGCGATGTCCTGCTTGATCCGGGAAAAACCCCAGCCCGAATTGACCTGGGCCAGGTAGAAGCGCAACTGGTCGTCGGGGATGCGGCGGCCGTTGGACTGGTCGGCGTACTCCTGGGTGATCACCCGCGAGCGGTCGCTGGAGGACAGTTGCGACAGGTTCTCCGGGGCATAGGCGCGGGTGCTCATCTGGGCCTGGACGGCGGGTGCGCTGCAGCCCAGTGCCAGGGCCAGGCAGGCGACGGTGAGGCGACGGTTCATGGCGGCATCCCCTTGCGGTCATTGGTGGGCGGACTATAGGAACCGGCAGGGTTCACGGCGCGTGATGCCCGCCGGCTGGACCGCCGGGGCCGGCGGGGCGGGGCCGGGCGCCCCCGATTTGCCCCGGCGCAAGCTACCCCGCAGAATAAAGGGCTGTCCGGCGCACCTGGTGCCGGCATTCTCCTGCGGAGCTTTACCCCCATGCGTACCCACTTCTGCGGCCTGGTCGACGAGACCCTGATTGGCCAAACCGTAACCCTCGCCGGCTGGACCGACGTTGCCCGCAACCAGGGCGGCGTCTGCTTCATCGATCTCCGCGATCATGAAGGCATCGTGCAGGTGACGGTGGAGGTGGACAATGCCGCCGTGTTTGCCGTGGCCGCCTCGCTGGGCTATGAGGACGTGCTGCAGGTGGAAGGGGTGGTGCGCGCGCGCCATGCGGTCAACGACAAGCTGCGCACCGGCAAGGTGGAAGTGATCGCCACGGCCATCACCGTGCTCAACAAGGCCGAGCCGCTGCCGTTCCACGCGCACGAGAACCCGGGCGAGGAAACCCGCCTGAAGTACCGTTACCTGGACCTGCGCCGCCCGGAGATGCAGCGCATGCAGCGCACCCGGATCAAGCTGGTGCAGGCGCTGCGCCGGCACCTGGACGCCACCGGTTTCCAGGACATCGAGACCCCGATCCTGACCAAGGCCACCCCGGAAGGCGCGCGCGATTTCCTGGTGCCGGCGCGCATGCACCCGGGCGAGTTCTACGCCCTGCCGCAGAGCCCGCAGCTGTTCAAGCAGATCCTGATGGTGGCCGGCTTCGACCGCTACTACCAGATCGCGCGCTGCTTCCGCGACGAAGCCCTGCGCGCCGATCGCCAGCTGGAGTTCACCCAGCTGGACATGGAGTTCGCCTTCGTGGGTGAGCGCGATGTGCAGGATTTCGTGGAGAACATGATCCGCGCCATCTTCAAGGAAGTGGTCGACGTGGACCTGGCCGCCAGCTTCCCGCGCATGACCTGGGCCGAGGCGATGCGTCGCTATGGCTCGGACAAGCCGGACCTGCGCATCGCGCTGGAGCTGGTGGACGTGGCCGAGCTGGTCAAGGCCAGCGAATTCCCGGTGTTCACCGCTGCCGCCAACGATGCCGAGGGCCGCGTGGCCGCGCTGCGCATCCCCGGCGGTGCGGTGCTCAGCCGCAAGCAGATCGACGAGTACGCCGCGCATGCCGCCAAGTACGGCGCCAAGGGCCTGGCCTACATCAAGATCGCCGACAACGGCGAGGTCAGCTCGCCGATCGCCAAGTTCTTCAGCGAAGAGGCCTTCGCCGCGCTGGTTGCGCACGTCGGGGCCGGCAACGGCGACATCGTGTTCTTCGGTGCCGGTGGCTACAACAAGGTGTCCGACTTCATGGGCGCGCTGCGCCTGAAGGCCGGCAAGGACTTCGACCTGGTCGCCGCCGGTTGGGCGCCGCTGTGGGTCACCGATTTCCCGATGTTCGAGTTCGACGACGAAGCCCAGCGCTACGTCGCCCTGCATCACCCCTTCACCGCCCCGGCGGTGGACGACATCGCCGACCTGCGCGCCAACGCCCGTACCGCCGTGTCGCGCGGCTATGACATGGTGCTCAACGGCAACGAGATCGGCGGTGGCTCCATCCGTATCCACCGCTCGGACCTGCAGAGCGCGGTGTTCGAGCTGCTCGGCATCGGCGCCGAAGAGGCCGAGGCCAAGTTCGGCTTCCTGCTCGATGCGCTGCGCTTCGGCGCGCCGCCGCACGGTGGCATCGCCTTCGGCATCGACCGCATCGCCGCGCTGATGGCCGGCACCGAGTCCATCCGCGACGTCATCCCGTTCCCCAAGACCACCGGCGCGCAGTGCCTGATGACCGGCGCCCCGTCGCCGATCCCGGACGAGCAGCTGGCCGAGGTGCACGTCCAGGTCCGCCCGCGCAAGCATTGATTCCTACACACCCCGGAGAGCCAGGCAATGACCGAATTTGCGTTTTCGCTGGAATGGGAAAAGCTGGGCAATGACAACGCCGACGCCAACCTGGTAACCGAGCGCGCCCGCGTGTTCGGCGGCTGGCTGGTACGCGTGGGCACCAATCCGGCGGCCATGGCCCTGACCTTCGTCCAGGATGGCGAAGGCCGCTGGGATGGCGAGGACTTCGGCGTGGAAGACTACGAGGAAGACGAGGACCTCGACGAGGAAGACGAGGGCGAAGAAGAGGAAGAGGAAGAAGAGGAAGACGAGGAGGAGTACGAGGACGAGGAAGAAGAGGAGGGCGAGGATGACGACCACGCCCCCCACGGAGCGCAGGCCTGAGGCCTGCCCGGACGCCCGCCATGTACGCCATCCGCCGCGCCACCGTTGACGACGCACCGACCCTGTCGGTGCTGGCCACGCGCACCTTCGTGGAAACCTTCGGCACCCTCTACCCTGCACAGGACCTGCAGGACTTCCTCGATGAGGCCTATGCCGTGGACCGGCAGCGCACCATCCTGGCCCACCCCGATTACGCGGTGTGGCTGCTGGAGCGCGACGGCGTGGCGGTCGGCCATGCCGCCGCCGGCCCCTGTGGCCTGCCGCACCCGGACGTGCAGCCGGGCGACCGCGAGCTCAAGCGCCTGTACCTGATCAAGGACGAGCAGAGCTGCGGCTGGGGCAGCCGGTTGCTGGAAACGGCATTGGACTGGCTCGAGCGTGACGGCCCGCGCACGCTGTGGCTTGGCGTGTGGTCGGAAAACTTCGGCGCGCAGCGCTTCTACGCGCGTTATGGGTTCAGCCAGGTCGGCACCTATGAGTTCCCGGTGGGCAGCGTGCGCGACCTGGAGTTCATCCTGCGCCGGCCGCCCGGCCCGGCGCGCTGACCCGCGCTTTTTCGCTTCCATCGGAACGGACCGCAACGGCTTCACCCGCCGTTGCGCGGTCCATTCGTCTAATGGCCGTGTTTCCTCCCGCAGGTCCCCAAGCCAACCGGCTAGGCTGAGTGCATGACTCCCCCTGTTTTACTGCTACATGGCATCTGGAATGCACGCGCGTGGGTTGGGCCGTTGGCCTGGCGCCTGCGCGCCCGCGGGTTCAGCGTGGATACCTTCGGCTACGCCAGCGTGTTCGGCGGCCCCGACGTGGCCGTGCCCCAACTGCTGGAGCGGCTGAAGGACTCCGGGCCGGTGTCGCTGGTCGGGCACAGCCTGGGCGGCCTGGTCGCGCTGGAGGCGCTGCGTCGACAGCCGGACCTGCCGGTATCCCGGGTGGTCTGCCTGGGCTCGCCGCTGCGTGGCAGTGGCACCGCCCGGTCGCTGGCTGACCACGGCTGGTCGCTGGCACTGGGCCGCAGCAGCGAACTGCTGCTGGATGGCCTGCCGGCCTGGGAGGGCAGGGCCCAGGTGGGCCTGGTCGCCGGCTCCGTCCCGCACGGGCTGGGCAGCCTGCTCGGGGCGATCGGCGAGGCCTCCGATGGCACCGTGGCCCTGGATGAGACCCAGCTGCCCGGCCTGGCCGACCATTGCGTGGTCCCGGCCAGCCACAGCGGGCTGGTGTTCTCCCCGGAGGCGGCACGGCAGACCGCCGCGTTCCTGCACGAGGGCCGGTTCCGCCACGACCGGGCCGCCCATGCGGCCTGACCCGGGCCGGGGCTAACACGGTACAGGCGGTCGATCAGGTAGAATCCGCGCCCTGTTCCTCATGCAAGCACGGAAATACCCATGGGTAGAGGTCCCTCGATCGAGAACCGCAAAAACGCGTCGGACGCGAAGCGCGGCAAGATTTTCACCAAGATCATCCGCGAGATCGGCGTTGCCGCGCGCGGCGGTGGCGGGGACCCCAACAACAACCCGCGGCTGCGGGTTGCCATGGACAAGGGCCTGGCCTCGAACATGTCCAAGGACGTGATCGAGCGCGCCATCAAGAAGGCCACCGGCGAGCTGGAAGGCGTGGAATACGAAGAGATCCGCTACGAGGGCTATGCCCCCGGTGGCGTGGCCGTGATCGTGGACTGCCTGACCGACAACCGCGTGCGCACCGTGGCCGATGTCCGCCATGCGTTCAGCAAGTGCGGCGGCAACATGGGCACCGAGGGCTCGGTGTCCTTCATGTTCAAGCGCGTGGGCGTGCTGCATTTCGCCGCCGGCGCCAATGAGGAAGCCGTCACCGAGGCCGCCATCGAGGCCGGCGCCGACGACATCGTGATCTACCCCGAAGACGGGGCGATCGATGTGCTGACCGCCGCCGACAGCTATCACGCGGTCAAGGACGCCATGGAAGCGGCCAAGCTGACCCCGGACCATGCCGAGCTGACCTTCCGCGCCGACAACGACATCAAGGTGGAGGGCGACACCGCCCTGCAGGTCAAGAAGCTGCTGGACATGCTCGAAGACCTGGACGATGTGCAGGACGTGTTCTCCAACGCCGATCTCGGCGCGGACGCCTACGCCTGAACGGACGCCCCGCCGGTCGCTTTGCGCGACCGGTGAGCGGACAATGCGGACCATGATGACTCCTGCCGTTTCCTGCCATCGCCGCCGCATCCGTCCGCGCCGGGCCGTCCCCGGCCGCGTGCGTGCCGCATGACCCGCATCCTCGGCATCGACCCCGGCTCCCAGCGCACCGGGGTCGGCATCATTGACGTGGATGCCGCCGGCAAGGTGGTGCACGTGCACCACCTGCCGCTGGTACTGCTGGGCGCCGATGATTTCCCCCAGCGCATGAAGCTGCTGGTGCTGGGCCTGAACGCCCTGGTCGAGGAATACCGCCCCGACGAAGTGGCCATCGAAAAGGTGTTCATGGCGCGCAACCCCGACTCGGCGCTCAAGCTGGGCCAGGCGCGGGGCGCGGCCATCTCGGCGGTGGTCATGCGCGACCTGCCGGTCAGCGAATACGCGGCCACCGAGATCAAGCTGGCCGTTGTCGGCCGGGGCGGGGCGGAAAAGCAACAGGTCCAACACATGGTCGGGCTTATGCTCAACCTGAAAACCAAGCTGCAGGCCGACGCCGCCGACGCGTTGGCCGTGGCCATCACCCACGCCCACGTACGGGCCACGGCACAGCGCCTGGGCGTCAATGCCCGCATGGCCTGGAGCCGTAAATGAGGAACACTGCATGATTGGTCGTCTGCGCGGGATCGTGGCCTACAAGGCGCCGCCGTGGCTGCTCATCGACGTCAATGGCGTCGGCTACGAGCTGGAGGCGCCGATGAGCACCTTCTACGACCTGCCCGAGCTGGGCCGCGAGGTCACCTTGTTCACCCACTATGCGCAGAAGGAAGACAGCGTCTCGCTGTACGGCTTCCTGCGCGAGGGCGAGCGCCGGTTGTTCCGCGACGTGCAGAAGGTCAGCGGGATCGGTGCCAAGATCGCGCTGGCGGTGCTGTCGGGGGTGAGCGTGGATGAGTTCGCCCGGATGTTGCAGGCCGGTGACATCACCGCGCTGACCCGCATCCCCGGGATCGGCAAGAAGACCGCCGAGCGCATGGTGCTGGAGCTGCGCGACCGCGCGGCCAACTTCGGCGGCGGCGGGGCCCCGATCGCCGGCGCCGCGCCGGCCACCGACCCGGTGTCCGAGGCTACCGTGGCGCTGCAGCAGCTGGGCTACAAGCCGACCGAGGCCGCGCGCATGGCGCGTGAGGCCAACGCCGAGGGCGACGATGTCGCCACCGTCATCCGCAAGGCCCTGCAGGCCGCGCTGCGCTGATCGGCGCGCTGCCCTTTTCCTGACCTCGACCGCGTCGCCCGGAGCCCCATGTCCACCTCTCCCACCCAGCACGACAGCGGCCACGCCGCCCACGGCCACGCGCCCGCGGCCGGCGGCATGGCGCTGATCATCGGCGCCATCGGCGTGGTCTTCGGCGACATCGGCACCAGCCCGCTGTACACGCTGAAGGAGGCCTTCTCCCCGCACTACGGCCTCAACAGCGACCACGACACCGTGCTGGGCGTGCTGTCGCTGGCGTTCTGGGCGT
>NZ_JAVWXA010000107.1:0-3099 GCF_036662295.1 Stenotrophomonas sp.
GTGCGCACCGAAAAAGCCGGTAGTGCCGGCCGCTGGCCGGCTTCCCACAGCCCCCTTGTTCCCAACGACCACCGACCAACAGCCCGTGACGCGGCCGTTGATCTCCCGCCGGCCACCGGCCCACTGTTGGGCGAAGAACCTTTTTAATGGGTAGTGCCGGCCGCTGGCCGGCTCCCGACCCAGCAAAAACCGCCTGGATACTGCCGGCCGCTGGCCGGCTCTCGACCCTCCCGGACGCTATCGGTAGTGCCGGCCGCTGGCCGGCTCTCGACCCTCCCAGACGCTATCGGTAGTGGCGGCCCCTGGCCGGCTCTCGACCCTCCCAGACGCTATCGGGAGCCGGCCAGCGGCCGGCACTACCGACGCACGGTCCCCAATGACTCAGAACGGCTTGGCCAGCACCAGCCACACCACGCCGATGAACAGCACCAGCGGCAGCTCGTTGAACCAGCGCAGCGCGCGCGAGGTCGGCAGCGGCTTGCCGCGCACGTTGCCCTTGAGCAGGCGCCCGGTCCAGGAGTAATAGACCAGCAGCAGCACCACCAGCCCCAGCTTGGCATGCAGCCAGCCGGCCGCGCCCGGCGCCACCATCGTGGGGAAATCGGGGATCACCTTGTAGCCCAGCCACAGCACCAGGCCCAGGATCAGCGCGAAGCCGAACATCATGTGGCCAAACCGGTACAGGCGCAGGCCCATCAGTTGCAGCCGCTCGGTCACCGGCAACTGGCCGGCCGTCTCGCTGAGATTGACCAGGATCCGCGGCAGGTAGAACACCGCCGCCATCCAGGCCACCACGAACAGCAGATGGAAGGTCTTGACCCAGTAATAGCTCTGCATGCGCTCGCTCCGGCGGCTGGCGTAGGTTGTCGGGCATTCTCGCACGCCCCGGTTGCGCCACCCCATGGGTGGCTGGCGCGACCCATCGCCGCACCACCGCCACGCATCCCACGGTGCCAGGCCGTACGATAGGCGCCGTTTTCACCACCGCGCCCTTCCCCATGCACAAGACCTACGACGCCGCCTACTTCCAACGCTGGTACCAGGCCGACCAGACCGGCGGCGCCGCGCGCCTGGCGCGCAAGGTGGCCCTGGCCGTGGCCAGCGCCGAGTACTACCTGGAACGCCCGATCCGCAGCGTGCTGGACATCGGCTGCGGCGAAGGCGCCTGGCGCGCGCCGTTGCTGAAGCTGCGGCCACGCGTGCAGTACATGGGCTTTGACAGCAGCGAGTACGCGGTGCAGCGCTACGGCCGCAGCCGCAACCTGCACCCGGCCCGGATCGGGGACTTCGCCTGGCTGCGCCCCTGTGCGCCGGTGGACCTGCTGGTCTGCGCGGACGTGATGCACTACGTGCCCAGCCGCGAGCTGCGGCCGGCGCTGGAGGGCCTGGCCGAACTCACCGGCGGGGTGGCGTTCCTGGAGGCGTTCAGCGCCGAGGATGCCTTCGACGGCGACCACGAAGGCTTCCAGGCCCGCCCGGCGCGCTGGTACCGCACCCATCTCAAGGCGGCCGGCTTCACCGCACTGGGCTCCCACTGCTGGCTGTCGCCCCGCCTCACCGGGCACGCGGCGGCCTTGGAACGCGCCGACCGTTGAGGTTCGATAACAAATGAGACGGGGCCCGTATTAACGCGCCGATCCGCCGGGTGCGCTATGCTGCGCGGCAACATAAGACCATACATATTCGGACGCCATGCTTTATCAACTGCATGAGTTGACCCGCAACATGCTCGCCCCGTGGGTGCACCAGGCCCAGGCCAACGCGAAGTTCTTCGCCAACCAGGGCCACTGGTGGTCGCAGATGCCGGGCGCTGATCGCCTGGCGGCGGTCAACGAGCTGTTCCATCGCATCGGCAAGGATTACGAGAAGCCCGAGTGGGGCATCAACGAAATCGAGGTCGAGGGCGAGCGCGTGCCGATCGTGGTGCACGAGGAGGTCAGCAAGCCGTTCTGCAAGCTGCTGCGCTTCAAGCGCCACAGCAACGAGGCCGACCAGCTGCACACCATGCTCAACCAGCCGTTCGTGCTGGTGGTGGCGCCACTGTCGGGCCACCACGCCACGCTGCTGCGCGATACCGTGCGCACGCTGCTGCGCGACCACCGCGTGTACGTCACCGATTGGGTGGATGCACGCATGGTGCCGGGCAGCGAGGGCGAATTCGGCCTGGACGATTACATCGCCTACGTGCAGGAATTCATCCGCCACCTCGGCGCTGACAAGCTGCATGTGGTGAGCGTGTGCCAGCCGACCGTGCCGGTGCTGGCGGCGGTCTCGCTGATGGCCAGCCGTGGCGAGCCGACCCCGCGCACGCTGGTGATGATGGGCGGGCCGATCGATGCGCGCTGCAGCCCCACCGCGGTGAACAACCTGGCCACGCAGAACCCGCTGTCGTGGTTCGAGAACAACGTGATCCACACCGTGCCGGGCACCTATCCCGGCGCCGGCCGACGCGTGTATCCCGGCTTCCTGCAGCATGCGGGCTTCCTGTCGATGAATCCCAGCCGGCATTTCAGTTCGCACTGGGATTTCTATGCCGACCTGGTGAAGGGCGACATGGAAGACGCCGACGCCCACCGCCGCTTCTACGACGAATACAACGCGGTGCTGGACATGCCGGCCAAGTACTACCTGGATACCATCGAGGTGGTGTTCCAGCAGTTCCTGCTGCCGCGCGGGGAATGGGTGGTCAACGGCGAGCGCGTGGACCCGGCCGCGATCACCGGCACCGCGCTGCTGAGCATCGAGGGCGAGCTGGACGACATTGCCGGACTCGGCCAGACCGAAGCGGCGCAGGCCCTGTGCAGCGGCATCCCGGCCGAGCACCGCGAGCATTTCATCGTGGAAGGCGCCGGCCATTACGGCATCTTCAGCGGCCGTCGCTGGCGCGAGACGGTGTACCCGAAGGTGCGCGATTTCTTTGCCACCCATGCGCAGCCGGCACATGCCAAGCCGAAGAAGGCCGCCAAGATCGCCAGCAACGTGACCCCGTTGCGGCGCAAGGCCGGCTGAAGCCGCCTTGCCATGCGTGCGGCGCAAGCCGCAGCGCATCCGGTAGTGCCGGGGGGGGGGGGGGGGCCGCCCCGCCCCACCACCCCCCCG
>NZ_JAVWXA010000107.1:3109-13119 GCF_036662295.1 Stenotrophomonas sp.
AGGGCGCGTCGGGTCGGGGGGCGCGGTGGGGGTACCCGGAACAGCCAGTATGGGTGGGCCCCCGCCCGGCGCCCGGCACTACCCGTTTCATCCCGCATCGCGTTTCATTCCACGCCTCGTTTCATTCCGCGTCCCGCTTCATCCCGCGTCCCGCTTCATCCCGCGTCGGCGGCCGGCACGATCGGCCCTCGCAACGGCCTGGACTTACAGCCGCACCAGCAGGTGCTTGGCCATCATCCCGTGCAGGTGCCCCATGCCGCGGGCCAGGTGCAGGGTGGCAAACAGCAGCAGCACCCCGATCAGCGCCAGTACCGGGGTCAGCCCGATCGGCAGCATCTGCTGGCCGTCCACCCAGATGCCCCAGTACTTGTCGTCGAACAACAGCGCGGCGATCGGCGACCAGATGAAGGCCAGGGCGATGGACAACAGCGTGGTGAAGATCGTGAAATACACGATGCCCAGCGGCAGCATCAACACGAAATACAGCTGGGTCAGCCAGGTGCGGCCGTCGGTGAACATGTCCCCGATCCGCTGCAGCCAGGTGCGGCTGCGGTCGGAATAGGTCGGCCGGCGCGGCATGCGCTCGCCCAGCAGCGCTTCCACCAGCCTTCCCTCCAGCAGCGACAGCCCGCGCACCGAGCCGAAATACAGCACGGTCAGGGGAATGCCGATGATCAGCACCATCAGCCCCAGCGACAGCGACAGGCCGGTCACCACCCAGGTGAAGAAGAAGATGCCGGTGGCCAGCGACAGCAGCATGTAGAACAGCGCGCCATAGGTGCGCGGCTCCAGTGCGACGCCGAAGAAGCGCGCCAGCAGCGAGCGCGGCGGTGCGGCCGGCCTGGCCGGCGGCGGCACGCTGGCCGGATCGGCCACCGCGGCCGGCACCACCCGTGCCAGCGGGCGCGCGCCGGCGCTGGGCACGCGCAGCGCGCGGTTCACGGTGATCTCGGTCTCGCGGTAGATCTCGGCCACTTCGTCCGGTGCACCATAGCTGCCGGCCACGTCGGCGATCACCTCGCCCTCGCTGCGCCCGGGCTGGGCGGCCAGTTCGGCACGCAGGTACTCCTCGGCGTCGTACAGCGCATCCTGCACCATCGCCGGATCGGCATCGTGCAGCGCCGCGCGCAGCTGCGCCAGGTACTGGGCAATGGTGGTGGGCAGGCCGCTGCCCGTCATGGTCTGGTCGTTCATTGCAGTACCCCTTCCAACACGGAATCGACGGAATCTCGGGTGGCGCGCCAGGCCTGGGTCCACTGTTCCAGCACCTGGCGACCGCGTTCATTGATGCGGTAGTAGCGTCGCGGCGGTCCGGCCATCGACGGTTCGACATGGCTCTCCAGCAACCCGGCCCCTTCCAGGTTGCGCAGGACCGGGTACAGCGCGCTCTGCTTGCCGCTCAGCACGCCCTCGCCCACCCGCTCCAGCTCCTTGGCGATCAGATACCCGTACAACGGCTCGCCGGCCTTGGCCAGGACGGCGAGCATCGCCAGGGACACGGTGCCGGCGCTCAGCTCTTTCTGGAACTTCTTGAGGTAGACCTCGTCATCGCCCATGGCCGCTTCTCCACTACGTTGAAGTCAACACTAGTGTGAAGTCCGGTATAGCGAATGTGCCCTTAGTCACCCTGCCGCTTGGGAGGGCGCGCTGGCCGCGCTAATGCCGGCGCAGGGCGGCCTCGATGAGAGCCGCCTGGGCCGGCTCGATCCACGGGTGGCACTGCGCCATCTGGTCCAGCAGCGACTGCCGGTGGCCGGCACCCAATGGAGCGTAGCGCCCGCTGTCGAGGAGCCAGTCCTCCAGGATCTGCTGCCGCCAGGCCCCTTGGCAGGGTGTCCAGCGGCAGCAGCGACAACACCAGGTGCAGCCGCCGCCAATGCGGCAACGGGATCAGCAGCCAGGCCAGGGTCGCCTGGCGGCAGGTATCCAGTGGCCCCATCGCCCACAGCGCGCGCAGCATCGGCAGGTCCAGCACCAAGCGCGCATCCACGACTGCCTGGCGCATGACGCGCAACGCGCGGCGGTTGCCGCCAGCCAGCAGCGCCATCACCGTCGGCGCGTCGGTGAGGTCGGCGCAGCGCACCAGCCCACGCACGCAATGCCAGTGCAGCCGTCCGTCCGCGCGCGGCAACCAGCGCAGGAAACGCGCCGCATCCTCGCGCTCGGCGCGATCTGCCAGCGCGGTCAGCGCCGCCAGCGAGGGCCGGTCCGCAGCCGCATCGAGGGCCTGTCGCCACACCGGCAGTGGCGAGGCGCCCAACCGATCGTGCAGCACGAACGCGGCCACCGAGCGCACGGCGCCCGCACGATCCAACAGACCGGCGTGGACGGCCTCGGTCCAGCCCGGCCCCTGCGCCGCCACCAGCGCGCGCAACCCTTCGCGGCGGACCGCAGCACGCGGCGAGCCCAAGGCGGATCGCGCGATCTCCGGGTGCATTGCCGGCGGCTGGCGGCGCAATGCATGGCGCAGGGCGTGCAACGCAACAGCAGCGCTGCGGTCGGCGATGGCGGTGACGGCCAGCGTATCGGCCCAGGCCGGCGCCGCATCCAGCACGTAACGATGCGACCACGCGCGCACGCGGTCGTCAGGGCTGCGCAACAAGGCCTGCAGCAACGCCACCTGGCCTGGTTGCACCAGCCAGCCCAGCACCTGTTGATCGAACCAGGCCGCATCAAGGCGGCCGCGCGCCTGCAGGCGCAGGACAAGCGGCCAGCTCGCCACGACCTGGGCCAGGCTGCAGGCCGCCAGCAGCTGCGCCGCCGTGGCCTGGGCGCGCACGCGCACGTGCCGGGACCAGTCCGCGCTGCGCACGAGCGCCGCACACAACGCCAGCCGGCCAGGGAAGTGCACAAGCCGCCGCAGCGCCTGCTCGCGCACGCGGCCATTGGCATGCGCACACGACAGCAACAACAGTGGCTGCTGCAATGACGCGGGCAGCACATCCCAGGCGATTGCCGTGCCCGCGTCCCCGGGCCACCCGCCGAAGGCATGGCCGACGCAGCCGCGCAGCCGCTGGTCCAGCTCGAACCACTGGGCCACCGGCAGCGCCTCCAGTTGCTGCGCCGGGGTGCCGGCGGTCTGCAGCGGCGGCGTCAGTTGGGCCAGGGTCAAGGCGAGCAACTGCCGTGCATGGGCGCTGGCGGCGTCCACACGGGCGGCGAGCGCGGGCAGGTCGGGGGGAAGTGTGGACATGTCATCCCTGACAGGAAAAAGAACGCGCAGGCGCCACGGTAACCGATGCGTGACCCGGCACGCTGGTTAGCGCCCGGCGACTATTGCAGAATCGAGGCTTCCGCATCGAGGGTCTGCCATGTCGCTACGTCGTCCTGCCCTGCTCGCCCTGGCCCTGGCCTGCGCCCTGCCGCTTGCCGCCAGTGCGGCCACGCCCTATCGCAGCCCGCAGCAGATCCTGGACGCCTCGCCGGCCAGCGACTGGCGCACGCCCGATCCGGCCAACCTGCTCTACATGACGCTCGATGGCGGTGTGGTGATCCTGGAACTGGCGCCGGCGTTCGCGCCCGAGCACGTGGCCAACATCCAGACCCTGGCGCATGCGCATTTCTGGGATGGCGAAACGATCTACCGCGCGCAGGACAATTTCGTGGTGCAGTTCGGCGACATCGATGCCGACGATGCGGCCAAGGCCAAACCGCTCGGCAAGGCCAAGCGCAAGCTGCCGGCCGAGTTCCAGCGCGACAGTGCCGGGCTGCAGGTGAGCGTGTTGCCCGATCGCGATGGCTGGGCGGACCAGACCGGTTTTGTCGAGGGATTTGCAGTGGGCCAGGACCGCAAGGACGGCAAGACCTGGCTGGCGCACTGCTACGGCACGCTGGGCGCGGGCCGCAGCAACGAGGAAGACAGCAGCATCGGGGCGGAGCTGTACGTGGTGACCGGGCAGTCGCCGCGCCAACTGGACCGCAACATCACCGTGGTGGGGCGCGTGCTGCAGGGCATGGAACTGCTGAGCGCGCTGCCGCGTGGGCCGGCACCGATGGGCTTCTATGCCGATCCGGCGCAGCGCACGCCGATCCGCTCGATCCGGCGCGCCACCGACGTACCGGCAGGCGAGCGCCCCAGGCTGGAGGTGCTGCGCACCGGCTCCACAACCTTTGCCGAGGTGGTGGAAGCGCGACGCAACCGCGTGGATGACTTCTACAAGCGCCCGGCCGGGCACATCGACCTGTGCAACATCGCCGTGCCGACGCGCTGAGCGATTCCCCCGCGACGACGGTCCGGTCCGAACGGTAGCGCCACCCCGCGAGGGCGGCGCCACCCCACCTCAGCGCTTCTGCGACGCCGCCACGCTGCCCAGGATCAACACCCCGGCCACCACCATCGCCCAGGTCACCGCTTCGCCCAGGAACAGCCAGGCGAACAAGGCGCCGAACATCGGCACCAGATAGGTGACGGTGGATGCGCGGGCCGGGCCGATGCGGGCAATCAGGCGGTAGAACATCAGGAAGGCCAGTCCGGTGCAGACCACGCCCAGGGCAACGGCGCAGGCCCAGGACAACGGTGGGATCGGCGCGCTGGGCCAGTGCGTCAGCGCCATCGGCAGCAGCGCGATGGCGGCACAGCCCAGCGTGGCACCGGCCGAGGCCGCCGGCGGCAGGCCGGTCATGTGGCGCTTGACCAGGTTCACGCCCAGCCCGTACAGCAGCGCGGCCAGCGCGCCCGCCACCACCGCCGCGCCGATGCTCAGCCCGGACACCTTGGCGGTGGCCAGCACCACCACGCCGGCGAACCCGACCAGCAGGGCGATGGCGCGGCGCAGGCCGATCTTTTCGCCGAAGAACAGGAAGGCGATGAGCGCGGCGAACAACACGGTCATGGCGTTGCAGATCGCCCCGATCGCCGCCGGCGCCCGTTGCGCGGCCCAGGCGAACAACACGAACGGAATGGCCGAATTGATCACCCCGATCGGTGCCAGCCACAGCCAGCGTCGCGCCGGGAAATGGGCGCGGGCCTGCCACAGGAACGGCAGCAGCACCAGGGCGCCCAGCAGCAGCCGCACCTCCACCAGCGCATACGGGCCGAACGCCGGCACCGCCACGCGCATGAACAGGAACGAGCAGCCCCAGATCGCGCCCAGCACGGTCAGCTCCAGCGGCGTGCGCCAGTCGCGCTCGACCACGGCAGCGGCCACCGGCACGCCGCTCATGGCCGGCCCCCGATCAGCGGGTGGGCATGCGGCAAGGGCGCATTCGCAGACGGCGACATGGGGTGGCTCCGGGGGGACAGGCGCACAGCATCCGCCTCCCGCCGATGGCCCACAAGCGCGTAGTATCCGGGCAAGCCGCAAATTTCATTTGAGCCTCGCCCATGATCCTTCGCCCCGCCCTGCTGCCCGCGCTGGGGGTGTTCGCCGTCGCCGCGCGCCACCAGAATTTCGCCCACGCCGCCGAGGAGCTGCACCTCACCGCCAGTGCGGTCAGCCACCACGTGCGCAGGCTGGAAGACCTGCTGGGCACGATGCTGTTCCAGCGCCATGCGCGCGGGGTACGGCTGACGGCCGAGGGGCGCCAGCTGGCCGATGCGGCGGCCGCGGCGCTGGGGGATCTCAATGCGGTGGCCGGCAACCTGCATCCGCACGCGGACATCGTGCCGCTGCGCATCACCACCATCCGCTCGCTGTCCTACTGCTGGCTGGTGCCACGCCTGGCGCGCTTCACCGCCCAGCACCCGCAGGTGCGCATCGAACTGCAGACCAGCACCGAGCTGGTGCGCTTCGACGAGAACGGGCCGGAGCTGGGCATCCGTTACGGGCTGGGCCAATGGCCAGGCCTGCGCGCGCACCACCTGATGGACGATGCCCTGTGCCCGGTCGCCTCGCCCGCGCTGGCCGGGGTGGCGGCGCTGCGCGAACCGGCGCAGATCGCCACGCTGCCGCTGATCAGCGACATGTCGCCGCAGGGGTGGCGCGACTGGTTCCGTGCGGCCGGTGTCCGCGGCCTGGAACTGCCCTCGCTGCACACCTTCAGCGACAGCACCGATGCGATGCGCGCGGCGGTCTACGGGATCGGCGCGGTGCTGGCCCGCAAGCACATCGCCCAGCCCTACCTGCAACGCTACGAGCTGGTGCGCCTGCCCGGCCCGGACCTGAAGGCGCGCTACGCCTATTACGTGGTGCATGCCGAGCACCGCCCGCTCAGCCCCACGGCGCTGGCGTTCATGGACTGGCTCAAGCGCGAGGCACAGGACGAACGCACGCCGATCCCGGCGCTGCCCGACGAACTGCTGGGCCGGCCGTAAGCGGCCAACGAAAGGTTCAGCCCGTCCTCACCCGACCTTGTCCACCGGCTGGCTAGGCTGGACCTCCTTTCCCCCAAGGCGTGCTCCATGGCCCTGTTGCGACTCCGAATCACCGGCACCGAAGACGACGCGCGTGCCATCTCCGACCTGCTGCAGAGCATCGACGGCGTGGAGCATGTCGAGGAAACCGACGACCTGATGCCGCACATGGACGACGACGACTCCAGCTCGGCCGGCCTGTCCGATGACATCGGTCCGGGCAGCCACGAACTGGAGGTGGAAGTGGGCAATGCCTACACCGCCCAGCGCGTGCGCGATGCGGTGCAGGAACTGGCGCTGGAGCTGGACGTGTTCGTCGAGTACGAGCACGACGAAGGCTGATGCGGGCGCGGTGCCGGCCAGGCCGGCGCCGCGTTCCCGGTTGGCCTAGCCTGCGTGCGCGTTGCGCCGCCGGCGGCGACGCCACAGCTTCATGCCGATCCAGCCGAACAGCCACAGCACAAGCGCCACCGGCACCAGCGCGGCCACCGCGCGGATCACGAACGCCACGCTGCTGGTGAGGATCGCGCCGGACTCTCGCAGCGCCTCGCCGATCTCGCTGCGACTGCGCTGCCCGGACGGGGTGTGGAACTGCATCGTGACCAGCTGGGTGTCGATGCGCCGTCGCTGCTGCGCGGCCTCCTTGTTGGCCTGCTCCACGCCGGCCTCGATCTCCGACAGGCGCTGGGTGATCACCAGCAGGTCGGCCATCTTCACGTCCTTGCCGTCCTGGTAGGCCAGCAGGCGCTCGTGTTCCTTTTTCAGCCGGGCCTGGGTGAGCGCGGTGTCGGCCACCTGCTGGGCCAGGTCTTCGGCATGGGTGTTGCGCGAGGACACCTCACCGCCCTGCCCGGCCAGGCCGATGATCGGCTCCACGCCCTTGGGCGCGATGCGCACGCGCACCGACCCGGTCGGGTACTCGCCGCCCTGCTGGCCGACCTGCAGCACCGCACAGTCGCCGAAGCGGGCCGTCTGGCAGGCCTCGGCGATCGCCTTCACGCGCGCACCGATCGCCGACGCATCGAGCTGGATGTCGATGTCGTGTTCATAGGCCAGCGCCGCGCCTTCGGGCGAGGCCACGGCCCCGGTACCGCCGGCGGCACCCTCGGGCGCGCCCGCCGACTTGCCACAGCCGGCCAGGGCCAGCACCAGCACCAGCACCAGCATCCCTGCCAGGGCGCCACGCGGGCGCCAGATCATCCGGTTCATCTACTTGCTCGCTCCGTCGTAACGCGTGATCGCCAGGCCCTCCAGGTCGATCCCGGGCAGGCAGCGCACATTGACCGCCACCATCGCCTGCCCGCTGCGCGGGTCCACGCCCTCGCTGAACGGGGCGATCCCGCAGGTGCGGCAATGGTGGTGCTCCAGGTGGTGCTTGTTGAACTGGTAGGTGGCCACGCCGGCCGGGTCGGTGGTCAGTTCCAGCGCGGTGCGCGGTGCGAACCAGAGCAACCCGCCCCGCCGCCGGCACAACGAACAGTTGCAGTCCATCGCTTCGGTGATCGGCTCGGCGGCCTGGACCACGAACGCGATCTGCCCACAATGACAGCTCCCTTCGTATTGCATGGCACGCCCTCCCGGTGAAAGGGCCATGGTAATCCAATGGCACGGGCATGATCGGGCCAGGCAGCCTATGCTCGGCGATTGACCACAGCACAGGATCGCCGATGCGCCCGCATCTTCTCGCCCTCGCCCTGATCGCCGCCCTCGCCGGCTGCCAGCCGGCCGACGCCCCGACGGCCCCGACCGGCACCGCTGCGCCGGCCAGCGCCGGTGACGCGGCGGTCGATACCGCGTTCGCCGATCTGTCCAAGCGCGCCCTGGACACCTGGATGCAGCTGTCCCCGATCAGCGCTACCCAGATCGGCGACCACCGCTACGATGCGGAGATCGACGACCTCAGCGCCGCCGGCCAGCAGAAGATGCTGACCGCTTACAAGGCGCTGGTGGCCGACCTGGACACGATCGATGTGAGCAAGCTCTCGCGCGAGAACCAGGTCGACGCGGCGATCCTGCGCAACCAGCTGCAGTCCGAGATCTGGAATGCCGAGGTGCTGCAGTCGGCCAAGTGGGACCCGCAGCTGTACAACGGCGTGGCCGGCAGCGCGATTTACGGGCTGATGGCGCGTGAGTTCGCGCCGCTGCCCGAGCGCCTGAAGTCGGCGACCGCGCGCATGGAGAAGCTGCCGCAGATCTTCGCCCAGGCGCGCGAGAACCTGGACCCGGCCCGCGTGCCGAAGATCCACGCCGAGACGGTGGCCAAGCAGAACCGCGGCATCCTCAGCATCGTCGATACCTTCATCACCCCGCACATCGGCGAGCTGCCGGCCGAAGACGGCAAGCGCCTGCAGGCGGCCATCGATGGGTTGAAGAAGGCCGTGGAAGAGCAGCAGACCTGGCTGGACAAGACGCTGGTGCCCAACGCCAAGGGCGATTTCCGCATCGGTGCGGAGCTGTACGACCAGAAGCTGAAGTTCGCCTTGAACTCGTCGCTGTCGCGCGCCGAGATCGGCGAGCGTGCACGTGCCGAACTCCAGCGCGTGCGCCAGGACATGTACGGCATCGCGCAGACCGTGCTCAAGGACAAGCCCGGTGCCCCGGCCCTGCCGGCCAACCCGAGCGACGACCAGCAGCAGGCCGCGATCGAGGCCGCGCTGGAGCTGGCCTACGCCGACAAGCCGGCCCGCGACAAGGTGGTGGACGATGCCAAGGCGGCGCTGGCCCAGTCGACCGAGTTCGTGCGCAAGCACGACCTGATGACGCTGCCCGATTCGCCGGTGGACATCATCCTGATGCCCGAATTCCAGCGCGGCGTGGCGGTGGCCTACTGCGATTCGCCGGGCCCGCTGGACAAGAACCTGAAGACCTTCTACGCGGTGTCGCCGATTCCGGATGACTGGAGCGAGAAGCAGGTGGATTCGTTCCTGCGCGAGTACAACAGCCGGATGATCCACCTGCTGAGCATCCACGAAGGCACGCCGGGCCACTACCTGGAAGGCTGGCACTCGGGCAAGTTCCCGTCCACGCTGCGCGCGGTGCTGCGTTCGGGGCTGTTTGCCGAAGGCTGGGCGGTGTACACCGAGCGGATGATGCAGGAGCAGGGCTACCTGGATAACGATCCGCTGTTCCACCTGGTGCAGCTGAAGTTCTACCTGCGCACGATCTCCAACGCGATCCTGGACCAGGGCGTGCACGTGGACAACTGGAGCCGCGAGAAGGCGATGCACCTGATGACGCACGATGCGTTCCAGCAGGAAAGCGAGGCGTCGGGCAAGTGGGTGCGCGCGCAGCTGACCTCGGCACAGCTGCCGACCTACTTCGTGGGCGCGCAGGAACACTTCGATACGCGCAAGGCGGTGCAGGACAAGCAGGGCGAGAAGTTCAACCTGAAGGCCTACCACGACCAGATGCTGTCCTACGGCGCCCCGCCGGTGCGCTTCGCGCGCCAGCTGATGCTGGACCAGCCGATCGAGTAACAGCGGCCGGGTTCCTGGTCGGACAGGCGAACGGCCCGGGGGACCCGGCCTGCAACGCCCTTCAGAAGAACGCCCCGGTTCGTCAGGAATCGGGGCTTTTTTTTGCGCGTGTGTCCAGGCGACCTGCACACGGGGAGGTAGAGCCACCCCATGGGTGGCTGAGCGCGATGCCGAAACGAAGAACAGCGTCTGTGCCTACCCGGCCCCTCACCGGAGAGCAGCCACCCATGGGGTGGCTCTAC
>NZ_JAVWXA010000108.1:0-13036 GCF_036662295.1 Stenotrophomonas sp.
AGCTTACATGGACGTACTTGCAGCGTGTCCCGCACCCCCGCCCGTACCCGCCCCAAGCGACAAGGCATGCACGCGCGTGCTTCAGCAGAGCCTTACCCCGCAGATGGGCGCAGAACCGAACAAAAGCCGCCACGCAAACAAAAAAACGCCCCGATTCCAGACGGAATCGAGGCGTTCTTCTCAAGCGCAACGCGTTACGCCCGAGGGCGCCTTACTACCTCCAGCAAAAGCGCCGGACTCAGCGCCAGACCTTGATCTGGTCGCCGTCCACGCGCTGCATCGGCTGGCCCGGCTTGCAGTTGAACGTCGCCCCGAACGCCGGCAGGTTGGACAGCGCACCGTTCGTGCGCCAGCGGCCCGGCGCCAGCACGTCCGCCGTCAGGCGCTGCGCCGCCTCGTTGGGCGACAACTGCTGCGCCCACAGCCCCGCCCACGCCCGGAAGAAGCCCTGCTGCACCGCCGGCTTGGCAGACGGCTCCACCGCCTTGTACGCCTCCCAGGCCAGCTCCAGCCCGGCCACGTCCGCCAGGTTCTCTTCGCGCGTCAGTTCGCCGTTGACCTTGGCGCCCTTGATCCCCGGGAAATCGTAGCTGCTGTACTGGTTGGCCACGCGCGTGCCCAGCAGCGTCCAGGCGGTCTTGTCCGCCGGCGTCCACCAGCTGCGCAGCTCGCCCTTGGCATCCACCAGTGCGCCCTTGGCGTCGATCGCCCGCGTCAGTTCATGCGCCACCAGCGCACCGAAGCTGCCGTACTTGTCGGCCGTATCGGCCTTCGCGTTGAACACCGGGCCCTGCAGCACCGCCGCCGTGACGATCAGGCGGTTCTGCGCGATGTCATAGGCCAGCGCCGGCTGCTGCGGCAGCACGTCCCAGCGACGGTCGGCGTTGCCCTTGCCGATCCGCTTCATCTCTTCGCGGTGGCGCCAGGTGGAGGCGATCAGCATGTTGCCGCCGAAGCTGCCACGGCCCATCGGCTGCACGCTGTAGTCCAGGTCGCGCAGCGGCGTGCCGATCTCGATCTTCATCGCCGCCAGCTTGGCCTGGGCTTCGCCCTTGGCCTCCGCACTCAGCCAGGTGCTGCGCTTGACCGCCTCGATCTGCACTTCGCGCAGCTTGTCCACGATCACCGCCGCCTGGCGGCGATCATCGGCCGACAGGTACTTGCTGGCATATTCGCGGCCCAGCATCGGGCCGGCCGCGACGTTGATCGCGTCCAGGGTCTGCTCCCAGCGCGCCGGGGCGATGGTCTGGCCACGCACCACGCGGCCGCGGAATTCGAATTCTGCCTCGCGATAGGCCTTGGACAGGTACGGGGCCATCGCATCGCCCACGCGCCAGCGCAGGTAGGCCTTCCACTGGTCCGGCTTGATCCGCGTCACCATCCCGTCGAGCTGCTTGAACAGCGCCGGATCGGCCAGCGACACCAGGTCATCGTTGACGCCCTGCACCTTCAGGAACGCATCCAGCTGCAGGTTGCGGTAGCGGCTGTTGAGATCCTTGGTGGAGATCGGGGCGTAGTTGTTGAACGGGTTGTTGATCCCGGCCAGCGACTGCGCGTTGCGCGCCAGTTCGGTTTCCAGCGCGATCACCGCCTGCGATTCGGCATCCAGCTTGGCCGCCGGGGTGCCGGTCAGGGCCAGGATCTGCTTGACGTAGTTGCGGTAGCGGCCCATCAGCGCCACGGTGTCCGCGTCGGTGCGGGTATAGAAGGCCGGGTCGGGCAGGCCCATGCCGCCCTGCATGAAGTAGCCGATGTGGCGGTCCAGCGCCTTGAGGTCCACGTCCGGGGCGAAGTTGAACGCCACCGGGATGCCGACCTGGTGCAGCGCGGCGATGGAGGCCGGCACGTCCTTGGCCTTCTTGATGGCGTTGATGCGGGTCAGCAGCGGGGCGATCGGGTTGGACCCATCGGCTTCGATGGCCGCCTCGTCCAGGCCGCTGGCCCAGAAGTCGCCGAGCAGCTTCTGCACGTTGCCCTGCGGGGCCTTCATGGCGGCGTCCAGCAACTCCCGCTGCTGCTGGCGGGTCCGGTCGGCCAGCTGCCCCAGCGCCGTGGTGGCGCCGGTCTGCGGCACCGGGTTGGCCTTGAGCCAGGTGGCGTTGGTGGCCTCGTAGAAGTCGCTGCACTGGGCGCTGACGGCCGGGGCGCGCGCGGCCTTTTTCTTCGGTGCGGCATGCGCATCGTGTGCGATGACCAGGGAGGCCAGGCTCAGGCCCAGGGCAATGGCGAGCGGACGAAGGTTGGACATGTAAAGCGAATCCAGCGGGTTTGGGATCGCGCGAGTGTACCAAGCAAAGCGAAAAGAGCGTGATGGGCGCCGGCCCCCGCAAACAACAAAGGCCCGGGAAATCCCGGGCCTTTGTCTGCTTCACTTCACGCGTGGGCGTGATCGCTTACCAGATCACCACCTGCTGGTCGCCGGCGCGGACCATCGGCGAGCCGGCCTTGCACTGGAAGGCGGCCGCGAAGGTCGGCAGGTTCGACGGCGCGCCCATCGCGCGGAACTGCGCCGGGGCGTGCGGATCGGTGGCCAGGCGCACCTTGGCGTTCTCCGGGGTGTACTTGGTGCGCCACACGGTGGCCCAGTTGAAGAAGAAGCGCTGGTCGCGGGTGAAGCCGTCCACCTTCGGGTCTTCCTTGCCGGCCGACGCCTTCTGCAGCGCGTCGTAGGCAGTGGCCAGGCCGCCCAGGTCGGCGATGTTCTCGCCCAGGGTCAGCTTGCCGTTCACCGCCTGGCCGTCCACCTTGTAGCCGTCGAACTGCTTGACCAGCTTGCCGGTCAGGCCGCTGAAGTTCTTGGTGTCCGCCTCGTTCCACCAGTTCTCGAAGTTGCCGGTCGGCCCGAAGCGGCTGCCCTGGTCGTCGTAACCGTGGGTCATCTCGTGGCCGATCACCGCACCGATGCCGCCGTAGTTGAGCGCGTCGTCGGCCTTGGGATCGAAGAACGGCGGCTGCAGGATGGCGGCCGGGAACACGATCTCGTTCTGCAGCGGGTTGTAGTAGGCATTGACCGTCTGCGGGGTCATGCCCCACTCGGTCTTGTCCACCGGCTTGCCGATCTTGGACAGCGCCCACTTGTAGTTGAACTCGTTGGCCGCGCGCACATTGCCCAGGTAGCTGTCGCGACCGGTGGTCAGGCCGTTCCAGTCACGCCACTTGTCCGGGTAGCCGATCTTGGGGGTGAAGGTTTCCCACTTGGCGATCGCCTTGGCCTTGGTCTCGTCGCTCATCCAGGTCAGGCCCTGGATGCGCTCCTTGAGCGAGGCGGCCAGGTTCTTCACCAGCTCTTCCATCTTGGCCTTGGCTTCGGGCGAGAAGGCGACCTTGACGTACAGCTGGCCGAACGCATCGCCGGCATCGCTTTCGATGGTGCCCAGCACGCGCTTCCAGCGCGGCTTCTGCTCGGCCTGGCCGTTCAGGGTCTTGCCGTAGAAGGCGTAGTTCTCGTCAACGAACGCATCGGCCAGGTACGGCGAGGCGCCGTCCACGGTGTGGAAGCGCAGGTAGGCGCGCCACACCGACGGATCGGTGTCACCCAGGGCCTTGCTCACTTCCTGGTGGAAGGAGGGGATGGCCAGCGAGAACTTCTCCGGCGCGGCCACGCCCTGGGCCTTGAAGAACTCGGTCCAGCTGAAGTTCGGGGTCAGCTTGTCGGCGTCGGCCACGCTGACCGGGTTGTAGTACAGCGACACATCGCGCGAGAGCTCGACGCTGGACTTGGACGCCTTGGCCAGGCGGGTTTCGAACTTGACCACGTCCGCGGCCTGCTTCTCCGCATCGGCCGTGGCCACGCCGGACAGTTCCAGCACCTTGGCCACGTGGGCCTGATAGGCCTTGAGCTTGTCGGCGTTCTTGGCGTCGGTGTAGTAAGTGGTGTCCGGCAGGCCCAGGCCGCCCTGGCTGGCGTAGGCCATGTTCATGCTGGAGTTCTTGAAGTCCGCTTCCGGACCGAAGCCGAACAGCACGTTCTCGCCCTTGGCCGCGCTGCTGCGCAGGTAGTTGGCGATCGCGTCCTTGTCCTGCAGGCCGTCGATGGCGGCCAGGTCGGCCTTGATCGGCTCGATACCCTGGGCGTTGATCTTGGCTTCGTCCATGCCGGTGGCCCAGAAGTCGCCGACGATCTTCTCGATGCCGGTCGGGTTCTTCACCGCGGCCACCTGTTCGGCCAGCTGGTGCTGCACGGCGACCGAGCGCTCGTCCAGGATGGTGAAGGCGCCCCAGCTGGTGCGGTCGGCCGGGATCGCGTTGGCGGCCAGCCACTTGCTGTTGACGTAGTCACCGAAGGCGCCGCAGGCGTCCATGCTGGTGTCCAGGTCGGACGGGTGGAAGGCGTTGTAGGCCGGCAGCTTGCTTTCATCGAGCTTGTACTCGGTGGCGGCAGCGGTGGTGGCCGGGGCAGCGGTGGAGGCCGCGCCGTCCTTTGCCGGGGTGTCGGTCTTGCCGCAGCCGACCAGCGCGGCCGAAACGGCCAGGGTGAGCAGGACGATCTTGGGATTGCGGATCACGTTGGTTGGCCTCCAGGCCTGGAATGCATCGGGAAGGGCTCCCGTGCGGGAGCCGTGGGCCAGACGATACGCCGCTGGCCCGACCGGCAAGGGTGTCGAAGGTCATGGCCGATGGCAAGCAGTGGCTGCGTGGCGCCGCTGGCCGGCGCGTGCACGGCCAGCCAACCGCTGCGGCAAAGTCCCGCCATGCCGGCGACATGCGGGGCCGGGCCGGTGTATATAGCGGGCATGGCAAAGTCTTCTGCGCAGGCGTGGGATGCGGTGATCATCGGGGCCGGGCACAACGGCCTGGTCTGCGCGGCCTACCTGGCCCGCGCCGGCAGGCGCGTGCTGGTGCTGGAGCGGCGCGGGGTGGTCGGCGGGGCGGCCGTCACCGAGACCTTCCACCCGGGCTTCCGCAATTCTGTGGCCGCCTACACCGTCTCGCTGCTGCAGCCCAAGGTGATCGCCGACCTGGACCTGGCCGCGCACGGGCTGCGCGTGGTGCCGCGCCGGATCAACAATTTCCTGCCGCTGCCGCAGGGCCAGTACCTGCTGGCCGGCGGCGGGCTCACCCAGGCCGAGCTGCAGCGCTTCTCCGCCCGCGACGCCCGCCAGCTGCCACGGTACGAGCAGCGCCTGGAGGTGTTTGCCGATGTGCTGCGCGCGCTGGCGCTGGAGGCGCCGCCCAACGTGACCGACGGCGGCTGGCTGCAGGCGCTGCCCGAGCTGTGGCGGGCAGGGCAGCTCGGGCGTCGCCTGCATGCGTTGTCGCCGGCATTGCGCCAGGAGCTGATGGACCTGTTCACGATCTCGGCGGCCGAGTACCTGGACCGCTGGTTCGAGAGCGAGCCGATCAAGGCGCTGTTCGGGTTCGACGGGGTGGTGGGCAACTACGCCAGCCCGTATGCGCCGGGCACCGCCTACGTGCTGCTGCACCATGCCTTTGGCCAGAGCAACGGGGTCAAGGGCGCGTGGGGCCATGCGATCGGCGGCATGGGCGCGATCACCCAGGCGATGGCGCGCGCGGCGACCGCGGCCGGGGCACAGATCCGCACCGATGCCGGGGTGCGCCGGGTGCTGGTCGAGGGCGGCCGCGTGGTCGGGGTGGAGACCCAGCAGGGCGAGCGCATCACCGCCCGCGCGGTGGTGTCCAACGTCAACCCGAAACTGCTCTACGAACAGCTGCTGGACAGCGCGGAGGTGCCCGCGCCCACCCGTGAGCGGATGGCGCATTGGCGCTGCGGCTCCGGCACGTTCCGGATGAACGTGGCGCTGTCGCGGCTGCCCGATTTCCGCTGCCTGCCCGGGCCGGGCGACCACCTCACCGCCGGCATCATCATCGCCCCCTCGCTGGATTACATGGATCGCGCCTGGCATGACGCGCGCATGCGCGGCTGGTCGCGCGCGCCGATCGTGGAGATGCTCATCCCCAGCACCCTGGACGATTCGCTGGCGCCGCCGGGCCAGCACGTGGCCAGCCTGTTCTGCCAGCACGTGGCCCCGCAACTGCCCGACGGCCGGCACTGGGACGATCACCGCGAGGAGGTGGCCGACCTGATGATCGCCACCGTGGAGCAGCACGCGCCCGGATTCGCCGCCTCGGTGCTGGGGCGGCAGGTGCTCAGCCCGCTGGACCTGGAGCGCATCTTCGGCCTGGTGGGGGGCGACATCTTCCACGGCGCGCTCAGCCTCAACCAGCTGTTCAGCGCCCGCCCGATGCTGGGCCAGGCGGACTACCGCGGCGCGCTGCCCGGGTTGTTCCTGTGCGGGTCCGGCAGCCATCCCGGCGGCGGGGTGACCGGTGCGCCGGGGCACAACGCCGCGCAGGTGATCCTGCGCGGGTGAGGTGGCCGCCGCAGGCGCGGCGGCCATGCGGTCAGGGCCGGTCGAGCTTGGGCTGGACGTCCTCGGTCTGCGGCTCGACCGCGTCGGCCTGCGGGGCGACGTCGGGGATGCGCGAGCTGCGGTCCGGATCGGTGGTAACGGTGGTGGCCGTGCCGACGTCCACGCGGCCCACGCGCGGGGTCATCCAGATGCTGTCCTGGTACTGGCGGTACTTGTCCGGGTCCCAGTAGCGCTCGTCGTAGAACTTGGAGCCGTCGATCTGCTCGTCCACGCCATTGGGGCCGGGCACGTAGATCTTGAGGTTGCCGGCGAAGCCGGTGCGGCTGCCGGTCATGCGGCGCTGTTCGCGGCGCATCGCCTGGCTCAGGCGCGGCATGGCCGCGTCATCGCCGAAGCGCGCATAGACCGCTTCGCCCTCGGCGACGGCCTGCTGCTGGCCGGCCGCATCCAGGGCCGCCCAATAGCGTTCGCGCAGCTCGACAAAGCCCTTGTAGCCACGCTCGGCGGCCAGATCCATCCAGGCATAGGCCAACGGCTTGTTGGCCGTCACGCCGGTGCCATTCCAGAGCATCTCGGCCACCATCGCCTGGGACACCTTGTCCGAGTAGAAACCGGCGCGCTGGAAGAACCCGAAGGCGGCCACCTGGTCGTTGCCGCGCAGCTTCTCCATCCCGAGCATGCGGAAGCGCAGGTCCGGGTGGCCGTTGAGGAAGCCGGCCGTGATCATCACCGGGTCGTCGGTGGGGTCGCTGGGCGCGGCGGCGGCCTTGGCGCGGGTGGCCGGCGGCGCGGCGTGCGCCAGGCCGGGCAGCAGCAGCGCCACGGTCAGTGCGGCCAGCAGGTAGCGGGGTGTGTTCATGTGCATCGTTCCTTGATCGTCCCATGCGGAAAACCTGGGTGACATGCTCATCCGTGCATGGGCCGGACGCATGGGGCGTAGGTCACTAGACCAAACGGCAGGGCGGGCAGCCACCGGGCTGCCCGCCGCCACAGTTTACTCAGCGCGCCTTCGAACTTCCGATATGGCGGTCAAAGAACTCGAGCATCTTCGTATACAGGCTGACCCGCGCCGGCACGCCGTAGAAGCCGTGCATTTCCCCGGACTGGATGATCACGCCCTCCGGCGGATTGCCGGCCTCGGTCAGCGCCTTGGCCATCAGCTCGGTCTGCTCGGGCACCGCGCGCATGTCGCGTGCGCCGGCGGCCAGGTACACCGGGATGCGCACCTCGGCGGCGCGCCGGGCCGGGGAGGCCTTGGCCCGTTCGGCCGGGTCCACGCCATGGGTGCGGCGCAGGTAGCGCAGGCCCGCCTCGCGCTGCGGGATGTCGCCCTTGGTGAACAGCATGTCCACGTCGTACACGCCGACGTAGCCGAACGCGCACTTGAACAGGCCCGGCTCACGGATCGGCGCCATCAGCGCCGAATAGCCGCCGAAGCTGCCCCCGTAGATGCACAGGCGGTCCTTGTCGGCCACGCCCTGGTCGATCGCCCAGTGGGTGGCATCGAGGATGTCGTTCTGGATGCCGTCGGCCCATTGCCGGTGGCCGGCCTCCTCGAAGCCCTTGCCGAACCCGCCCGAGCCGCGGAAGTTGACCTGCAGCACCGCATAGCCGCGGCTGGCCAGCAGCTGCGCTTCGGGGTTGAAGCCCCAGTTGTCGCGCGGGCCGATCGGGCCACCATGCGGGTTGACGATCATCGGCAGCGGCTTGCCCTCCGCGCCCTTGGGCACGGTCAGGTAGCCGTAGAGCTGGCGGCCATCGCGTGCCTTGACGCTGAACGAACGGACGGTGGCCATGCGCTTGGGATCGAGCCAGTCGCGGCCCTGCAGCAGGAACCGTGCCTGCCCGGTGGTGCGGTCGAACAGGTACAGCTCGCCGGGGTTGGTGTCGCTGTAGACCGAGACCAGGATCTTCTTGCCGTCATCGGTATAGCTGGAGAACTGCACCATCTGGTTGGGGAAGGCCTCGCTCAGCGACTGGTACAGCGCCGCATCGGGGTGGTCTTCGTCGATCAGGGTCACCTTGGGCGAGCCGGCCTGGTTGACCACGCCCACCAGGCGGGTGTCATCGGTGCTCCACATCAGCTGCGAGACGTCGGTGACCGGATCCTGGAAGAGGCGGTGGAACTGCCCGGTGGCCGTGTCCAGCGTGCCGACTGCCGGCGGCGCCTTGCCATCGTCCTGCTCGGCGTACACGGTGCCATCGGCGGTGGTGCGCAGCACGCGCAGGTGCTGGCCATCGGCCTTGGAGGCGTTGATCAGGGTCCAGTTGGCGCCGTCACGGCGATACAGCTCGCTGCGCTCGTCGTACTCGCCGGTTTCGTCGCGGCTGGAGCTGCACACCGCAAAGCGCGGCTCCTTGGCCGCATCGAGCGCGATATCGCAGTTTTCCTTGGGCGCGCGCGCCATCGGCGTACGCCGGCCGCTGATGGTGTCCACGCTGACCACCTGGGTGCCCGCGCCTTCGGACGAGCGCGGGTAACGCACCTGCATGATCACGTTCTGGTCATCGCCGCGCAGCGTGTCCAGCAGCGAGTAGGACTCGTTGCCCACGCTCTTGCCGCGCTGGGTGGCATCGCGGGTGCCGTAGAAGATCACCGGGCGGGCCAGGCTGCCGTCGGCGTTGACCGCGAACCATTCCCCGGTGGGGAAGGGCTGGGCATAGCCACCCTGCTTCTTGACCGCGTTGAACATCAGCCGTTCCGGCGATATCCAGTGGAAGCTGCCCACGCTCTTCTTGTCCGGCAGCTGGTTGACCTTGAGTACCTTCAGGTCGCTGGTGCGCAGGATGGTCAGCACGTCTTGGTCGCCCAGGTCCACGCTGATGGCGAGGTAGTCGCCGTTGGGGGAGATCCTGGCCGAGCTGTAGCTGGCGTGCTTGGCGAAGTCTTCGATCGAATAGGCCGCCGGCGCGCCCGCCGGGGCGGCCAGTACGGTGGCGGGCAGGGCGGCGGCGAGTGCGAGTGCCAGCGGCGCCAACAGCGAGGTCTTCTTCATGATCAGGGGTCCTTGTCCTGGCCGGCGGTGATGACGGCCGGGTTCAAAAAAAAGGAAAGCCCGGTTCAGGTCCGGGCTTTCCCATGCGTTCCTACCTCATGCAGCGAGGATCAGAACTTGTACTGCAGGCTCACGTAGAAGCGACGGCCCAGCGGGTCTGCGCCGATGAACGGGTCGTAGAACGGGTAGGTCGTGTTGCTGTTGTCCTTGCGGTACTGGTTGTCGAACACGTTGACGACCTGGAAGGTGGCCAGCACGTTCTCGCCGAACTTCTTGCCCACGCTCAGGTTCCACAGGAAGTAGGGTTCCAGGCGACGCGAGTAGGCACCGCCGGCGGCGTTGGTGCCATCGGCTTCGGCGAAGCTGAAGGCCGAGCCGTAACGGGTACCGAACACGGTGGTGGCCCAGTCGCCCTTGGTCCAGGTCAGGCTGCCGCGGGCGCGGCTGCGCTCGGGGTTGAAGTACTCCGGCGGCAGGTCGCGGTAGTCGATCAGGTCGTCGTCGGCGGTCTGCTGGTACTTGTTGGTCAGGGTCAGCGAGTAACCCAGGTCAACGTTGAAGCGGCCCCAGCGGTCGGTGTCCAGCGTGTACTTGTAGCTTGCATCGATACCGCTGGTGTCCTGCAGGGCGGTGTTGATGTAGGCGTTGTTGATGCGCTGGATGCGGCCGTCGTCCGGCGAGCCGGGCAGGTTGGTACGGGTGATCAGGCCCAGCACGTTGTCGCAGACCGAGGCACTCGGCACCGAGCGACCATCGCTGGCGGTGCCCAGGCGGCAAGCCGCTTCGGCGCGCAGCAGGTAGTCGTTGCTCAGCTGGGCAGCGGCGTCTTCCAGGCGGATGCGGTAGTAGTCAACCGTCAGCGACATGCCATCGGTGACGTCCCACACGAAGCCTGCGCCCCACGACTTGCCCTTTTCTTCGGTCAGGTTCGGGTTGCCGGCCACCAGGGTCTGCACCGAGTACTTGGTCGGATCGCTGGTCGGGGTGTTGCACTGGGTGCGGGTACGCGGGCCCTGGGCAGCGCCCGGACCGGTACCGGAACGGCAGGCGTACTCATCCAGCTCGGTGGTATAGGAGGCGGCACCGGCGGCGTAGATCAGCTGCATGTCCGGCGCACGGAAGCTGGTGGCATAGCTGCCGCGGACCAGCAGGTTGCTGAACGGACGCCATTCCAGGCCCAGGTTGTAGGTGGTGGACGCATCGACCGAGGAGATGTCGTCGTACTTGTCGTAGCGCGCCGCGGCGTTGACATTCAAATTGCTGAAGATCGGCACGCGGAACTCGGCGCCCACCGCGTAGCGGTCGCGGGTGCCGTGGGTCTCACCGGAGCTGGTGAGGTTGTAGATGGTCTGGCCATCGATCGGACGCAGCTGGTCGGTGCGCGGATCGCTCACCATGTCCATCTTCTGGCGGTTCCATTCCAGCACGCTGGCGAAGCCAACGGCACCGGCCGGCAGTTCGAACAGGTCGCCGCTGATGTTGAAGGCGGCGTTGGCCACGCTGGTTTCGGAGCGGTTGATCACGCGGGTCGCGAAGGACTGGTAGATCTCCGGGGTGATCGGCGAGGACCAGCGATCCAGGTTCAGGCGGTGGATCGGGTAGACGCCCGCACCGGTGCCGCCGGCGTTGCTGTAGCCCAGCACCGGGCCCAGGAAGTAATCATGCACCGACTGCGCGAGCAGGCGCGGGCGGTCCATCTTGTAGTTGTAGTAGCCGTAGCCACCGGTGGCTTCCCAGTCGAAGCGGTCGGCGATGGTGCCACGCACGCCGGCGGCGAAGTCGTAGGTGTACTCGTCGTACTTGGTGCTGGCCGCATCATTGCCGCCCAGCTCGTTGGCGGTGAAGACGCGCTGCAGCTGCACGATGTCGCGCAGGCCGGCATCGTAGTAGTACGCGCTGGTGGCGCCGTTGGACAGGATGTTGAACTTGTCGCCCGAGGTGCCCCAGAACTCCGTGCCGGCGCTGGCCTTGGCGCTGGTGGTGTAGTAGTTGACGCTGGCCCAGCCCTGGGTGGTGTCGGTGAAGTCGAACGTGCCGTAGCCGTAGGCCGAGTAGAACTGGCGCTGGTTGGAGATCGAGCGCGCGGCGTTGCTGTCGTACGAGCCGCAGTAGGTGCCACGGGCGGCGGTGGTCACCGTGGTGAAGCCCAGTGCATCGCACTTGGCCTGGCCCGGGTAGTAGGCATTCTGGTTGACCAGGCCGTTGGCCGAGGTCAGGCCGCGGATGGCGATCAGCGACAGGCCCGGGTTGGCGGTCGAGCCCAGCGGCCCTTCACGCTGGTCGGAGAGCCACTTGCGCTGGTTGGCGTAGACCGCCTCGCGATCGCTGTACTGCAGGGCCCACACCGCGCTCCAACGCTCGCCGGTACGGCCGCCGGTCAGTTCCAGGTTGACCGTGTCACCGCCGCCCTCGGCGGTGGTGCCGGTGGTCAGGCGGACCAGGTTGCCGTCGTAATGCTCGCGCAGCACGATGTTGACCACGCCGGCGACCGCGTCGGAGCCGTAAATGGCCGAGGCGCCGCCGGTCAGCACTTCAACGCGCTCCACGATGCTGCTGGGGATGGAGTTGATGTTGGCGACGTTGTTGTCGCGGTTGTACGGCTGCGGGTACTGCGCCGGGCGACGACCGTTGACCAGGGTCAGCGTGTAGCCGGGGCCCAGGTTGCGCAGGTTGACGACCTGCGCGTTGGGGGTGAAGCCGGTCACGGCCAGGTCGCCGGTGAACGAAGAGGTGGTGTTCTGGGTCAGCGTCTGCAGCATGTCGCCGACGGTCTGGAAACCTTCGCGGTCGATGTCGGTACGGGTGATCACGGTCACCGGCGCCGGGCCTTCGACTTCCGAGCGCTTGATGCGCGAGCCGACGACGGAGACGCGGTCCAGGTTGGTGGCGTTCTTGCCGCCCACCTCGTTGCCCGCTTCCTGTGCGAACGCCGGAGCGACGGCCGAAACGACCAGCGCCGATGTCAGCGCAAAGCTCAGCGGGTTGCGGCTGAGCAGATTGCGATTTGCCATGAATAGTTCCCCTTGAAATCAGTTCTATGTGCCAAGTGGCGGGATGTAGCCTCTTGGCCGGATCCGACACCCTTTTGCGTCCGACGGGCCCCGACTGCTGCCCCCCTGTGATCAGCTTCACAAGCCGATGACTCGAAGTTAACACGAGCTTAACTTGCCCTGTCAACTGTTCATCACCGCGTCATAAAGACAAATTCCGCAAAGCCGATTGCGCCACGGCAATCGGCGGGTTAATTTGGCCAAGTTGTTGATTGAACGGAATTTAGTTGCGAATGCAACGATATGAATGGCCCGGTTGGCCTGTCTTGCCGTGTCCGGTCGACAGGGCGGCGCGTACATCAACCGTTCATTCTTGTGTCTTAGAACAAATTGGAATCAGAGGCCTGTTTGCCGGTAGCCGACGGTAAAGCAACAGCCTTCGCACTGGCCGTTGGTCGGGGGCATGGAGAACGAGGGTGGCTGTGGGATGCCGGTCAGCGGCCGGCACTACCGGCTTTTTCTGTGCGCACCGGTCCACTGTCCAAGGGCGGGTACGGGTGGGGGTGCGGGACCGTCATACGCCATGGATGGCGTATGCGAGCCCACAAGGACGTGTTTACGGCGTGTCCCGCACCCCCGCCCGTACCCGCCCCAAGCGACAAGGCAACGCACTCGCGAGGCTCCGCAACGCCTTGCCCCGCAGATGGGCGAACAACCA
>NZ_JAVWXA010000109.1:0-13016 GCF_036662295.1 Stenotrophomonas sp.
CGGGGGGGCGCCCCGCCCCCCCCGCCCCAACTGCGGGGTGTTGGGGGGGGCGCCGCCCCGCCCCGGCCACTACCGGGTTGTGCGTGGGGAGCCGGCCAGCGGCCGGCATTGCCGGGTGGTGTGCGGGGAGCCGGCCAGCGGCCGGCACTACCGGGTGGTGTGCTGGGGCCGGTTACAGGTCGAAGCGGACGCTGACCGCGAAGGTGCGGGGCAGGCCGACGCCGGCGTTGGACCAGTAGCGGCGGTTGGTGAGGTTCTCCACGCCGGCGCGCCAGGTGAGCGGGTGGCCGGCGGCCTGCATGCGGTAGCCGACGCCGGCGTTGACCAGGGTGTAGTCGGGCAGCTTGAGGGTGTTGTCGGCGTCGTAGTACACATCGCCGTAGTAGCGGGCCAGCGCGTAGACGCTCAGGCCGCTGACCCGGGCGATGCTGTAGTCGGCGTGCAGCACGCCGTTCCAGCGGGCCGCGCCGGCGGTGCGGTTGCCCTGCTGGCTGGCGCTGTCCGGGGAGAGCTTGTCGTAGGTCGGGTCGAGCCAGGTCACGCCACCGCCCAGGGTGAACGCATCGGTCAGGCGGACCTCGCCGCTGACTTCCACGCCTTCATACAAGGTGATGCCGTCCTGCACGAGCTGCTTGCCGGCCGGGGTGAGGCGGTCGATGTTGGCGCCGCGTTCCAGGCGGAAGGCGGCGGCATTGGCATTCCAGCGCGAGGCCTCGATCTTGGCGCCCACCTCGAACTGCTTGCTGATGGTCGGGTCGAGCACGTCGCCGGCGTTGAGGTAGTCGTTGCCCACGCGGCTGCCTGCTTCGAGCGATTCCACGTAGCTGGCGTACAGGGTGACCGCGTCGGACGGCTTGTACATCAGCGCGTAGGTGGGGGTGACCGGGTAGGTGTGGTAGGCGCCCTTGTTCTCGAAATCGTTGTAGCGGGCGCCGGCCAGCAGCGACCAGCCGTCGGCGAAGCCGATGGTGTCGCTGACGAACACGGCCTGCTGCACGGTTTCGCTGCCGCGGGTGAGCACGCGCGAACCGACCGCGTCATGGCGCAGGACCGGGCGCTGGTAGAGGTTGCCGCGGCCGATGGTGTTCCATTCGTACGGGCGGTCCCAGCCCAGGCCGGTCTGGTGGGAGACGCCGGCCACGACCTGGTGCGACAGCGGGCCGGTCTGGAAGCGGCCCTGCAGCAGGGCCTGGGCCAGCTTCCATTCGCTCTTGCCGCCAAGCTCGTAGGTGTTGACGTCGTAATCGCCGTTGAGGTCGTCGATGTAGGCGAAGACCTTGTTGACGTCGTTCCACGAGGTGGTCACCCCGTAGCTCAGGCTGGCCTTCCAGTCGCTGTTGATCTGCCAGTTGAGCGCGGTGGAGAGCAGGCTGGAGCGGGTGTCGTAGTAGCTGCCGTCGATGCTGTTGTCGATGTCGCCGGCCAGCGGGCGGGGCAGTGCGGTGAGGCCGATGAAGTAGTACTGCGGGGATTCGTTGGACAGGTCGCGCGACTGGAAGACGCCGTCGAAGGTCCAGGTGAGGGCATCGCCCAGGCGTGCATCCAGCGACAGTGCGCCGACCTTGCGGTCGACCTCGCCGCCGTTGAAGGTTTCGCCCTTTTCCTGGTAGGCGTTGAAGCGATAGCCGAACATCTGTTCGTTGCCGAAACGGCCGCCCACGTCCACCTGGCCACTGACGATGCCCTGCTCGCGCCAGCCCAGCTGGGCGGCGAAGGTGGGGCTGTCGGTGGGCTTCTTGGTGACATAGTTGACGATGCCGCCGGGCTGGCCGAAGCCGTACATGAAGCCGCCCGGGCCCTTGAGCAGCTCCACCTGCTCCATCACTTCCAGCGGCCATTCGGTGCCCCACGAGGACACCTGCAGGCCGTTGACGCGGTAGCTGTCGTAGCTGAGGTCGATGCCGCGGTTGCGGATCGGCGAGCTCCAGCCGCTGGCGTAGGCGCTGACCTGGGTAACCACCGAGGGATCGGTGAGGAAGGCTTCGCCGAGCGACACCACCTGGCGCTTCTCGATGTCTTCGCGGCCGACCACGGCGATGGCGAACGGGGTATCGCGCACGGCGCGGTCGCCGAGGGCACCGGTATCGGTGTGGGTGCGTTCGGCGGTGACCTTGATCGCGTCCAGCTCGGTGGCCGTGCGCGCGGTGGTGTCCGGCGCGGCAGCGGCATGCGCGGCGCAGGCCAGGGACAAGGCGACGGCCAGGGTGGCCAGGCGGGGCAGGGAAGAGGACAGCATCGGTGGAGTTCCTTGGCGGACAGCGGCGAACCGTCCGCACTCAGCAGAGGCGGGGGAGGGGTCGATGGCTGGATCGCGCAGGCTGGCCGGAAACCGGCAGCGGGGGCATCACGCAGGTGGGATGCAGGACCGTGGCTGGATGAGAATTGTTATCGTTTTGTTACATGGCGTCAAACGCGGCGGCGGCGCCGGCCACGACCGGGGGTCGTGGCGGTGCAGGCCAGACGGGGCGGCGAAGCACCGACCAACGGTCGGTACCTACCCGGTGGCGGCGCGCTTGAGCAGTTTCTTTTCGCGGCGGCGCGCGCGGCGGTTGACCCAACGCTCGCGCAGGCACGAGAAGATGACGTACAACGCCGGCGTGCTGAGCAGGGTGAGGCTCTGCGAGAACAGCAGGCCGCCGATCATGGCGATGCCCAGCGGGCGGCGCAGCTCGGAGCCTTCGCCCAGGCCGATGGCCAGCGGCACCGCCGCCAGGATCGCCACCATGGTGGTCATCATGATCGGGCGGAAGCGCACGATGCTGGCCTCGCGCACCGCATCGCGCGGGCTCTTGCCATGCTCGCGCTGGGCCACCACGGCGAAGTCGATCATCATGATCGCGTTCTTCTTGACGATGCCGATCAGCAACACCAGCGCGATCATCGAGATCACCGACAGCTCGGTGTTGGTCACGAACAGCGCCAGCAGCGCGCCCACGCCGGCGGCCGGCAGGGTGGACAGGATCGTCACCGGGTGCACCAGGCTTTCATACAGCATGCCCAGCACCAGGTAGACGGTCACGATCGCGGCGAACACCAGGATCAGCATCGAGTTGGGGTTGAGCTGCACGTTGAAGCCGCCGCCATCGCTGATGCGGATGTCGCCGGGCAGGCGCATGCCCTCCACGGTGGCCTTGATGATCGCATCGCCCTCGCCCGTGCTCACCCCGGGGGCCAGGTTGTAGCTCAGGTCCATGGTGGTGTACTGGTTTTCGTGGGTGATCTGCGGCGGTGCCAGCCCCGGCACCTGGCGGGCCACGGCGGTGAGCGGGATCATCTCGCCGTTGCCGGCACGCACGTGGATCTCATCCAGCGCCCGCGGGGTGGCGGTCTGTTCGGGCAGGGCGTTGACCACCACCGAGTACTGGTTGATGTCCGAATAGATGGTGGAGATCTGGCGCTGGCCAAAGGCGCCGTACAGCGCGCCGTCGATGGCGCCCACCGACACGCCCAGGCGCGCGGCCTTGGCGCGGTCGATCACCACGTTCTGGCGCAGGCCGGCGGTATCCACGTCGGTGCCGACGTCGCGCAGCATGGGGTTCTTCTTCAGTGCCGCCTGCACCTTGGGCAGCCATTCCTGCAACTGGGCCAGGTCGTTGCCCTGCAGGGACACGCGGTACTGCGCGCCCTGGCTGTTGCCGCCACCGCCATCGCTGGGCAGGTCCTGGATGGCGCGCAGGCGCAGCTGCAGGTCCGGGTAGCGGTCGGCCTTGGCGCTCAGGCGCGCCAGCGCCAGCGCGGTGGTTTCCTTGCGGCCTTCCTTGCGCGTCTTGAGCTGCACGTTGAACTGGGCGCTGGAGCCCTGGCGCCCGCTGCCCAGGCGCACGCCCACGGTCTTGACCGCCGGGTCGGCCATCAACATGTCGGTGATGCGGCGCTGGCGGTTGACCATGTCCTCGAAGGAGACCGTGGCGCTGGAGTTGGCACGGCCCCAGATCAGGCCGGTGTCCTGCGCCGGGAACGACCCCTTCTTGACCGCTCCGCCCAGCATCACCGTGGCCACGATCAGCAGGATCGGGGTGAGCGACAGCAGCAGCGCATGGCGCAGCGAGAAGTCCAGGCACACCGTGTACACGCGCAGCATGCGGTCGTGGGTGGCATCCAGGAAGCGACCGATCCGCGAGGGCTTGTCCGGCTCGGCATGCGCGCTGAGGAAGCGGCTGCACAGCGCCGGGGTGAGGGTGAGCGAGACGATCATGGAGACCACGATCGCCGCCACCAGGGTGATGGTGAACTCGCGGAAGAACGCGCCGACCATGCCGCTGGCGAACAGCAGCGGGATGAACACGGCCACCAGCGAGGCGGTGATCGAGACGATGGTGAAGCCGATCTCGCGCGCGCCGGTGAGCGCGGCCTGCATCCGTGGCATGCCCTCGTCGAGGTGGCGCATCACGTTCTCGATCACCACGATCGCATCGTCGACCACGAAACCAATGGCGATCACCAGCGCCAACAGGCTGAGGTTGTTCAAGGTGAAGCCGAACACGTACATGACCAGCGCCGCGCCGGCCAGCGACAGCGGCACGGTGACCGCCGCGATCAGCGTCGGCGCCAGCCGGCGCAGGAACAGCGCCATGGTCAGGATCACCATGGCCAGGCTGATCAACAGCGTGATCTGCACTTCGTGCAGCGAGGAGCGGATGGTGGGGGTGCGGTCGAAATACGGCGTCATCACCGTGCCCGGCTGCAGGTAGTCGCGCAGCATCGGGATCTGCGCCTTGACCCGGTCCACCGTCTCCACGATGTTGGCCCCGGCGCGGGTGAACACGTACATCACCACCGCCGGCTTGTGGTCGAACCACGCGGCCTGGTAGGCGTCCTGCTGGCCATCGTAGACGTTGGCCACGTCCTTGAGCCGGATCACGCGGCCATCGTCCTGGGTCTTGATGACCAGGTTGGCGAAATCGGCCGCGCGCGCCACCGAGTCGTTGGCGATGATGGCCGTGGTGGCGTTGCCCTCGGTGAGGAAGCCGGTGGGCGAGGTGACGTTGGCCGCGCGCACCGCGTTGCGCAGGTCGTCGGGGGTGAGGTTGAGCGCGTTGAGCAGGCGCAGGTTGACGTCCACCCGCACCGCCGGGGTGGAGGCGCCGGCGATGTCCACCGAGGACACGCCGCTGATCTGGCGGATGCGCTGGGCCAGCAGCGAGTCGGCCACGTTGTACAGCTCGTCGGCCGACTGGGTCTGGGAGGTCAGCGCGATGGCGATGACCGGGTCGTCGTTGGGGTTGGCCTTCTGGAACATCGGCGACCCCAGCCCGGAGGGCAGGTCGGCCTGGGCCGAGTTGATCGCGGTCTGCACGTCCAGCGCGGCCGAATCGATGTCCACCCCGTTCTGGAAGATCATGAAGACCAGCGAGCTGCCTTCGGAGCTGGACGAGCGCATCTGGTCCACGCCAGGCAACTGGCCGAGGTGGCGTTCCAGCGGCGCGGTGACCGTGGAGGCCATGGTGGTGGCGTCCGCACCGGACTGGCTGGCGTGGACGAAGATCACCGGGATCTGGATGTTCGGCAACGCCGACACGCCCAGCTTGAGGTAGCAGAACAGCCCGACCACGAACAGGCCGATGGCCAGCAGCGCGGTGCCGATGGGGCGGCGGATGAAGGGCCCGGAGATGTTCATGCCAGGCCCTTCAGCGCGGGGGGACGTGCAGCGCTCATGCGCGATCCTGCGCGCTGGCGTGGCGCAACGCACGCTGCTCGCGGCGTTCGCGCGCCCACTCGGAGAAGCGCTCCATGTACAGGTAGATCACCGGCGTGGTGTACAGGGTGACCAGCTGGGACAGCAGCAGGCCGCCGACGATGGCGATGCCCAGCGGGCGGCGCAGCTCCGAGCCGATGCCGGTGCCCAGGGCCAGCGGCAGCGCGCCGAGCATGGCCGCGGCGGTGGTCATCATGATCGGGCGGAAGCGCAGCAGGCAGGCGCGGCGGATGGCGTCGTGCGCGTTGGCGCCGGCACGGCGTGCCTCGATGGCGAAGTCGACCATCATGATGCCGTTCTTCTTGACGATGCCGATCAGCAGCACGATGCCGACGATGCCGTCCACCGACAGCGGCAGCCCGCACACCATCAGCGCCAGCAGCGCGCCCACGCCGGCCGGCGGCAGGGTGGAGATGATGGTGAAGGGGTGGATGTAGCTTTCATACAGCACGCCCAGCACGATGTAGATCAGTACCAGCGAGGCCAGCAGCAGCCACACCACGTCGGTCTGGCTGCCGGTGAACTCGGCGGCCTTGCCGATGAACTGCGCATGCACCTGCGAGGGCATGTCCAGGCTGTCGCGGGTTTCTTCGATGGCCTTGACCGCATCGGACAGCGAATAGCCCGGGGCGATGTTGAACGACACCGTCACCGCCGGCAGCTGCTGCTGGTGGCTGACCACCAGCGGGGTGCTGGTGACCTTGCCCTCGGCCAGCGCCGACAGCGGGATGATGGTGCCCGCACCGACCGGGATGCCGGTGTTCTGCGCGCCGATGCCGGTGGCGGTGGACGAGTTGGAGGAGGTGACCTGGCCGAAGTTGGTGGCGTTGCTGCCGGTCAGCGCGCCGGCGCCGTTGGAGGCCACCGCCAGCTGGTTCATCAGCGCGGTGCTGGTGCGGAAGGCCGGCGCCACTTCCAGCACCACCCGGTACTGGTTGAGCTCGGTGAAGATGGTGGAGATCTGGCGCTGGCCGAAGGCGTCGTACAGGGTGTCGTCGATGGTCTGCATCGGCACGCCCAGCACGCTGGCCTTGTCGCGGTCGATGGTCAGCTCGAGCGCACGGCCCTGGTTGGACAGGTTGTTGTCCACGTCGGCCAGTTCCGGGCGCTGGCGCAGCGCTTCGGTCAGGCGCGTGGCCTGCAGGGCGACCTGCGCGCTGTCCACGTCCGACAGCGAATACTGGTACTCGGTGGCGGCCACGCGCGTATCCAGCGTGACGTCCTGCACCGGCTTGAGGTACAGGGCCACGCCTGGGATGCCGGACACGGCCTTCTGCAGGCGCGGCAGGATGTCGTCCAGCGCATCGCGGTCGCCGCGGGGCTTGAGCACGATCGACAGCTGGCCCTGGTTGAGGGTGGGGTTCATGCTGCCGGCGCCGATGAACGCCGATACGCCGGTCACCGCGGGGTCGTGGCGCAGCGCTTCGGCCACCGCCTTGGTGCGCTGTTCCATCTGCGGGAAGGCGATGTTCTGGTCGGCCTGGACCACCCCGGTGATCAGCCCGGTGTCCTGCTCGGGCAGCAGTCCCTTGGGAATGAGCACGTACAGCAGCACGGTCAGCACCAGTGCGCCGGCGGCCACGGCCAGGGTCAGGCGCTGGTGTTCCAACACCCAGTCCAGGCTGCGCTCGTAGGCGCCCACGGTGCGCGTCCACAGGTTTTCCTTGCCGGCCGCCGCCGCGCGCTCGTGGGCGTCTTCGCCTTCGGGCAGCGCATCGGGCTTGAGCAGGTAGGCGCACATCATCGGGGTGAGCGTGAGCGAGATCAGCATCGACAGCGTGACCGCGATGCTCAGCACCCAGGCGAACTCGTGGAACAGGCGGCCGGTGACGCCGGGCATCAGCAGCAGCGGCAGGAACACCGCCACCAGCGAGATGGTCAGCGACAGCACGGTGAAGCCGATCTGGCGGGCGCCGATCTCGGCCGCCTCCGGGCCACTCTTGCCCTGTTCGATGTAGCGCACGATGTTCTCGATCATCACGATCGCATCGTCGACCACGAAGCCGGTGGCCACCACCAGCGCCATCAGCGACAGGTTGTCCAGCGACATGCCGGCAAAGGCCATCACCCCGAAGGTGCCGGCCAGCGACAGCGGCACGGCCACCGAGGGAATGATGGTGGCCCACAGCCGGCGCAGGAACACGAAGATCACCGCCACCACCAGGCCGATGGTGAGGATCAGGGTGAACTGCACCTCGTGCACCGAGGCGCGGATGGTCTCGGTGCGGTCGGAGAAGACCTCCAGGTGCACGTCGGCCGGCAGCACGCCCTGCAGCTGCGGCAGCAGGCCGCGGATGCGCTCGACGGTCTGCACGATGTTGGCGCCGGGCTGGCGGCGTACTTCCAGCAGCACCGCCGGCTTGCCATCGGCCCAGGCGGCGAGCTGGTCGTTCTCCACCCCGTCGATCACCTCGGCCACGTCCGACAGCCGCACCGGGCGGCCGTTCTTGTAGCTGATGATGGTGTCGCGGTAGTCGGCCGCGCTGGTGAGCTGGTCGTTGGTGCCGATCGAATAGGACTGGGTCTTGCCGTTGAGCGAGCCCTTGGGGGCGTTGACGTTGGCCTGGGTCAGCGCGCTGCGCAGTTCTTCCAGGGTCAGGCCCATGTTGGACAGCTGCGCCGGGTTGACCTGGATGCGCACGGCCGGGCGCACGTTGCCGGCGATGGAGACCAGGCCCACGCCCTGCACCTGGGACAGGCGCTGGGCGAGGATGGAGTCGGCGTAGTTGTTGACCTCGCGCAGCGGGCGCGTGTCGGAGGTGAGCTTGAGGGTGACGATGGCCGCATCGGCCGGGTTCACCCGGTTGTAGACCGGCTGGTAGGGCAGCGAGGACGGCAGCGTGGCCTGGCGGATCGCGGCCTGCACGTCCTGGGCGGCGATGTCGATATCGCGGTCCATGTTGAACTGCAGGATGATCGTGGACAGCCCGGCCGAGGAGTCGGAGGTCATGATCTCCAGCCCGGAGATCTGCCCGAACTGGCGCTCCAGCGGGGTGGTCACCAGCGAGGCCATGGTGGTGGCGTTGGCACCGGGGTACTGGGTGGTCACCACCAGGCTGGGCGCGTCGATCTCCGGCAGCGCCGACACCGGCAGCTGGCGGTAGCCGAGGATGCCGAGCAGCAACAGCCCGGCCATCAACAGCGAGGTGGCGATCGGGCGGCGGATGAAGATCGTCGAAAAGCCCACGGGCGGATCCTTGCGGTTACGTCATGCGGCGTTGGAGCGGGCAGACGCCGGCCAGGCGGCCGGCGTCGGGAACATCAGGCAGGCGCGCTCAGCGCGGCCCGCCACCACGGCGGCCACCACCGCCCTGCTGCTGCGCGGCGGCCTTGAGTTCGGCCTCGGTGGGGGCGGCCGGGGTCTCGCCCGGCTTGAGCGCGGTGACCTTGGCGCCCGGCTTGAGCCGGAACTGGCCCTCGCTGACCACCCGCTCGCCGCCCTTGAGGCCCTCGGTGACCTGCACGTTGCTGTCGCCCACTTCCACGCCGCTCTTGACCGTCTGCATGGCCACGGTGTTGTCCGGCTTGACGATGTACACGTACTCCCCGTCCGGCCCGCGCATCACCGCCTGGGTGGGGATCACCACCCCGCCGGCGATGGTGCGCAGCTGCATGCGCACGTTGACGAACTGGCCCGGCCACAGCCGGTTGTCGCTGTTGTTGAACAGCGCCCGGGCGCGGAAGGTGCCGCTGTCGCTGCTGATCTGGTTGTCCACCACGTCCAGCGTGCCGCCGTCGGTGAGCACGTGCGAATCGTTGCGGTCCAGCGCGGCGATGGCCACCGGGCCGGCCTGCTGGGCCTGGCGCACGTCCGGCAACTGGCGTTCGGGCAGGTTGAAGACCACGTGGATGGGGTGGACCTGGGTCAGGGTGACCAGCGCGGTGCCGGCACTGACGATGTTGCCGGCGTCCACCGCGCGGATGCCGGCGATGCCGGAGATCGGCGCGGTGACCTTGGTGTACTGCAGCTGCACCTGGGCCGCGCGCATGCTGGCCTCGTTGGCGGCCACCGCACTTTCGAACTGGGCCACCTGGTTGCGCTGGGTGTCCAGGTCGGTCTTGGCCACGTACTGGCGGTACTCGGGCGAGTTGGAGCGCTGGTAGTTCGAGCGCGCGGTGGCCAGCTGGGCCTGGTTCTGGCGCTTGGCCGCGGCGGCCTCGTCATAGCTGGCCTGCAGGGTGCGCGGGTCGATCTGGGCCAACACATCGCCCTTCTGCACCTCCTGGCCTTCCTTGAAGTTGAGGCTGATCAGCTGGCCGCCCACCTGCGGGCTGACGGTAACGGTGTTCATGGCCGCCACGGTGCCCAGGGCGCTGGCATAGACCGGCACGTCCTGGCGCGCGGCGTCCACCACGGTGACCGGGACCGGCCCGGCATCGCGCGCCTGGCCGTCCTTGCCGTCCTTGCTGGCGCCCGCCGCTGTGGCGTCAGCGGCGCCCTTCCTGCCACCGGCCAGCATGTGCATGCCGATGAACCCCACCACCAGCACGGCGACCACCAGCAGCACGATCTTCCAGAAACGCGACATTCAACTAACTCCTGAGGCTGGCGGAGGGCAGGGCCCGGTTGGCAGGTGCAAAGCATACCCGTGGCGTGCGGGCTTTCATGCATGACGGATGGGACGGGCACTCAGACCGGATGTGACCGGGCAGGTTCCATCGGACAACGGCTGGATGGGCAGAAAGTTACAGCAGCAAGGGCGCTGATGGCCTACATTCAGCTTGGTCCGCCTTGAACGCCCGTGGAGATTGCCGATGCCCCGTCTGTCGTTGCTGCTGTCCGCCCTGCTGCTTGCCAGCCCCGCGCTTGCCGCCACCGCCCCGGCCGAGCGCCCGGAGGTGACCGCCGCGGCCACCCGCCTGAAGGCCAAGGTGGTGGACTGGCGGCGTGACTTCCACCAGCACCCGGAGCTGTCCAACCGCGAGGAGCGCACCGCGGCCAAGGTGGCCGAGCAGCTGCGCGCGATGGGGCTGAAGCCGAAGACGGGGATCGCCCACCACGGCGTGGTGGCGATCATCAAGGGCGGCAAGCCGGGCCCGCGGATCGCGCTGCGCGCGGACATGGACGCGCTGCCGGTGACCGAGCAGACCGGCCTGCCCTTTGCCTCCAAGGCCACCAGCACCTACCGCGGCGAGCCGGTGGGGGTGATGCACGCCTGTGGCCACGACGCGCACACCGCCACCCTGCTGGGGGTGGCCGATGCCTTGGTGAAGATGCAGGCCAACCTGCCGGGCGAGGTGATGCTGATCTTCCAGCCCTCCGAGGAAGGCGCGCCGCCGCCGGAGGAGGGCGGGGCGGCGCTGATGCTGAAGGAGGGGCTGTTTGCCGACTTCAAGCCGGAGGCGGTGTTCGGGCTGCATGTGTTCTCCAGCGTGCCGGCGGGCCAGATCGCCGTGCGCGGGGGGCCGCTGATGGCGGCCTCGGACCGGTTCGGGATCAAGGTGATCGGGCGGCAGACGCATGGGTCGGCGCCGTGGAACGGGGTGGACCCGATCGTGGCGACGGCTGACCTGGTGGGGACGGCGCAGACGATCGTGAGCCGGCGCGCGAACCTGTCCAAGCAGCCGGCGGTGCTGACGTTCGGGGCGATCAAGGGCGGCATCCGCTACAACATCATCCCCGACGAGGTGGAGATGGTGGGGACGATCCGGACCTTCGACGAGGGCATGCGGCAGCAGATTTTCGCGGACCTGCGCAACGTGGCCGAGCATACGGCGGCGGCGCACGGGGCGAAGGCGGTGACGGATATCTACGAGGCGGAGGGCAACCCGGCCACGGTGAACGATCCGGCGCTGACGGCGCGGATGCTGCCGAGCCTGCAGGCGGTGGTGGGGGCCGGGAACGTGTACGAACCGCCGCTGCAGATGGGCGCGGAGGACTTTTCGCTGTACGCCAAGGAAGTGCCGGGGCTGTTCTTCTTCGTGGGGGCGACGAGCGAGGGGATCGATCCGGCGACGGCGCCGGCGAACCATTCGCCCAGGTTCCTGCTGGATGAGAAGGCGCTGGACGTGGGCTTGCGGGCGCTGCTGCAGGTGAGCCTGGACTATTTGAATGGGGTTGGGGGGCCCGCGCCTGCGGCGGGCTGAAGCGGGACGGCAACTTCAGCGTCAACGTCAACGGCGGGTGGGTCGGCGCTGCGCTTCGGCCCACCCCCGGACAGGTCACCGGTCACCAACCGCAACGGCGTGGTGCGACCGGATCCGGCAGGTCCCGGCCGCTGGCCGGGGCGAAAACCGGTACGTGCAGGGCGTTGCGGCCGGTCGGTGTGTCCGGCGGGGTGATCCGGTCGCGCGCGGGGCGTAAAATGGGCGGATGAATACCCCCCAGGACTCCAGCCTCGGTCGCGAGGTTGCTTACCCGTCGCAGTACGATCCCACGCTGCTGTTTCCCATCCCGCGCCGCGGTGCGCGCGCGGAGATCGGCCTGGACGAGGCGGCGCTGCCGTTCGTCGGGCATGACCGCTGGCAGGCCTATGAGCTGAGCTGGCTGGACCGGCGCGGCAAGCCGCGGGTGGCGGTGGCCACGATCAGCGTGCCGTGCACGTCGCCGAACCTGATCGAGTCCAAGTCGTTCAAGCTGTATCTCAATTCGCTCAACAGCACCCGCTTCGACGATGACGAGGCGGCGCGGCGGTGCATGACCACCGATCTGTCGGCATGCGCCGGGGCGGTGGTGACGGTGCGCTTCGGGGTGCCGATGCTGGTGGAGGACGCCGAGGGCGAGTCGCTGGACGCGCTGGACGTGGCGATCGAATGCTACGGGCCGCCGGCGCCGGCGTATCTGTCGGCCGACGCCGCGCAGGTGGTGACCGAGACCTTGAGTTCGGCGCTGCTGAAGTCCAATTGCCCGGTGACCGGCCAGCCGGACTGGGCGAGCGTGAGCATCCGCTACCACGGGCCGCAGATCGATCGCGAGGGGCTGCTGAAGTACCTGGTGAGCTACCGCGAGCATGCGGAATTCCACGAGCAGTGCGTGGAGCGGATCTTCAGCGAGATCACCCAGCGTTGCGCGCCGCAGTGGTTGGAAGTGGAAGCGCGCTACACCCGTCGCGGTGGCCTGGACATCAACCCGTGGCGCGCCAGCCCGGGCATCGAGCACCCCACCCGCACGGTGCGCGACCTGCGGCAGTAGAGCGACCCCATGGGTCGCTGCCCCGGAACCCGGCACCACCCGGTAGAACGACCCCATGGGTCGCTGCCCCGGAACCCGGCACCACCCGGTAGAACGACCCCATGGGTCGCTGCCCGTGAACCCGGCACCACCCGGTAGAGCGACCCCATGGGTCGCTGCCCCGGAACCCGGCACCACCCGGTAGAACGA
>NZ_JAVWXA010000110.1:0-12930 GCF_036662295.1 Stenotrophomonas sp.
GCCCGGCCTTCCAGCCGGCCACCTTGGCCCGGGTCTGCGCCAGCAGTGCGTCCAGCGCCGTCCGGTCGTACACCTGCCCGCGCAGCACCACCGCATTGATCGTGCGGGTGGCATTGATGTCCTGCAGCGGATTGCCGTCCAGCAGCACCAGGTCGGCCGCCTTGCCCGCGGCGATGCCGCCGTAGCGATCGAGCTTGCCGAACCAGGCCGGGCCGGCGCGGGTGGCCGCCGACAGCGCCTGCACCGGCGTCAGGCCTTCCTTGACGAACAGCGTCAGCTCATCGTGCAGGCCGATGCCGGGGTAGTTGAAAGAGTTGAGGAAGCCGGCATCGGTGCCGGCCATGACCGTCACCCCGGCCTGCTGCAGCATCGGCAGTACCGCCGCCACCTGGTGGTAGGACGCATGCCGTGCCTGGATCTGGGCCGGCGTCGCCTTTGCGGCGCGCTCCACCCGCCAGGCGTAGGTGGCCTGCAACTGCGGGCCGATGTAGGCCAGGTACGGGTCATCGGCGTGGTCGTCCTCGTCCAGGAAATCCAGCAGGCGCCCGCCGTTGAGCGTCGGCGTCACGTAGACGCCCCTGGCGGCAAATCCGCGATAGGCGGCCATCGCCGTCTCGCGATCAAAGCCCGCCGCCAGCCGACGATTGGCCTCGGCCCGATCGATGCGCTTGGCCGCGAAGTCGGCCGCGATCGCCGCCTCGTCCTTGACCCCCGCCTTGTAGGCATAGTCCAGGTGCTCGATCGAGCTGATGCCGGCGTCCACCGCCTGCTGCACGGTCAACGCCATGGGGATATGCCCGGAGGCACGCAGGCCGTTGGCGCGCGCCCCGCGCACCGCCGCCAGGAACAGCGCCGGGCTCAGCGTGCTGTCGGTGATCTTGACGAAGTCCACCTGGTCCTGCTTCAGGCGCACCAGCGCCGCGTCCAGATCGGCCTGGCTACCCACTTCCAGGGTGCCCTTCCAGACCGGCTTGATGCCCTCGATCTTGGCCCCGGAAGTGAACAACTGGGGACCCTCCAATTGACCGTCACGGATCTGCGCGCGCCATTGCAGCACCTGCTCGGGGAGGTCGCCGGAGGCGTCGCGGATGGTGGTGATGCCGTGGGCGATGTACAGCGGCAGCAGCGCCTTGTTCTCTTCCACCAGCGCCGGGCCGCCACCGAAATGCACGTGCATGTCCCACAGCCCGGGGATCAGGTAGCGGCCCTTGGCCTGCACTTCCCGCGCCGCCGTCCACTGGCGGGCCATCAGCGCATCATCGCCGACCGCCACGATGTCCTGCCCGCGCACCACCACGCCCTGGTTGGCCACGGTGCGGGCGTGCTCCACATCCACCACGGTGGCGTGGCGGATGATCAGGTCCGCCTGCTCGGCACTGAAGGCCGGGGCGGAAAGCAGCAGCAGGGTCGGCACCAGGGCGCGCAGCGTGGTTTTCATGGGGCGGCATGGATCGAAGGGATGACGCGCCACCTTAGGGCGGTGGCGCGCCCATGCACCAGTTAAATTTCGGCATGCGCTCCATGCACATTGCGAATACCCCACGGCACGCCCGGCGGCCTGCGCCGGGCGCGCGCTGCCGCCGTTACACCTCGCCCTGCATCGCCGGCCGCGCCTGCAGCCGCGACAGCCAGGCCTTGACCTGCGGATGGGCGTCCACGTCCGCGCCCACGTGCACGCCATAGCCCACCACCGAGCCGACCACCAGGTCCACCAGCGAGTACGCATCGCCGAGCATCCAGTCGTGATCGCGCAGCGCCGCTTCCAGCAGGTCGAGCAGCTCATCCACGCCGGCCAGCGCGGCCGCGGCATGGTCATGGTTGCGCAGCGCCTCGTCATGGGTGGCCAGGCGCAGGCGCGCCAGCAACGCGGCGTAGGTCACGTAGGCCCAGGTGGTCCAGGACAGCGCCCGCAGGCGCTGCGGGGTGCCGTCCTGCGGCCACAGCTGCTGCGCCACGCCGTACTGCGCGCCCAGCCACTGCAGGATCGCGGCACCTTCGAACAGCGGCGTGCCATCCACCACCAGGCAGGGCACCTTGCCGTTGGGGTTGATCGCCAGGTACTCCGGCGTGCGCTGCTCACCGTTGCGGATGTCGATCAGCACGCGCTCGTGCGGCACCGCCAGCTCGGCCAGCGCGCACGCCACCGGGGTAGCGCTGGACATCGGGTGCCAATAGAAAACCAGGGGCATGTGGAACTCCTTGTGGATGGTCGAATAAGGGTGCCGGGCCGATGGGCTTGCACCGCCGACACAGGCTAGCGACCATTGCGGACACTCTCTGTCCTCGATCGCCGCACACACTGCGCCCATGCTCACCACCTCCGCCCGCCTGCTCTCCCTGCTCTCCCTGCTGCAATCGCGGCCGCACTGGGCTGGCACGGCGCTGGCCGAGCGCATGCAGGTGCACCCGCGCACCCTGCGCCGCGACATCGACCGGCTGCGCCAGCTCGGCTATCCGGTGCAGGCCAGCAGCGGGGTGGCCGGTGGCTACGCCTTCCGCGCCGGGCGCGCCCTGCCGCCGCTGCTGCTGGACGACGAAGAAGCGCTGGCTGCGGCGATCGCCCTGCGCACCGCGGTGACCGGCACCGTCAGCGGCATCGAGGACACCGCCATCACCGCCCTGGCCAAGCTGGAGCAGGTGATGCCGCCGCGCCTGCGCAAGCGCCTGGACGCGCTGCGCTCGACCCTGCTGCCGCTGGATCCGTCCGGCCCGGTGGTGGATGCCGGCCTGCTGGCCACCCTCGCCGGCGCCTGCCGCGACCAGCTGCAACTGCACCTGCACTACGCCGACCGCAACAACCAGCCCAGCCAGCGCCATGTCCAGCCGCAGGGCGTGGTGCTCAACGACCGGCGCTGGTACCTGGTGGCCTGGTGCACTGCGCGCACGGACTGGCGCACCTTCCGCATCGACCGCATCGTCGGCGTGCCCACCGTCGGCGCACACTTCAGCCCGCGCGCCGATCCCGGCGATGGCGACCTGCGGCGCTGGGTGGCCCAGTCGCTGGCGCAGGGCGAGTACAACGAACAGGCGCGGGTGATCCTGCATGCGCCGCTGGCGGCCATGCAGCAGCAGATTCCCGGCTCCGCCGGCACCCTGGCGGCCATCGACGAGGCACGCTGCCTGCTCACCTTCGGCGCCAGCCCGATCGGCGCGGTGGTGTACTGGCTGCTGGCGATGGACCTGGAATTCCAGGTGCTGGGCCCGCCCGCGCTCCAGCAGAAACTGCACGACGCCGGCCAGCGCCTGGCGCGCAGCCTGGCACGCAGCGACGCACCACTGCCGGACTGACCCGAGCGGTTTGCCCCGACGGCGACCGCGTGTGAAACTCCTGCCCCAAGCCGACCGGGGATGCCGCCGTGGCCGCCCGTGAAAACCCCCATCGCAGCCTGTTCGACCTGGACCTGCTGCGCGCGATCATCACCGTGGCCGACTGCGGCAGCTTCACCACCGCCGCGGCCCGCCTGCACTCCACCCAATCCACGATCAGCCAGAAGATCCGCCGGTTGGAGGAGATGGCCGGGCATGCACTGCTGGTGCGCGGCCACGGCGACGTGCACCCCACCGATGCCGGACAGACCCTGCTGGGCCACGCGCGGCAGATGCTGGCATTGAACGAGCAGATGGTGCAGGCGCTGGCCGGCGCCACCGTGGCGGTCACGGTGCGCCTGGGCGTGCCGGAAGACTTCGTCAACCCGCGCACCACCCGGCTGCTGGCCGACTTCAATCGCCGCCATCCGCAGGTGAAGCTGGAAGTGACCAGCGGCCTCAGTCGCGACCTGGCCAGCGGCTTCGACCACGGCGAGCTGGACCTGGTGCTGGTCAAGCAGCGCCGCAACAGCCGCGTGGCCAACGCACACTGGCCCGAGCCGATGCGCTGGGTGGACAGCCTGCGCAACCCCAGCATCGCACTGGACCCGATCCCGCTGGTCACCTTCCCGCCGCGCGGCCTGTATCGCGACGACCTGATCGCCGCGGTTGAAGCCATGGGCCGGCGCTGGCGGATCAGCTTCACCAGCTCCAGCCTGAGTGGCATCCAGGGCGCCGTCGCCGATGGCATGGGCATCAGCCTGCTGCCGGCCCGCGCGATGACACGCGAACACCGCGCCCTGACCCGCCGGCATGGCCTGCCGCCTATGGAGGGCATGGAAATCGCGCTGCTGCATCGCCCCGGCACCGACCCACTGGTCCATGCACTGGCCGATCGCTTCATTCGTTTGCTGGATCGCCAACAGCGCTGAAGCGTGAAAACCTTGCACGAAGCGATGTGCGGATAGTGACGGCGCTCGCGTACCGCGCCTAGGAATCGTCGTAAATTTTGTTGGAGGCGGCATTGCCGTACATCCAAACGGGGAGAATCCCTTAACACTTCCTAAAGCGCGCCTCCCTTGTCCAACAGCAACCAGATCCCATGAGCGGACAGGCCTCCACCTGCACCTTGAAGATCGCCTTGCTCGACGACCACGACGTTGTCCGGCACGGCACCTTCGTCCATCTCTCCTCGGACCCCCGCCTGGAGGTGGTGGGCAGCCACGCACACAGCCGCGACCTGGTCGCCACGTTGTCCACCACGCCAGTGGACGTGGCCGTGGTCGACTACGCACTGAGCATCGATGACCTGCCGGGCCTGGCGCTGCTGGCCGTGCTGCGCGAACGCTTCCCCTGGGTACGGGTGCTGGTGTTGACCGCCCACTGCAGCCGGGTGCTGCTGTCCAACCTGATCGAGGCCGGTGCCAGCGGCGTGGTGAGCAAGACCGAATGCCTGGATGCGCTGGGCATGGCGGTGGTGCAGGTGGCCGCCGGGCTGTGCCGCCTGCCCGACGGCTTTGGCGGCGAGATCGAACCGGCGGTGCTCTCGCGCAGCGAGCGCGAGGTGCTGCGCCTGTGCCTGGCCGGGCTGAGCGTGACCGAGATCGCCAACCAGCGCCATCGCAGCATCAAGACCGTGAGCACGCAGAAGCAGACCGCGCTGCGCAAGCTGGGCCTGCGCAGCGATGGCGAACTGTACATGCTGCGCCACCAGCTGGCGGACCTGTGAGCGTGGTTCGCCGCTGCCTGCTGGCACTCGCGCTGCTGCTGGCCCTGCCCGTCGGCGCCACACCGCCGGCTGCGCCGGTGCGCACCGTGCGCGTGGTGCTGGACCCCGGCCAGCACCGCGCACTCGCCACCGCCTCCACCTCGCGCCAGGCCAGCCTGGCCCACGGTTATGCCGCGCTGATCGGCGAGGCAACGGGCGTGCGCTTCAGCGAACGCCAGGTAGACACGCATGCCAGCGCCCTGCAGGCGGTGTGCGAGCAGCAGGCCGACCTGATGCTGATGCTGGGCCCGCTGCACGAGGCTCCCTGTGCATTGGCCGCCTCGCCGGCGTACTACAGCGGCGAAGCGCTGCTCGCGGTCCGCCACGCGCGACGCACCCAGGTGGTGCTGGACGCGCAGGCAGCGCATCGCGTGGCGGTGGTCCAGGGCAGCCGGTACGCGGGCTGGCTGCGCCGGCATTACCCGCACCTGCAGATCGTGCCCGCACCGGACCTGCCGGCGGCATTGAACGCCGTCGATGCCGGCATCGCCGATGCCGCGCTCGGCCTGGATGTATTGATCCGGCCGTTGGTACGCCGCCGCCATGCCGACAGCCTGGTGCTGCTCAGCGCGCCTTCCGACGTACCCGGCGACGTGTTCCTGGTGACGCGCCAGGCCGACGCTGCGCTGCTGCAGGGCATCGATGCCGCCATGAACACGATCACCCCGATGCAGCACGCCAACGTGCTGCGCGATGTCGCCAGCCACCGCCCGTTCGATCCCCCTTCGCCGGCCATGCTGATGCGCCACCTGCGCTGGGAACTGCTGGGCGTAGTGGCGCTGGTGACGGCCCTGCTGGCCGCGGGCGCGTGGCTGCTGTTCGCACGGCGCGCCGCCCAGCGCAACGAACGCCAGCAGGCGCGCTTCATCGGCGTGATGAGCCATGAGGTGCGCAATGCCGCGCAGGCGCTGGTGGCGGCGGTCGACCTGCTCGGCAACTCGCGCCTGGACCAGGGCCAGCGCCAACTGGTGGATGCCGCGCGCACCGCCGGCACCGGCCTGCGCCAGCTGCTTGGCCATGCCCTGGACTACTCGCGCATGGCCGCCGGCCGCTTCCAGCCCACCCTGGACTGGTACGACATCACCGCGCTGGCCCAGGACTGCATCGCCGCGCTGCGCCCCGCTGCCGAGGCCAAGGGCCTGGCACTGTGCCTGCACGTGGCTGCCGATCCGTTGCCGCGGGTGCGCACCGATGCCGCGGCGCTGCGCCAGATCCTCAACAACCTGCTCGGCAACGCGCTCAAGTTCACCGCGCACGGCCACATCGACGTGGCGCTGTCGCTGCGCCTGGCCGCCGACGGCCACCAGTTGTGCCTGAGCGTATGCGACACCGGCATCGGCATCCCGACGGAGCGGCAGGCGGCGGTGTTCCGCCCGTTCGCGCAGGCCCATGATGCGCAGTCGCAGGCACTCGGCGGCGCCGGGCTGGGCCTGTCGATCTGCCGGGACATGGTGCACGCGCTGCGCGGGCGCATCCAGCTGGCCAGCACGCCGGGCGAAGGCAGTCGATTCGACGTGACCCTGCCGGTGGCCTGCGAGGCGCGGCCAGCGGGCCAGGACAATGCGCCTCTGGCCGGCTATCGGGCGCTGGTGGTGGAAGACCACGCGGTGAACCGCGCGTTCGTGGCCCATCGGCTGTGTGCGCTGGGCGCCAGCGTGGACGCCTGCCAGGATGCCGCCAGCGCGTTGCGCCTGCAGGCCGCCACGCCAGCCACGCTGGTGCTGATCGACTGCGCCCTGCCCGACCTCAGCGGCTACCAGCTGGCGCACGCCCTGCGCCGGCTCGAACGCGCCCACTCCCATCCGCCGGCGCTGCTGGTGGCGCTGTCGGCGGCCACTTCGGCAGCGCATGTGCAGCGCTGCCAGGCCAGCGGGATGGATGCGGTGTTGTGCAAGCCGCTGGACGAGCGCCACCTGCTGGCGGTGCTTGGGCTGGGGGCGTCAGCCGAGGCCGGCGCGGCCCGTGTGCTGTCCAGCAGCGATCCGTTGTGGCAGCCGTTGCTGGCCTCGCTGGCCGAGGACCTGGCCGCGATGCAGCAGGCGCTGGGCTGCTGCGAGGCGGCGCCCCTGCAGCATCATGCCCACCGCATCAGCGGGGCGCTGCACCTGATGGGCCAGACCGAGCTGGCCGGCACCGCCCACGACCTGTGCGACCTGGACCTGGCCGAGCCGGCCGGCTGGGACGATGCGCGGCGCCTGCTGGCCCACCTGCAACAGGCCGTGGCCCCGCTCGCGGCGCGCGTTACTTGAGCTGCAGCGGGTAGCGCTGCCACAGCACGTGGACCAGAAAGCCGGTCAGCTCGGGGTCCTTGCTGCTGATCGCCGCGCGGATCTTGTCCAGCAGCACCATGTCGCTGCAGGTGCGCACATCGGCGTGTCCGGCCTGCCCGGCGCGGCGTGCGCGGTAACGGGCGGCGCGCTGCGCATCGGTCATGGCGTAGCCGAACGTGGGCGGCCGGCCGCGCTTGCGCGGCAGCGTCAGCTCCAAGGTGCCGGGGTCTTGTTCATCGCGCATGACGGGACGAGGATGCGAACGGGGGCGCGCACGATATCGTGAGACATCACTTTAATCCAGCATTTTCAGCGGTTTTCGTGCATCGCGTGCCGCGCAGCGCGGCCCGGCCCGCGCCGGCGGCCGTCACCGCCAGGCGTCGGCCACCCGCGCGCCCGCCCACACCAGCGCCATCCCGCCCACCAGGCTCACGCCCAGGTAGAGCGGCATCATCAGCCCGCGATCGGTTCTGGCGAACACCAGCGTCTCCAGCATCATCGAGGAGAAGGTGGTCAGGCCGCCGATGATCCCGATGATGAGGAACGCGCGCCAGTACAGTGCGGCCTGCCCGCGGCTCTGCAGCCACACCATCACGTAGCCGGCCGCGAACGCCCCGACCAGGTTGACCGTCAACGTGCCCCACGGAAAGCCGTTGCCGAACTGGCGCAGCATCGCGTCGCCCACCATGAAGCGCAGCGCCGCGCCCAGCGCGCCACCGGCCATCACCAGGCCCAGTTGCTGCCACCAGGCGCCGATGCCACCCATCAGCCCTCGCCCTTGTCGGCACGCGCCTGCTCACGCGCGGCGCGCAGGCGGTCCAGTTTTTCCTTCAACTTGATCTCCAGCCCGCGCGCCACTGGCTGGTAGTACACCCGCTCACCCATCGCATCGGGGAACCCGGTCTGGTCCAGCGCGATGCCACCGTCGGCGTCGTGGTCGTACTGGTAGCTTTTGCCGTAGCCCAGTTCCTTCATCAGCTTGGTCGGCGCATTGCGCAGGTGCAACGGCACCTCCTGGGTGCCGGTCTCGCGTACTTCCTGCTTGGCCAGGTTGAAGGCGGCATAGCCGGCGTTGGACTTGGCGGTACTGGCCAGGTACAGCACCAGTTGCGCGAAGGCCAGCTCGCCCTCGGGGCTGCCCAGCCGCTCGTAGATGTCCCAGGCCTCCAGCGCCATCGACTGCGCGCGCGGATCGGCCAGGCCGATATCCTCGATCGCCATGCGGGTCAACCGCCGCGCCAGGTAGGACGGGTCGCAGCCGCCGTCGAGCATGCGGGTCAGCCAGTACAGCGCCGCATCGGGATTGGAACTGCGCACGGACTTGTGCAACGCCGAGATCTGGTCGTAGAACTGCTCCCCGCCCTTGTCGAAGCGCCGGGTGCGGTCGGCCAGCACCTGCACCAGCATCTCCGGGCTGATCCGGCCACCGTCACCACCGGCCAGCTCGGCGGCGATTTCCAGCAGGGTGAGGCCACGGCGCACGTCGCCATCGGCGGCCGTGGCGATCTCCAGCAGCGACGCCGGCGCCACCTCCAGGTGCTCGGCGCCCAGGCCGCGCTCGCTGTCGTGCAGGGCCCGCTCCAGCGCTTCGACGATATCGGCTGGCGATACCGACTCCAGCACGTGCACCCGGCAGCGCGAGAGCAGCGCCGAGTTCAGTTCGAAGGACGGATTTTCGGTGGTGGCGCCCACGAACACGATGGTGCCGCGCTCGATGTGCGGCAGGAAGGCATCCTGCTGGGCCTTGTTGAAGCGGTGCACCTCATCCACGAACAGCACCGTGCGCCGCCCCTCGGCAAAGCGCTGCGCGGCCTCGGCCAGCACCTGGCGCACTTCGGGCAGGCCCGACAGCACGGCCGAGATGGCCCGGAACTCGGCATCGGCGTAATGGGCCAGCAGCAGCGACAGCGTGGTCTTGCCGCAACCGGGCGGCCCCCACAGGATCATCGAGTGCACATGCCCGGACTCCACGGCGCGGCGCAGCGCGCTGCCCGGGGCGAGCAGACGCTTCTGCCCGACCATCTCATCCAGTGTCTGCGGGCGCATCCGCTCGGCGAGCGGGCGCATGTTGTCCCGATCCACGGTCAGTAGATCGGGGCCGTTGAATGTCGTTCGGTTTCTGGCCACGCGCCCATTCTATCGCGAGCGCGTGCACGGCGACGGCATGGCGCCGGTGCCGGGCTTAGTCGCCGATGACGTCGGTGCCCTTCGGCGGAGCGAAGCTGAAGGTGCCGGCGGCAAAGCTCGGGTTGCGCTTCCAGCCGGTGAAATTGATCACCGTGCGCTGGCCGACCGCATCCACCACCTCCATCCGGGCCAGGCCCTGGGCATTGAAGCCCAGCGCGGCGTACTGGAAGGCGGTATCGGTCTCGCGCTTGGGGCTCAGGGACAGCCACTGCAGGCCGTCACGCGCGGCGGCCTCTTCGCTCACGTCGTACTGCTTGTCCAGCAGCGCCGGGTTGATCAGCGCGGTGAGCGGGCTGTTCTGCTCCTCGGCGCCCTGGGCACGCACCGTGGCCTGCTCCAGGTCCGGTTCGAACACCCACACCTTCTTGCCGTCGGCCACGATCAGCTGCTCGTGCGGCTTGATGTATTCCCAGCGGAACAGGCGCGGCGCCGACAGGGCGACCCGGCCACTGGTGTTCTCCTTGACCTTGCCCTTGCTGTCGAACACCTGCTGGCTGAACTGCCCGTCCAGGCCCTTCAGGCCCTGGGTGAAGCGGTTGAGGTCATCGCGGGCGCCGGCCCAGGCCGAGGCCGATCCGACGCTGGCCAGGACCAGGGTGGCGGCAACCAACGTGCGGCGGAATGATGTGTGCATGGGCGATATCCGGACAAATGGAAAGGATGGCAGGCAGTGTGCCCATGCAAAGCTGAATGGGCGATCAGGGCATAGTATGCGCCGCCGGCAGGCGCTGGGAAAACCGGCGGCCGTCCTCAGGGACTGGCCTGCACGGTGCCGAGGTCGCCGTAGACCACCTGGCCGCGGAAGCCGCGCCGGACCTCCTGGTACAGCGCCCGGAAGGCCTCGTAATCGCCCGGCTGGCACAGCGCCTGCGGGCCGCGTACGGCACGCTGGTGCAGGCGATGGCGGGCGATCACGGTCTGCCCGTCGCGGCGCCAGTCCAGGGTGTACTCACCGGCCGCATTGTCGAACCGTTGGCTGCGCGGTATCCCCACGATCGGCACCCCCGCCGGAAACTGCAGGCGGTAGGTCTCCTCGCGCAGGCTGTCGGTGCAGTAGAACGGGGCGTCATTGCGTGGTGCCGAGGTGGTGGCGTAGATGCCGCGCACCGATTCGGCGCCGGGCGCATCCGGCAGCGGCATGCCGCCCACCACGCTGAAATCCACGTAGTCGCTGGCGTGGACGTCATAGCGGTAGTTGAACGGGCGGGTCAGGTCCTGCGGGTCGCCGAGCAGGGTCAGCGCGCCGGTGCCATCGAAACCGGAGGAAGCCATGATCGACTCCTCCACGCGGGCGCGGTTCTGCGCGTTGAGGCGGGCGAAAGAGTTGCGCATCGCGATCTCGGTGACGCCGCTGGGCTGCTGCACCGTCTGCCCGCTCAGGTTGCCCTGCGCGTCGAAACGGAAATCCACTTCCACGCGGTTGCCATTGCGGCGTGAATCGTTGTCCGGCGTGCGCGCCACGGTGGCGGTACGGGTCAGCAGCACCGGTGCGCCGAGGTCGCCATCGGGCAGCTGGCCAAAGCGCGCGTAGGCACTGGTGGAGTCCAGGTACAGGTCGAACTCGGGGATGTAGGTGATGGCGTGGTTGAAGCGCCCCAGCAGCGGGATCGCGGGCAGGCTCGGCCCGCCGCCGGCGCCGATCAGCACCGCGCTGCTCTGGATGCCGCGCGCGGCCAGCAGCGCCTCCAGGATCACCACGTGGTCCTTGCAGTCGCCGTAGTGGTTGTCGAGGATGCTCTGCGCCGCGTTCGGCTCCAGGCCGCCATTGCCCAGGTACACCGCCACGTAGCGGATGTTCTGTGCGACCCAGCGATAAAGCGCGGCGGCCTGGTCGCGGCGATCCTCGATGCCGGCGGTGACCTGGTCGGCCAGGGCCTGGATGGCGGGGGTCACCTGCGCCGCCTCGCCTCCCTTGAGCTGGTAGGCCCGCGCCACCTGCGCCCAGTCCTGGTAGGTGCTGGCCATGATGGTGGGGCTGAACTCCCAGGGCGCGGCCGACCAGTTCTGCGACTGCATCGGCGTGCCGCGCTGGTAGCGCCACGCCCAGTGGGCCTGCCCGTCACGGATCGTCGGCGCCTGGCTGCCCTGCACGCCCCGCTGCTGCACGAACATCGGCAGGTTGGCCGGCGCGGTCAGCGTCACCTGCGCATCGTCGTACGGGGTGAACACGCTGAAGGTTTCCCACAGCCCGAAATAGCCCGGGAAATACGGCGTGTTCTGCGTGCGCCGGGTCTTGTAGACCACGCGCGTCCCCGGGGCCAGATTGGGGAACACCACCACGCGCACCTTGCGATCGGCATACATCGCCGCCGAGGCGCTGGAGTAGCTCTCCTGGGTGTAGATGCGGTCGGCCGGGACGTCGCGGCGCTGGCCATCGGCGGTCAGCGTGTAGGCGGCCAGCACCTCCAGCGCCTCCATCTTCTCGCTGTAGCTCAGCCGTACCTGGCTGAACTGCTCGACCGCAGCCTTGGTCTTGAGCAGGATTTCGTACTCTTCGGTCTGCACGCTGCCGGCGTCGGCACGCACGGCGTAGTCGGCGCGATAGCGCACGAAGCTGAAATTGTTGGTGGCCTGGGCCTGGTCGCTGCCCGGTCCCGACGCCGACGCAGACGCCGGCGGCGCGGCCGGCGATGGCGCACCCGGTGCCACGCCCGGGGCGAGCAGCAGCACGCCCCACATCATCCACACCATCGGCTTCATTGCAGGTTCCTTGTGCAGGGCGGCCGGGGCGCGCCCGGCGTTACTTGGGTGGCGGCGGCGCCAGCACGCTGCGGTCGCCATTGTGTTCGGGCGGGCTGACCACCCCGGCCATCTCCATCGCCTCGATCAGGCGCGCGGCGCGGTTGTAGCCGATCTTCAGGCGGCGCTGCACGCCGGAGATCGACGCACGGCGGGTCTCGGTGACGATGCGCAGGGCCTCGTCATACAGCGGGTCGGACTCGTCGCCGCTGCTGCTGCTCGCCTCGGGCAGGCCGCCGGCACCGACCACCACGCCATCGCCCATCATCTGCACTTCGTCCAGCACGCCGCTGACATAGTCGGTCGGGCCGCTGGCCTTGAGGTGCTCCACCACGCGGTGCACTTCCTCATCGGACACGAACGCGCCATGCACGCGATCGGGCATCGCGGTGCCCGGCGGCAGGTACAGCATGTCGCCGTGGCCCAGCAGGGTCTCGGCGCCGGACTGGTCCAGGATGGTGCGCGAGTCGATCTTGGAGCTGACCTGAAAACCGATGCGGGTCGGGATGTTGGCCTTGATCAGGCCGGTGATCACATCCACCGACGGGCGCTGGGTGGCCAGGATGAGGTGGATGCCGGCCGCACGCGCCTTCTGTGCCAGGCGCGCGATCAGCTCTTCGACCTTCTTGCCGACGATCATCATCATGTCGGCGAATTCGT
>NZ_JAVWXA010000111.1:0-12852 GCF_036662295.1 Stenotrophomonas sp.
TGCCATTACCGGGCGCGGCGGCCGCAACGGCGGTCGATCGGGATGCGACCCTACCAGGCTCCACTTCAGCCGTTTCATTGTCGACATTCCTCCATAAAAAAACGGCGCCCCGTAGGGCGCCGTTCCTGATTCACACACACTGACTGCGGCTTTACTGTGCCGCCGTCGCCGTCGCAGCCGCCTTCGGCTTCATCATCGCATCGCGCGCAGCCTTGAACGGGTTGCCCTCGTACCAGTTCGGCCAACGATCACCGCCAGCCAGCTCCTTGCCCACGCCGTAGAGCAGCTGCAGGTCTTCCACGGTGCCATCCAGCTTCCAGGTCGCCGGGTCGAACTCGTCCTTGGGGCCGTGGTAGCGATCGCGACCATAGGCCTCGGCCGCCTTGCGGCCCGCGTCCGCGCCACCCTCGCGAAGGTCTTCACCGCCGTCGGCATACAGCGCCGGCACGCCGGCCTTGGCGAAGTTGAAGTGATCCGAGCGGAAGTAGAAACCACTCTGCACCGAGGTTTCGCCGTGCAGGGTGCGGCCCTGGTTGGCCGCCAGCGGCTTGAGCATGTCTTCCAGCTCGGAACTGCCGAACCCGGTCACGGTCAGGTCCTTGGCGCGGCCGGCCACCGACATCGCATCGATGTTGATCACCCCGGCGATCTTGTCCAGCGGGAAGGTCGGGTGGCTCACGTAGTACTTGGAGCCCAGCAGGCCCGATTCCTCCAGCGTCACCGCCAGGAACACCACCGAGCGCTCCGGCGCCGGCTGCTGGTGGGCCATCGCGTCGGCCACTTCCAGGATGCCGGCCACGCCGGTGGCGTTGTCCACCGCACCGTTGTAGATGTTGTCGCCCTGCTCACCCTCGTGCTTGCCCAGGTGGTCCCAGTGCGCCATGTACAGCACGGCCTCGTCGGCACGCTTGGTGCCCGGCAGCACGCCGACCACGTTGCGCGACTTCTTCTCGGCGATGGTGCTCTTCAGGTCGAAGGAGACCTTGGCCTTGAGCGACACCGGCTTGAAGCCGCGCTTGCTGGCGTCCTTGTAGGCCTTGTCCAGGTCCAGCCCGGCATCGGCGAACAACTGCCGCGCCGCCTCGGCACTCAACCAGCCCTGCGCGGGCAGCCGCGGCTCGGCGTCATCCTTGGCCGGCAGGTCGTACTGCGGGCCGGCCCAGGAGTTCTTCACCACGTCCCAGCCATACGATGCGCCGGCCGTGTCGTGCACGATCAGCGCCGCGGCGGCGCCCTTGCGCGCGGCCTCCTCGAACTTGTAGGTCCAGCGCCCGTAGTAGGTCATGCGCTTGCCGTCGAACAGGGTCTGGTCATCGACGTGGAAGCCGGGGTCGTTGACGAACATCACCACCGTCTTGCCCTTCCAGTCCTGGCCGGCGTAGTCGTTCCACTTCTGCTCCGGCGCATCCACGCCGTAGCCGACGAACACCAGCTCGCTGTTGTCCACCTTCACTTCCGGCTGGCCGCTGCGGGTGCCGATCACCATGTCGGTGCCGAACACCAGGTCACGCGGCTTGCCGGCCTGGTCCAGCTTGAGCACGGTGGATTCGTCGGCGGTGGTCTCGGTCATCGCCACGTCCTGGAACCAGCTGTCGCCATTACCCGGCTGCAGGCCGATGCGCTGCATCTGGTCGCGGATGTAGTTGACCGTCAGCTCTTCGCCCTTGCTGCCCGGGGCGCGGCCTTCGAAGGCGTCCGAGGACAGCGTCTTGACCAGCTCGGCGAAGTCGGCGGCATTGATATCGCTGGCGAAAGCGTGGCCGGGGGCCGCGGCAGGCGCGGACGGGGCGGCGGTGTCGGTCGGTGCGGTGGCTTCGCCCTTGCACGCGCTCAGCGCGGCGGTGGCGGCAAGGCACAACAGAAGTTTACGGGGCATCATCGATTCCTGGATCCAGTGGGCCGGTGCGCAGGGGCACCGGGAGAGGGTATCAATCCTGCGGCGCGGCGTCGGTATCGAAGGCCTGCGGCTGTGCGCCGGTGACCGGCCCGATGTGGGCGCTGCGGTGCACGTAGAGGGTGACCTCGCGCTCGAACTGCAGCGTGCCGGCCACGCTGGCCCGGGGGCCGATGATCACGCGCGGCTTGCGGCCGCCGGTCAGGGACAGGTTGAAGTTCGGCTTCTTGACCCGGATGCCGCCCTGCACCTGCGAGCCGACGCCGACGGTGATGTCACCGTTGACGGTCTCGATGTTGCCGTTCAAGCGCGTCTCCACCAGCCCGATGCCGCCGTTGACCGTTTCCAGGTTGCCGTCGACCTGGCTGCCGCGGTCGATGTAGATGCCGCCATTGACGGTCTCCACGTTGCCGGTGGCCACCACGTCGCGACCGATCCGCAGGTTGCCGTTGACGGTGGACACGCCGGTGGTCCGGGCGCGATCGCCAACCTGGATGCTGCCGTTGACGGTCTGGATCTCGCGGGTGACCACGCCGTCGTCCACGGTGATGCCGCCGTTGACCGTTTCCAGGTCGCCGTAGGCCTGGCCGCTGCTGGCGCGAATGCTGCCGTTGACCTTGCTGATGTCTTCGCTGGCCAGCGCGGTGGCGCTCGGCAGCACCAGGGCCATCAACAGGGGGAGCGAAAGAGCTTTCATCGTGACCTCGTGTCGGGTGTGCGGCTGGCAGGCCGCCTGTGGGGATGTCACCATGCATCGCTACAATCCGCATCTGCCTGAAGTCACTGGAAAGCCCTTGCGCCACAACGCCTTCTCCTCACGCCGGGATAACAAACCGTCGACCGCACGCCACGACGGAGCGGCCCTGCGCCGTTGGGTCGGGCCGGTGCTGGTGGCGCTGGCGGTGTTGTCGATGGGGCCGGTGGCGGCACAGAGTTCCCGCGAGGCCGAGCGCAAGCTGCAGAAGCTGCGTACCGAGCTGAAGGACGTGGCGCAGGAACGACGCACCCTGGAAGGGCAGCGCGGGCAGGCCTCGCGCCAGTTGCGCGACGCCGATGAGAAGGTCGCGCGCACCGGGCGGGTGCTGGCCCAGACCGAGACCGCGCTGCAGCGCGAAACCCGGGCCATGGACGAACTGCAGCGCAAGCGCAGCGACCTGCAGGCCGGCATGGAGCGGCAGCGCGGGGAGCTGGCCGATCTGTTGCGCTCGGCCTACCGCATCGGCAACAACGCGCCGCTGAAACTGCTCTTGTCCCAGGACCGGGTGGCCGACGCCAATCGCCGCCTGGCCTATCACCGCTACCTGCAACGCGAGCGTGCGCGCCGCATCCAGCTGATCACCCACGACCTGGCCGAGTTGCAGGCGGTGGAGGCGCAGATCGTGGAGCGCCGCCAGGCGCTCGAAGGCACCCGCCAGCAGCAGAAGCAGCAGGCCGCGGCCCTGGCCGACGACCGCCGCACCCGCGCGGCCACCGTGGCCAGCCTGGACGAACGCTACAAGGACCGCAGCGAGCGCGAAAAAGCCCTGGGCCAGGATGCCAAGGCGCTGGAGACGCTGCTGGCCAACCTGCGCGCCGCCGCCGCGCGCGCCGAAGCCGAACGCCGCGCCGCCGCCCGCCGTGCCGCTGCGGAAAAGGCCGCGGCCGAGAAAGCCGAGAAGGCCGCCGCCGCCAATGGCACCCGGCCGCCGCCGCGCCCGGGCAAGACGCCGCCGGCGGTGGCTTCGGCCCCGCCACCCAAGGTGGGTGGGCTGGGCTGGCCGCTGTCGGGCAACCTGCTGGCGCGCTACGGCGGCAAGTTGCCCGATGGTCGCACCAGCAGCGGCGTGCTGATCGGCGCACCGGCCGGCAGCACGATCACCGCGGTGGCCGATGGCACGGTGGTGTTCTCCGACTGGATGACCGGCTACGGCATGATCCTGATCGTGGACCATGGCAACGGCTACATGAGCCTCTACGCGCACAACGACACGCTGCTGCGCGATGCCGGGGCCACGGTGAAGAAGGGCGATGCGGTGGCCAAGGTCGGCAACTCCGGTGGGCAGGGTGTCACCGCGCTGTACTTCGAGCTGCGCCGCAATGGCCAGCCGGTCGATCCGGGCAGCTGGCTGCAGCGTCGCTGACAGCCAGCCAAACGCCAGACGGCTGCCACGCCGCGGGTTCAACGGGAATTTATCGTCGCTTCGCGCATAATCGGGCGACGCACCCAGTGCGTGTTGTCCGTCCCCCGCCGACCTGGAGTGCTTCATGCGCGTAGCCCGTACCGCCACCTTGCTGCTGGCCCTGCTGCCGGCGGCGTCCTGGGCCCAGCAGACCAGCGAGGCCGCCGGCCGCGCCAGCGATGCGGCCAGCAACGAAGAGGCGGTGACATCGCGGGTGCCGCTGGAAGAAATCCGGCGCTACGTGGCCGTGTACAACGCCGTGCGTGCGGCCTACGTGGACCCGGTGGATGACAAGAAGCTGATGCAGTCGGCCATCCGTGGCCTGCTGCTGGACCTGGATCCGCACAGCACCTATTTCGACAAGGAAGACGCCGAAGCCTTCGACGAGCAGGCCAACGGCGCCTACGACGGCATCGGCGTGGAGCTGCAGCAGCAGCCGGACAACAGCAGCCTCAAGGTGATCTCGCCGATCGACGACACCCCGGCGGCGAAGGCCGGCATCCTCGCCGGCGACCTGATCATCGCCATCGACGGCAAGCCGATCAGCGCCATCGAAGCCACCGAACCGCTGCGTGGCAAGGCCGGCAGCAAGGTGGTGCTCACCCTGGTGCGCGAGGGCAAGCCCAAGCCGTTCGATGTCAGCGTGACCCGGCAGACGATCCGCGTGACCAGCGTGCGCAGCCGCATGCTGGAGCCGGGCTATGGCTACATCCGCCTGAGTACCTTCCAGGCCGACACCGGCGCCGACTTCCAGAAGCAGGTGGCGCAGTTGCAGAAGCAGGCCGGCGGCCAGCTCAAGGGGCTGGTGCTGGACCTGCGCAGCAACCCCGGTGGCCTGCTCACCGCGGCGGTGCAGGTGGCCGACGACCTGCTGGAGAAGGGCAACATCGTGAGCACCCGCGGCCGCATCTCCATCAGCGATGCGCGCTTTGACGCCACCCCCGGCGACCTGCTCAAGGGCGCACCGGTGGTGGTGCTCGCCGACGCCGGCTCGGCCAGCGCCTCGGAGGTGCTGGCCGGCGCGCTGCGCGACAACGGCCGCGCCCGCGTGGTGGGCAGCCGCACCTTCGGCAAGGGTTCGGTGCAGACCGTGCTGCCGCTGGACAACGGCGACTCGGTCAAGCTCACCACCGCGCGTTACTTCACCCCCAGCGGCAAGTCGATCCAGGCCACCGGCATCGTGCCGGACGTGGTGCTGCAACCGGAAAAGCGCGGCGATGAAGACGCGCTGCCCGCCAGCCTGGCCGATTACAGCGAAGCCACCTTGCCGGGCCACCTGCGCGGCGACGAGGAAGGCGGCGAAGGCTACAAGGCCGGCGACGTGCTGCCCGGCGACGGTCCGATCAACGACGCGCTGGCCGAGTTGAAGCAGCCCGGCTCGGTGTTGGAAAAGCAGAAGGCCGAGGCCGCCAAGGCGGCCGCGCAGAAGAAGCCGGAAGCGAAGGTGGAAGCAAAGCCGGAAGCAAAGCCGGCGGACGTGCCGACCAAACCCTGACCGGTAGTGCCGGCCGTTGGCCGGCTCTGCAATCACCCTCCGCACGAGGTAGTGCCGGCCGTTGGCCGGCTCTGCAATCACCCGTCCGTACGAGGAGCCGGCCAGCGGCCGGCACTACCCGACCGATCCGGGTGTGCGGGGAGCCGGCCAGCGGCCGGCACTACCCGGCCGATCCGGGTTTGTGGGGAGCCGGCCAGCGGCCGGCATCACCCTAGAAGCCGTGTCGCTTGCGCAGCCGCCGTGCGATCGCCGCCCGCACGTATACGCCGTAGCCCAGGCCGAACACGAAGCCGGCGATGTGCGCCCACCAGGCCACCATGCCGAAGCTGGGCCCGATATGGGCAAACACCACCTGCAGCCCGGCCCACACCCCGATCAACAGATAGGCCGGGGCGCGCACGAATTCCAGGAACAGCCCGAGCGGGATCACCACGCCCAGCCGCGCGCCGGGAAATAGGGCCAGGTAGGCGCCGATCAGGGCCGAAACCGCGCCGCTGGCCCCGATGATGATCTGGTCCGGGCTGCCCATGACGTAGATGGCGGTCAGGTTGGAGATCCCGCCGCCGACCAGGAACAGCAGCAGCAGCCGCCAGGGGCCCAGCACGCGTTCGGCCGGCAGGCCGAAAATCAGCAGGAACACCAGGTTGCCCAGCAGGTGAGACCAGTCCGCATGCAGGAACAACGCCGTGAACAGGCGCAGCACGCTGCCATCCTGCAGGGTGGCCCACCAGGCCTGTGGCTGGGTCAGCCCGGTGGACAGGGCACCCCAGTCCAGCCACAGGGTGCGCCGGGCATCGTCTGGACGGGAGATCGACCATAGGAAGGCCCCCCACAGCGCGGCGAACAGCAGCGGGGTGGCCCAGCGCACGGCGGACTTCTTGCGGGAGGGAAGCGATACGAACATGGGTGCCGATAGACTAGCGTGGCGCCGCTTGCGGCGGGGAAATGGCGGGTTCAGCCTGAATAGCCGCCTGGGGGCCAGCCGTTATTGTTTCATTAACCGGTCTGGGTATACTCCAATACGGCGTCGTATGTCGGGAGGGGAATCCGGCGCGTCGGTCGGGTCCGTCAGGACCGGGCCTACGCAGGCGCACGTTGCCAAACATCACCGCAATTCCGGAGAGAACCAAACATGCATACCGCTTCCACGCTTGCCCGCGTCACCGCCCTGGCCGTCGGCATTGCCGGTGTCCTGGCTGTCGGCCACGTCCACGCCGCCGCCTTCCAGCTGAAGGAAAACAGCGCCAAGGGCCTCGGCCGCGCCTTCGCCGGTTCGGGCAGCGCCCAGGGCGACGCCTCGATCATCGCCGTCAACCCGGCCGGCATGCGCCAGCTGGAAGGCACCCAGATCCAGGGTGACCTGAGCGCCATCAGCTTCTCGGCCAAGTACAACGGCACCGGCCGCAAGCCGACCGGCCAGGCCCAGACGGGCGGCGACGGCGGCGACGCCGGCATGATCGCGCCGGTCCCGGCCGCGTACTTCCACATGCCGATCGGCGAACAGGCCCACTTCGGCGTGTCGCTGACCGCACCGTTCGGCTTCAAGACCGAATACGACAACGGCTGGGTGGGGCGCTACAGCGGCCTGAAGACCGACCTGAAGGCGATCGACCTGGGCTTTGCCGCCTCCTACGACGTCAACCCGTACGTGTCCTTCGGCGCCTCGGTGTTCGTCGAGCACCTGACCATCGAACTGAGCAACAACATCGACTTCGGCACCGCGCTGGCGCAGTCGCGCGTGCCGGGCTTCGCCCCGGGCAGCGCCGATGGCAAGCTGACCGTGGAAGGCGACAACAACGCCGTGGGCTGGACCGTCGGCGGCCTGTTCTCGCCGGATGAAAACACCCACATCGGCATCAGCTACCGTTCCAAGGTCGAGCACAAGATCACCGGCGGCGACGCCACCTTCGACGTGCCGACCAACGCCGCTGCCGTGCTGGCCGTGGCCCAGCCGGGTCGCTTCACCAGCACCTCGGGCAAGGCAACCCTGACCCTGCCGGCCTCGGCCACCCTGAGCGTGACCCACAACGTCAACGACCGCTGGACCGTGATGGGTGATGTCACCCGCACCGCCTGGTCGACCGCGTTCGACCAGGTCACCATCGACTACGCGTCGGCGCAGCCGGACTCGGTGCTGGAATTCGGCTACCGCGACACGACCTTCGTCTCGCTGGGTACCGACTACAAGCTGAGCGACACCGTCACCCTGCGCGGCGGTATCGCGCTGGACCAGACCCCGACCACCAACGCGCACCGCGACGTGCGCGTGCCCGACACCAGCCGCAAGTGGCTGTCGCTGGGCGTGGGCTGGACCCCGTCGGAGAACATGGAATACAACTTCGGTTATACCCACCTGTTCACCAGCGACCCGGACGTGAACATCGCCGGCACCACCAACAACCAGGGCAATTCGCTGACCGGCAAGTACAAGGTCCGTGGCGACGTGCTGGCGGCTTCGTTCAACTACAAGTTCTGATCGACGCTGCAGCACCGGTTGTTTGAATGCAGAAGGCCCCGCGCAAGCGGGGCCTTTTGTTTGCGGCGTCGCCCATGAGCGGGGTGGATGCCGGATTGCGCTGCAACGGCGCGCGAGTGCATGGCCGTGCGGCTTGGGTCGGCTACAGGTGGGGCGCACACCGATGACCGACCAACGGCCCGCGCGGCGGCTGGTCCTCGCATCAAACCAGGCTCGCCATCAGCAGCGCTTGGAGCGCCCCGCGGCATAGCGCAGCCCCTGCCGCACCTGCGCGATGAAATTCGGATCGCGATACACCGCCTCGTCATGCCCCAGGCCGGTGTACCAGCTGCGGCCGCCGTCGAAGGCATGGCACCACGTGATGGGGTGGTCGGCGCCCAGGGTGCCGCCGCGATACAGGCTCTCGTCCACCGTGGCCACCACCTGCACGCGCGGGCGCGGGTTGTCGCGGTAGTTGTAGAGTTCGTCGCGGATCGGCCAGGCCTTGCCGCGCGCTCGGCCCTTGCGTTCGGGTTGCACCCGGCTGTCCTGCAGGCCCGGCGGATGCACCTGGAACCACGCGCCCACCAGCTGGCCATACCACGGCCAGTCGTACTCGGTGTCGGCGGCGGCATGCACGCCGACGAAGCCGCCGCCGGCACGGATGAAGCCTTCCAGCGCCGCCTGCTGCGCGTCATCGAGCACATCACCGGTGGTGCTGGCAAATACCACGACCCGGTAGCGGGCCAGGTTGGACGGGGTGAAATCGGTGGCGGCCTCGCTGGCATCGGCCGACATGCCTTCGGCGGCCGCCACGGCCCTGAGCGTGGCGATGGCCGTGGGAATCGAGTCGTGGCGGAACTGCTCGGTCCGCGTGAACACCAACACGCGCTCGGCCGGCATCGCGGCGTGCGCGGCCGCGCCGAACAGCGAGACCAACAGCAGGGCCAGGGGCAGGGCAGTACGCATGGCCGGATTCTGCCATGGATCTGGCCCGCCCCGACCGGCGCGACGGGGCAGGGCGCAGCGACGCACGCGTACAATCCCGCACCGACCCCGCGCAGCGTGGGTCATGACGTTTGACAAGGATCTGCACATGTCGCCTCGCGCACTTCGTTCCACCCTTTTCCTCGGCCTGGCCGCACTGTCGGCGCCGGCGTACGCGGCCGACTTCGCTGCGTGCTTCACCCTCACCCCGGGCCTGTCCTGGTCCAACGGCGATGAAACGCTGACCATCGACAAGGCACGCTTCACCGGCCAGGACGCGATCCGCGTCACCAGCGCCGGCGGTGGCATCGGGACGGCCAGCTACTACGACGCCAGCGGGCGCCAGTTCCTGGGCCAGGAACGCTATGGCATTGCCGCCTGGGGCGGCGATGCGTCCAGGCCGGTGATGACCGAGACCTACAACCCGGCACCGACCTTCCCGGCGCAGGCCACCCCGGGCGCGCGCTTCGTCGTCGACGGCAAGGGCGAACGCACCCACCATGTGGAAGAGACGGTGGAGCCGTTGGCGTACGAAGGCTTCTCCGATTACACCTTCGTCGGCTTCGAGGACGTGCAGGTCGAGATCGGTGGCGCGGCGCGCACGTTCAAGGACACCTGCCACGTCAGCGCGACCTTCGAGGACAACCGCATGGAGGCCTGGTATGCCGCCGGTTTCGGGCGCATCCGCTTCGAGCGCTACCTGGGCGATGACCTGCTGATGCGCAATGAGATCGAGGCGATCCACGCCGAATGACGCGCCCGGCAGCGCGCATGAAAAACCCCGCTTTCGCGGGGTTTTTTGTTTACCGGCCAGCAGCGCCGATCAGTCGCCCAGGGTCAGCAGCGAGGCATTGCCGCCGGCAGCCGTGGTGTTCACGGTGACGGTTTTTTCCGTGGCAAAGCGCAGCAGGTAGTGCGGGCCGCCCGCCTTGGGGCCGGTGCCGGACAGGCCCTGGCCGCCGAACGGCTGCACGCCGACCACCGCCCCGATCTGGTTGCGGTTGACGTACACGTTGCCCACGTTGATGCGCGAGGCGATGCGGTCGACGGTTTCATCGATGCGCGAATGCACGCCAAGGGTGAGGCCGTAGCCGGTGGCGTTGATCTGGTCGATCACCGCATCCAGCTGGTCGCCCTTCCAGCGGATCACATGCAGCACCGGGCCGAAGACTTCCTTGTGCAGCTGGTCCAGGTTCTTCAGCTCGTAAGCGCGCGGGGCGAAGAAGGTGCCGTGGGCCGCGGCTTCGCTGAGTTCGGCCGCGGCGATCAGGCGCGCTTCCTTCTCCATGCGCAGGGCGTGGTCCTGCAGGATCTGCAGCGCGTCGGCATCGATCACCGGGCCCACGTCGGTGGACAGCAGGCCGGGGTCGCCGACCTTCAGTTCGGCCATCGCACCAGACAGCATGGTCATCACCTTGTCGGCGATGTCGTCCTGCACGAACAGCACGCGCGCAGCCGAGCAGCGCTGGCCGGCGGAGGTGAAGGCCGAGCCGATCGCATCCTTGACCAGCTGCTCGGGCAGCGCCGAGGAGTCGGCGATGAAGGCGTTCTGGCCGCCGGTCTCGGCGATCAGCACGCCGATGGCGGCATCGCGGGCAGCCATCGCGCGGTTGATCGCGCGGGCGGTGTCGGTGGAGCCGGTGAAGGCCACGCCGGCCACGCGCGGGTCGGCGGTGAGCGCCGCGCCCACGGTGGCGCCATCGCCCGGCAGGAACTGCACCACGCCCTCGGGCACGCCGGCCTCGAGCAGCAGCTTCACCGCATAGTAGCCGATCAGGTTGGTCTGCTCGGCGGGCTTGGCGATGACGCTGTTGCCGGCGGCAAGCGCGGCGGCCACCTGGCCGAGGAAGATCGCCAGCGGGAAGTTCCACGGGCTGATGCACACGAACACGCCGCGGCCATGCAGCTGCAGTTCGTTGGATTCACCGGTGGGGCTGGGCAGCTTCTCGGCATGGGCGAACTGCTCGCGCGCCTGCTTGGCGTAGTAGCGCAGGAAGTCCACCGCCTCGCGCACTTCGGCGATGCCGTCGGGCAGGCTCTTGCCGGCTTCCTTGACGCACAGCGCCATGAACTCGGGCAGGCGCGCTTCCAGCTGGTCGGCCGCATGCTCCAGGATGGCGGCGCGGCTGGCGGCCGGGGTGCGGTTCCAGGCCGGCTGCGCGGCCACGGCATTGGCCAGCGCCTTCTCCACGGTGGCGCTGTCGGCCGGCTGCCACTGGCCCACCACCTGGCGGGTGTCGGCCGGGTTGGTCACGTTCAACAGCGCGCCGGTCGGGGCGGCACCGGGCACCAGCGGCGCGGCCTGCCACGGCTTGACGGCGGCGTTGAGCTGCCCGGCCAGGGCGCGCAGGTCGTTGTCGTTGGCGAGATTGACGCCCATGGAGTTGGTCCTGTCATGGTTCTGGCTGCGCAGCAGATCGACCGGCAGCGGGATTTTCGGATGGGGGATGGACGCGAACGAGGACACCGCCTCGACCGGATCGCGGATCAGGTCGTCGATGGCCACCGCGTCGTCGGTGATGCGGTTGACGAAGCTGGAGTTGGCGCCGTTTTCCAGCAGGCGGCGCACCAGGTAGGGCAGCAGGTCTTCGTGCGAACCGACCGGTGCGTACACGCGGCACGGCACGGCCAGGCGATCGGCCGGCACCACTTCGGCATACAGGTCATCGCCCATGCCGTGCAGCTTCTGGTGCTCGTACTGGCCGCCCTTGGCGATCACCTTCACCGCGGCGATGGTGTGCGCGTTGTGGGTGGCGAACATCGGGTACAGCGCATCGGCATGGGTGAACAGGCGGTGCGTGCAGGCCAGGTAGGACACGTCGGTGTTCTGCTTGCGGGTGAACACCGGGTAGGCGGGCAGGCCGTCGATCTGCGCGCGCTTGATCTCCGCATCCCAGTACGCGCCCTTGACCAGGCGCACCTGCAGGCGGCGGCCGATGCGGCGGGCCAGGTCGGCCAGGTAGTCGATCGTGTACGGGGTGCGCTTCTGGTAAGCCTGCACGACCACGCCGAAGCCTTCCCAGCCGCTCAGCGAGGCATCGCTGACCACCGCTTCGATGATGTCCAGCGACAGCTCCAGGCGGTCGGTCTCCTCGGCATCCACGGTGCAGCCGATGCCGTAGGACTTGGCCAGCTGCGCCAGTTCCAGCACGCCCGGCACCAGCTCGGCCAGCACGCGCGCGCGCTTGGCATGCTCATAGCGCGGGTACAGCGCCGACAGCTTGATCGAGATGCCCGGGGCCGCGTTGACGTCGCCGTCCGGGCGGCCGCCGCGGGCCTTGTGGTCGCCACCGATGGAGTGGATCGCGCGGCGGTAGTCTTCCAGGTAGCGCTTGGCGTCCTTCATGGTCAGCGCGCCTTCGCCAAGCATGTCGAACGAATAACGGTAGTTGGCGTTGTCGCCCTTGTGCGAGCGCGACAGGGCCTCGTCGATGGTGCGGCCCATGACGAACTGGTGGCCCATGATCTTCATCGCCTGGCGCACGGCCAGGCGGATCACCGGCTCGCCCACGCGGCCGATCAGGCGCGCGAATGCACCGGGCACGTCGCTGCGGGTGGCATCGTTGATCTGCACCAGGCGGCCGGTGAGCATCAGGCCCCACGTGGAGGCGTTGACCAGCACCGAGTCGCTGCCGCCCATGTGCTTCTTCCAGTCGGCGTCGGCCAGCTTGTCGCGGATCAGCTTGTCGGCGGTGTCCTGGTCGGGGATGCGCAGCAGCGCCTCGGCCACGCACATCAGCAGCACGCCTTCCTCGCTGCCCAGGTCGTACTGGCGCATGAAGGCTTCGATCGCGCCCTGGTCCTTGGCACGCACACGCACACGGGCGACCAGGTCGGCGGCCAGCGCCTGCACCTTCGCCTG